>NZ_JADMOU010000002.1:0-401125 GCF_015558905.1 Bacteroides sp. D55t1_190419_B8
GGAGCTGTATGCGGTGAAAGTCGCACGTACAGTTCTTAATGGGGAAAGCGGCAGCAATGCCGCCGACCTACATAACAGAATACATTTTTTATCCAGCCGCTCTGAAACATTTACCTGCTAGACGTAGTTGCCAGCAGATGCAGAGATATTTACCCGCTGCAACGGTCATCCCGTTTTGCAGCATGACACTCAACATTCGGGTCAGGCAGGTTCGGTTGCTGCCGTAATTTGTCTATTCATCATTGACAGCAATAATTGACACGACCACTATCGATTATCGCCCGATAATCACCTCACACACCTTATCCTGAAACGCTCTCGCTTTAGCAGCCGAAAGCACATTCTGGTTCATAATGGCAAATGCCACTTCATGCCCGTTCTTCATCTTCAGATAGCCTGCAAGCGCATTTATTGCCGTAAACGAGCCTGTTTTGGCATGAACATTCCGGAAAGCAGGAGTACCTTTCATCCGGAATTTTAAAGTTCCGTCCACCCCGCCAACGGGAAGTGATTTATACAACATCTGAAACACTTCTGTTTGCGAGTACGCATATTTTAGAAAGTCGACCAGCAGAGCAGGGGAGAGGTAATTATAATTAGACAATCCGCAACCGTCGGCAATCTTATAGTCTTTCGGATCATGCCCCAGGCAGCGGATCAGCTTCATTATTTCGACAATGCCATCTTCGGCAGCTACTTGCTTCTTTCCCGTAGCCTGCGCTCCCAGGCGACAGAGAAATGCTTCCGCATTGAGGTTATCACTCTCTTTCATCAACTGGTTCAGCACTTTCTGCACGGAAGTGTTCCAGCAAGCCATACGCTCCACTCTCACACTGTCGCGAGGCAATTCGGCAAAGCCATACGACTGGGGAGTGGTGATTCCTTTCCCACGAAGGCGTTCCAGGAAAGTGTGCATAAAGAAACGGGGGGAATCGTAGATGTTGACATCATCTTTCCGGATCGAAGTGACATTGCCCGAAACAAGGAGATTGTTTCCATTCGTCAGCCAATCTCTCGTGAAAGAGAATTTCCCGGCAGAAGAAGTGCGTGTCTTTGTCTGATTCGTTACTGTATAATAAGAAGATACAGGTTGGCAGGAAACACTTGCCGCATCGCCCTGCACGGTGGAGGGAACTACGGAGACCTGTACAGTCCCTTTGCAGAACATCAATGGAGAGAGATAAGGCTGATAACCCGCAGGCGTATCGTCCCAGGCCCATCCGCTGCCCCAATAAAGGGAGTCTTTCATTGAGACGTCACCATATACCTGACCGTTAATGACCGAAAAAGGAAAAGTGATTACCTCTTCTATCAATGAATCCATCGACTGGCTGTCAAATTCCGGATCAAATCCGCCTACCACATACAGGTTGCCTTGCAAGGTGTCATGTTCTATCACGCCATCGTGCCATACTTCCGTGCGGAAAGGCTCGTTGGCTTCGGGGCGGGAGAGTGCGGTAATGGCCGTCAGCAGCTTCATGGTAGAGGCAGGACGGGAAAGTTTCTCCGCACGATAGTTATAAAGCGATTTCTTAGCCGTCAGGTCGTAGACGGATATGCCGACTTCGGATGCTTCGGGGAGCATCTTCTTGATAAGCGAATCTATCCGGGAGAAATTCTGTTGCCCCCAAAGTGGCAACAAACAAACAGAAAGGGCGACTAACAAAAAACTTTTTTTCATACAACACTGTTTATGACATCAACAAATGATAGTATCTTACATCTATCTATTTCAAGTTTTTCTCTACCTGTCCAAGAAGCGAACCGGAGCCATAGCCGGACCATACATCCTGGATTTTTCCATCAGGGGCAATCAATACATAATGAGGGATTCCCCGTACCTGATAGTTCAGGGCAAGACCGGTACGTCCTTTACGAAGTTCGTTCCA
This sequence comes from Bacteroides sp. D55t1_190419_B8, assembly GCF_015558905.1. Classification (NCBI taxonomy): domain Bacteria; kingdom Pseudomonadati; phylum Bacteroidota; class Bacteroidia; order Bacteroidales; family Bacteroidaceae; genus Bacteroides; species Bacteroides sp. D55t1_190419_B8. The sequence goes on from NZ_JADMOU010000002.1 coordinate 1,890, forward strand.
CTGGTTACCGCCCATTCCTTTCGTCTTGATATACTCTTTCCAACGTGCTTTCGGGTCCTCACTAATACTAATCACAGTCATTTTATCCTTATACAGATCCATCACCTTCTCCATTTCGGGTATCGACTCCACACAAGGACTACACCCGCTACTCCAGAAGTCGAGCAAGATGAACTTCCCCTTGAACTCTGAAATATGACGGAGAGAACCATTCACATCATACAAGTCCCCATCCACCATCATATCTCCAATTCCCACCGTAGAGGGAGGAAAAACATAGGCTGTAATCTCCTGTCCGTCATCCGTTTGCTTATCGGCTTCCGACATCCGGGCATAGAGTTTTTTCACCTCTTCTTTATAAGGCATGATGGTTTCATATTTCATCATGGAAGCAAATAGCAATAACCTGTCCATCCATACCGGGGAGACGGGCGCTTCTTCCATGTATTCCATTTCCTTTTTCCAGATTTCCTGCTGCAACGGCATTGACAGTTTCCGGATAGAATCTATCTTGGCCCAGGCCTGACTTTCAAACTCCCGGTCGCCCGGATGATCTATGAACATCATCCGTTGCCAGTCATATTCTGCCGCCATGTGCTGCATCAGTTCTTTCTGTTGGGCCATCGCGCAAGCCGTAAAGCGGTTTTCTTCCTGCTGTTCCGGCACATCGCTTACTACTTCCCATGTTTTCACTAGTTTGTCCTGCCCTTTGATTTCGATGTATTCTCCCGGTGCGATCCACACTTCCAGCCATGTACCCGGGAAGCCCCGGTTATCAGACATAATCAGCATTTTCCGCGTGGTAGAAACCGTGTCGCGGAAAGAGAACTGCCCGTTCATAAGCGTATCTCTCCATACACAGTTGAGAATACTTCCGTCTTCCTCATACAGACCAATCACAATGCTGTCGGGAAGATTAGCCAGTTCGCCCTGAATCAAATATTCATTTGCAGCAACTGACGCTTTACGGTTGAATGTACAATGACACATCACCATACAAGCTATTGTCAATAAGACCGGAGTGATTATATATTTTTTCATCATCTATTCGATTTTATAAGTGAGATATCCTAGTCCATGAATCAGATAAGTATCTTAATCAATGCACAATGTCAGATATCAGAATCCGTTTATAAAGCCTCGCGGAAGATTTCTCCTACCGTGGGATGCGGGAAAACAATCTTTTTCCATTGTGCTGCCGTCAGTCCGAGTTCAATGGCAGTCCCCGCAAGAGTGATAATCTCCGAAGCGGGATTTCCCAATACATGAGCGCCAATCACCCGTTGCTGTTCATCCAGCAGTACTTTGCAAACTCCGTTCACACCTTCATTCTCCGCCACAAAACGGCCGGAGTAAGCCATCGGAAGTTTGATAACCTGATAATTGATTCCTTTCGTTGAGGCCGATTCCTCCGTTTCACCCACTCCGGCAATCTCCGGATTGGTATAGACTACGCCCGGAATAGCCCGGTAGCTCATGGTGTCTTCTTTCCCCAAAATGGAATGTACGGCAACTTCTGCCTCACGAACGGCCGTATGGGCGAGCAAAGAGAATCCTGTCAGGTCACCACACACATACACACCCGATACAGAAGTCTGCATCTTTTCATTGACTCTGATAGTGCCACGCTCTGTTTTCTCCAGATTCAGGTTTTCGAGTCCGAAACCTTTCGTCACAGGACGGCGACCGACGCTCATCAACAGCTTTTCTGCAACGACACTACCGTTTCCCTCTGCATTTTCATAAGAGACAACAGCTCCTTCTTCCGTTTGCGACAAGCCGACAACTTTCGTACCAAGCAGGAATTTAATACCTCGTTTGGCATATTCCGCACGGAGCAAGGCGGAAAGCTCTTTATCCATTCCACCCAGAATTTCGTCCATCATCTCAACCACCGTCACCTGTACTCCCAAACTGTTGAAGAACGATGCAAACTCCATCCCGATCACTCCGCCACCGACAATGGCGAGAGAAGCCGGCAATTCCTTACTATCCAAAGCATCCCTGTGCGTCCAGTAGTTCACTGCATCCACTCCGGGAATAGGGGGAATAAAGGTTTCCGAGCCTGTACAAAGTATCAGGTTCTCCCCTTCGTAAGTCTCTTCTCCGCAACGAACTGTATTTTTATCAATGATCTGTGCTTCTCCCGATACGATCGTCACATTGTTGGCAGTCAGCTTTGCTTTCACTCCCAGCACCAGTTTACGCACTACCTTACTTTTACGTGCTATAATCTTAGGCAAATCGAAAGAGACTTCCGGGATATTGACTGCATACTTTGACGCATGTTTTGCACTGTCATAAGTCTTTGCCGAATACAGCAACGTTTTCGTAGGAATACAGCCTTCATTCAGACAGACACCTCCCAGACTATTCTTTTCGATAAGCAATACGCTCAAACCGCCTTTACCGGCAGCTTCGGCAGCCGTATATCCCGCAGGACCGCCACCGATGATAATTACTTGATATTTCATAGTATATAATCAGTTAATCTTTTCATTATTATCAAAACACGCTATGGTTCATCCTCTTGAGAATCTACAGAGTCTATTGTCTCCAGCCCTTTTATCTTCTTTGCGAACATTCTCTTTTCGAGCAGTTCCGCAAATTCCCGTTCCTTGACAGGCATCACCGAAACAAACTTCCCTTTTCCATATTCTATCAAGATATAATCCGTCACCGAAAAACTACCGAACTTCATGGAATGGTATTTCCTTACTGTGGTGATTTCGGAAAGCGGAATTACCTTCTTACGAATAAAACGGCCGCGTGAAACCTCCAGATTACCGTCTGTAGTCAATGTATAAGCAGTGTGTATAATCTGCTCGATTACTACAATCAGCATAAGCATGAACAGTACGGCTACCAAGATATATTTACACCACAATGCGCCGACGGCATTCACAGTAAGCACTACCAACAGGAAATATTGGTACCAGGCGATGCGGGCATGGAAAATTCGATTCATTTTGTCAGATTTTTGCCTGCAAGGTAGCAATTTTATGAATTAGTGACAACGAAAAGTACAACGAAGTAACTTATTTTGTAGCTTTGCGGTGAGAAATAACAAGATTATGGTAAGAAAATTCGATTTCCTCGTTATCGGTTCCGGAATTGCCGGTATGAGTTTTGCGCTGAAAGTGGCGCACAAAGGTAAAGTTGCTCTTATCTGTAAAAGCGGGCTGGAGGAGGCCAACACGTACTTCGCCCAAGGAGGGGTAGCCTCCGTCACCAACCTTCTGGTGGATAATTTCGACAAGCACATCGAAGATACGATGATTGCAGGCGACTGGATCAGCAACCGTGCCGCAGTAGAAAAGGTAGTGCGCGAAGCTCCCGCACAAATTGAAGAACTGATTAAATGGGGAGTGGACTTTGACAAAAACGAGAAAGGCGAATTTGACTTGCACCGCGAAGGAGGACACTCGGAGTTCCGTATTCTTCACCATAAAGACAATACAGGAGCAGAGATTCAGGACAGTCTGATTAAAGCCGTGCAACGGCATCCGAATATCACGGTCATCGAAAACCAGTTTGCCATTGAAATCCTGACACAGCATCATCTGGGGGTTACCGTAACCCGTCAGACACCGGATATTAAATGCTACGGCGCTTATATCCTCGATCCGAAAACGGGAAAAGTAGATACGTATCTTGCGAAAGTGACATTGATGGCTACCGGTGGAGTAGGAGCCGTTTATAAAACGACCACTAACCCGCTAGTCGCTACCGGAGACGGTATCGCTATGGTGTATCGTGCCAAAGGTACGGTGAAGGATATGGAGTTTGTACAGTTCCATCCTACCGCCCTGTATCACCCGGGAGATCGCCCTTCTTTCCTGATAACGGAAGCGATGCGCGGCTACGGAGGCGTACTGCGCACCATGGATGGCAAAGAGTTCATGCAGAAATACGACCCCCGTCTTTCCCTGGCTCCCCGTGACATCGTGGCACGTGCCATCGACAACGAGATGAAGAATCGTGGAGACGACCATGTATATCTGGATGTTACCCACAAAGATCCCGAAGAAACAAAGAAACATTTCCCTAATATTTACGAGAAATGTCTTAGCCTGGGCATCGACATCACTAAAGATTATATTCCGGTAGCCCCGGCCGCTCACTATCTCTGCGGAGGTATCCTTGTCGACCTGGACGGACAATCTTCCATCGAACGTCTTTATGCCGTGGGAGAATGTTCCTGCACGGGATTACACGGAGGTAACCGCCTGGCTTCAAACTCATTGATTGAAGCAGTGGTATATGCCGACGCTGCTGCCAAACACAGTCTGCAAGCGGTCGATCAATATTCTTATAATGAAGATATTCCCGAATGGAATGATGAGGGAACCCGCTCACCGGAAGAAATGGTGCTCATTACGCAGAGCATGAAGGAAGTGAACCAGATTATGAGTACTTATGTAGGTATTGTCCGCAGCGACCTCCGTCTGAAACGGGCGTGGGACAGACTGGATATTATCTACGAGGAAACTGAAAGCTTGTTCAAGCGCAGCGTAGCGTCCAGAGAAATCTGCGAATTGCGTAATATGGTGAACGTGGGTTATCTGATTATGCGTCAGGCAATGGAGCGTAAGGAGAGTCGCGGATTGCATTATACGATTGATTATCCGCATGCAAAGAAATAGAATTTACAGTATTATTCTTATTAAAAATAAAGAAACAAGAGGCTTTCTCAAATTATATTTTTGAGTTTAGCCTCTTGTCTTTTTATCTTGATACGTTTCTTTTCACTCCTCAAAGAAACTATACTATACATTTATGAGAATATAATACACTTCAGAACGCCACTTATCAAACTGTAAAACAAGCATTTACGCAACAATAGCATGTAAGTACGAATATCTCTGTCTATTCTAAAATTGTCCCTGAATATCACTCTCTTAAAAACATGTTCTTGAGCATGTGTACACTTCTTTGAGAATATAGTAAACGCTTTCCTGTCTCTCATCCCATACTTTTGCTCACAGAAATAATCACTAATCGAAATATTATGGATATAGCTAAAAGATGTGAGCAGAACCCCCTACTGGCTCCAAAAGATTTAAAAGCGGGAATCAACGGAATGGAAATTACATGTTTGTTAAATCCCGGAGTTTTCAAATATCAAGGCAAAATTTGGTTACTTTTACGCGTCGCAGAAAGACCTATACAGAAAGAAGGAATTATCAGTTTTCCTATATATAATGAAAAAGGAAAAATAGAAGTGGTTTCGTTTTTAAAGAATGATCCCGATTTGGATGCTTCAGACCCACGCGTTATCGGTTACAAAGGAAAGAATTACCTGACCACGATGTCTTACTTACGTCTGGTTTCAAGTACCGACGGTATTCACTTCAAAGATGAACCGGAATTTCCACCTATTTTCGGAAAAGGAGAGCTGGAAGCATTCGGCATTGAGGATTGTCGTGTTGCAACAACCGAAGATGGCTTTTACCTTACTTTCACAGAAGTATCATCGGTAGCTGTAGGGGTTGGACTGATTCACACCAATGATTGGAAAAACTATACACGGCATGGGATGATATTCCCACCGCATAATAAAGATTGTGCATTGTTTGAACAGAAGATAGGTGACAAGTATTTTGCTCTTCATCGCCCCAGTAGTCCTGAACTTGGTGGCAATTACATATGGTTGGCAGAATCGCCCGACCGCTTGCACTGGGGAAACCACAAATGTGTAGCAACCACTCGTGACGGAATGTGGGATTGTGCACGTATAGGGGCAGGAGCTGCTCCAATAAAGACAGAAGAAGGCTGGCTGGAGATTTATCATGGAGCCGATTTTAATCACCGTTATTGCTTGGGAGCTTTATTACTCGATTTAAATGATCCGTCGCAAGTGATTGCAAGAAGTGAAGAACCTATCATGGAACCTATCGCAGCTTATGAGCAAACAGGTTTCTTCGGAAATGTTGTTTTCACTAATGGTCATTTCGTGGACGGCGATACGATAACCATGTATTATGGAGCAAGCGATGAAGTGATTTGCAAAGCAGAGCTTTCTATTTCAGAGATATTAAATGTATTAAAACAGACACAAGAGAAGTAATGAATAAACTGAAAAAAGAATATCTGTTCTTTAAGCAACAGGAACCTAACATGAGAACACTGTTGGTTACCAATATGCTTTATGCATTGGTACTACCGATAGTAGAAATCTTTGTGGGAGCCTATATCATGAGGAACACGAGCGATCCGGTAATGGTTGCTTTTTATCAGCTGGCAATGTATATAGGTATCATTACGACCTCTTTTGTTAACGGTTATCTACTAAAAAAATACAGTGTGAAGACGCTTTATTCTGTAGGAATCTTAGTAAGTGGCATTTCCATGTTCGGTATGATGGCTATTAATTCACTTGGTTTCATAGAACTTGGTCTGGCCGGTTTTTTAATGGGAGCAGCTTCAGGTTTCTTCTGGACCAACCGATACTTACTGGCTCTCTATAATACCAACGATAATAGCCGTAACTATTTCTTCGGACTAGAGTCTTTCTTCTTTTCTATTAGCTCCATCGGTGTTCCTTTAATTATTGGTGCATTTATCAGCCAGATAGATGGAAAAGAAGTTTTTGGATTCCTCTTCAACATCAATACTTCTTACTGTGTGGTTACTATGGCAGCAGTAGTTGTTACTGTTATCGCCTGTATGACACTGTGGAAAGGTAAATTTGAGAACCCCAAAGAAACGAACTTCCTCTATTTCCGCTTCAACATTCTTTGGAAAAAGATGCTTTGGCTAGCCGCATTGAAAGGAATGGTACAAGGTTTTTTAGTAACGGCCCCAGCTATATTAGTGTTGAAGCTGGTAGGAAATGAAGGAGCTTTGGGATTGATACAGGGAGTTAGCGGAGCATTGACTGCTGTCTTGGTGTATGTATTAGGACGTATGGCCCGCCCGGAAGACCGTTTGAAAATTTTTGTAGGAGGATTAATCATATTCTTTGTCGGTACACTATTTAACGGCGTTCTCTTCTCTGCTACAGGAGTGATCCTTTTTGTGCTTTGCAAAGTGATATTCCAACCTTTGTTCGACTTGGCTTATTTTCCCATTATGATGAGAACAATTGATGCAGTTGCAAAGATTGAGAATAGAAACGAGTATGCATATATCCTGAGTCACGAGTTCGGTCTTTTCCTTGGAAGAGCTTTCGGCTTACTACTGTTTATCTTCCTTGCTTATTGTGTATCGCAAGATTTTGCATTAAAATATGCGCTGGTGATTGTTGCCGGATTACAATTAGCGGCATATCCTTTAGCTAAGAATATTACTAATCAAACAGATATTATTGAACATGAGAATGAGAAGTAAAGGTCTTTTTTTACTTATCGCCGTTTGTTTTCTGGCATCTTGCTCAAGCAACGGAAATAACTTTGGAGAAAAGGTAGAACAGGTTTCCATCCATAGGGTAGACTCTATGCCTGATATGCCTGAAACTTATAAAATGCTGGACTGGAAGCAAAAAGCAAAAATGTATGACCAGTTTATTTTTGACTGGAATAATAAAAGCGAAGTCGGACCATTAATTTGGTTAGATGATGCCCGCAGAAATATTGACCAAACTACATTTGGTTTATATACCGCCATTAAAGATATTCGTCAGGGAAAGGATGTCAATAACGGAGAGTTCCATGAAAGTCTGAATTCATTGGCGGCTATTCTTGGTGCTGGTCTTGTAGGGATTGATAAGACTAATCAAGACGGATATAACTACGTAAAAATGGTGCAGAATTATTTCAATTCTGATAACGGATGGAATATAGTAATGAACAATACGACTCCGTCAGTAGCCCTTTTAGGAGGAGGCTATGGTCGTGACTGGTGGTATGATGTATTACCCAATGCTTTATATTATGCTATATGTGATGTTTTCCCCGATGTAGACGGGGCAGAGAAGATACAAAAAAGCATTGCGGAACAATTTGTTAAAGCAGATTCGGTATTGAATGGAAATTACGATTACTCTTATTTTGATTATGCACAAATGAAGGGAATGGTCAATAATATTCCATTGCAACAAGACGCCGCCGGTGGTCATGCTTATGTATTGTTATGCGCTTATCATAAGTTTGGTGACCCACGTTATCTACAACATAGTAAGAGTGCCATCGAAGCCCTCCTTACCCAAAAAGAAAGTCGTTTTTACGAGGCTCTTTTACCACTTGGAGTTTATACGGCAGCCTATTTGAATGCGGTAGAGGGAGCCAACTATGATGTATCCAAACTTCTTGATTGGGTATTTGACGGATGTAAAAGCCCTGCGGGAAGAACCGGTTGGGGAATTATTGTAGGAAAATGGGGTGAATATGATGTAAGTGGTCTGCAAGGAAGCATCACAGACAGCGGAGGATATGCATTCCTCATGAACAGTATCAAACCCGCCTGGCCCTTCATTCCGATGGTGAAATATCAACCTCAATATGCAAAGGCTATCGGCAAGTGGATGCTGAACAATGCAAGTGCGTGTCGTTTATTCTATCCGGGGGAAATAGATGAAAAACATCAATGGGCTCCAGAATTGAAGGACATTACGTATGACAATGTTTCTTATGAAGGTTTACGAAAGACGGATGACTATGGGAAAGAGTCATTAAAAGGGGTTAGCCCGGTTGCAATTGGCGATGGTCCCAAATGGATAAAAGGTAATCCGACGGAAAGTATGTTTAGCGTTTATAGCTCTTCTCCTGTCGGCATTTTGGGCGCAATTGTTTGTCAAACAAATGTGGAAGGTATTCTCCAGCTGGATTGCAATGTCACAGACTTCTATGTAGAGAAACCTTATCCGGTCTATCTCTATTATAATCCTCATAAAGAGGCCAAAACCATTACTTATCAGGCTACCCAGCCATGTGACTTGTTTGATATTGTTGCCAAAGAATATATAGCAAAAAATATAAAGGCAAATGGTTCTGTTGAGATTCCGGCCAATGACGCAAGAGTTATTGTGGAACTTCCCGCCGGAACAGAATTAGAACTGAAAGATGGTAAGATTATTGCGAATAAACAAAATATCATTTCATATAATTAAATCTAAGTGTATAAACTATGAGTAAGCATTTATTATTACTAATTCTTATTCTTGCTGTTTGCACAAATGTCTTTGCACAGCAAACCAAGAGTATTTCAGGTGTGGTATACGACAGTAATACCGGAGAGGCTTTAATTGGAGTTTCTGTTCTTGAAGTGGGAACGACCAATGGTACTATCACAGATTTTGACGGCAGATATACATTGAAAGTATCGTCAAATAAGGTTTCATTCTCATACGTAGGTTTTAAAACTGAAATTGTAAATGTAACAAATAGCGGAACGTACAATGTAAATCTATTGTCCGATAATAAATTGGATGAGGTTGTAGTTATTGGTTACGGTACTCAAAGAAAGAGTGACCTTACCGGTGCCTTGGCTTCTATAAGTAGTAAGGATATTAAGAACTATGCAGTATCTAATGCCTCTGAACTACTTACAGGTAAGGCAGCCGGAGTATTTGTTGCCGCCAGTTCCGGCCAACCGGGATCGGATGCAGTTATTCGCGTGAGAGGTTTAGGTACTGTAAATGATAACAATCCATTGTACGTAGTTGATGGTCAGTTCATGGATAACATTAGCAGTTTGAATCCCTCTGATATTGAACGTATGGAAGTATTAAAAGATGCTTCAGCTTGCGCTATTTACGGTTCAAGAGGCTCCAATGGGGTTATTCTCATTACTACGAAGGGAGGGGTGAAAGGTGAAACAACTGTAACATTGGATGCTTATGTAGGTGTGAAAAACAGTTATAAAGCATTGAACATGATGAACAGCGACCAATATTATAACTTCATAATGAAAGCATATGAAAAAGATGAAAGCTTTCAAAATTCAATGAAGGATAAGTTTACCAATCAGTATCAGAAGGGTTATAATACCAACTGGTGGAATGAAGTAACTCGTACAGCTTTTAACCAGAACTATAATCTGAGTATTCGTAAAGGAACAGATAATTCAAGATCTTCTTTTAGTTTAGGATATGTAGATGATCAAGGTGCGATCATTACTACTGAATTCAAGAGACTTTCACTTAAGGCGAATCTTGAATATGATATCAACAAATTTATCACGGTTGGCACCAATGTCAATCTGGCAAAGATAAGAAAGCGTGATGCAGGAGCAATTCCTTCATTCGATTTCATTCAAAAAGCTGATCCTTTTACTCCTGTTATCAGCCCGTTGGTAGATCCGTCTTCTGAAAATTACGAATATAACAAATATGCTCCTACCGAGTGGTCTTATGACCCTAATCCGGTAGCCATGCTCGAACTTCCTAACAGATACAATGACATATTCAATGTATTTGGTAATGTGTTTGCCCAAATCAAATTGTATAAAGGATTGAGCTATCGGGTACAGTATAGCTTCGAAAGATACCATGATACTTTCAAAGACTTCCGTCCTGTCTATTCATCTACTTTTTCGGAGGACAATTTAGCGAATCAGGAAAGTAAATATAATACAGAAACTCAATTGAATAATAATAGCGCTGTAACTTCTAATTATCTGGTGGAACAACGCCTTAACTACAACACTACAATAGGCAGACATAAACTGGATGCAATGGTTGCCATGACCTATGAGAAGAACAGCAGCGAAGGTATTAATGCATTTAAGAGAAAGGCTTTAGGTAACGATGAAATCTATCAGATACTTGATGCACAAACTGCTGGAGATAACACCTCAGGAGGTAAAGAAACATCTTCTATGCTGTCGTACTTAGGACGTATTAATTATGTATATGATGATAGATATCTTGCTACAGTCAATTTTCGTGCCGACGGTTCTTCAAGATTCGCCAAACGTAACCGTTGGGGCTATTTCCCATCTGTTTCATTAGGTTGGAGAGTGAGCAATGAAGAATTCTTTAAGAACCTGAACATTGAAAATACAATTTCCAATTTAAAACTGCGTGTAGGTTGGGGACAAAATGGTAATCAACGAATTGACAGAGACGCACCTCTTACGTTGATTGGCACCAATAATGAAAATCAGTGGTACTTTGGAAACGGATACTCACAAGGTTACGTTCCAACCTATGTAGGAAATGCAGATATAAAATGGGAAACCAGTCAGCAAACCAATGTTGGTTTAGATATGTCCTTCTTTAGAAACAGTCTTGATGTAAGCATGGACTTTTATGTAAAGAAGACAAGTGACATGTTGCTGAATATGCCTATTCCTTCTTTTGGTGCCTTCCCTAACAGCCCCTTCTTTAATGCGGGAGACTTGAAGAATACCGGTTTTGAAATAGTAGTCAACTACCGTAACCAGATAGGAAAAGACTTTAATTACAACGTAGGACTGAACATGTCTACTTATAAAACAGAGGTAACCAGACTTACATCGGAATATTTGAGTGGGAATACTAGCCGTACTTATGTAGGAGGTCCTATCGGACGTTTCTGGGGGTACAAGCAAATAGGAATATTCCAGAATCAGGAAGAAATAGACAATTATGTGGATAAGAACGGTACCAAGATTCAACCTAATGCACAACCGGGTGATTTTAAATTTGCCAAATTAGGAGAATCAGGCGAATTGAATGATGATGATGACCGTACTTTTATCGGTGATCCTAATCCGGACCTCATTTATGGTTTCAACTTAGGATTTAGTTATAAGAACTTTGATGTAAGTATGGCATTCCAGGGAACTATTGGGAATGACATCTGGAATGTTGCTAAAGGAAGCCTTGCTTCAGCAGGACGTCAGAACGCTTTGGCTGATGCTTACACAAAAGCATGGACAAAAGACGGAGATTTGGATGCTGTATATCCACGCATAACCAACTCTGATTCTAACAATAATATGAGAGGTTCTTCTTTCTATGTGGAAAATGGTTCTTACCTACGTTTGCAAAATCTGCAAATAGGTTATACACTGCCGAGTCACATTTGCCAGAAGAGTAAACTGTTTTCAAGTTGTAGATTCTATGTGAGCGGTCAGAATATATTTACTTTAACCGGTTATTCCGGGCTTGATCCGGAACTGGGTATCAATAACCCATTGGATATGGGAGTGGATACTACACGTTATCCGTCTTCACGTACATTCACTTTTGGAGTTAATTTGCAATTTTAAATCTAGCTAAAAAGACATTACATTATGAGAAAAATATTATATATAATATGCTGGGCTCTTGCCGGAGTGGGGTTATATAGCTGCTCTCTCGACGAACCAAGTTATGGTAAAACCACAAGCGATAATTATTATCAGAAGGAAAGCGATATTGAACAAGCCTTGACAGGAGCTTATCTTCAATTACGTACAACTTGGAATGAATATGCATTAAATCATTATTTTGTAGGTGATTGTAGCACTGATGATGCCCTAAAAGGAGGAGGTAATGACGGTGACCGTGCCGAAGTACGCGACTTGTCCGACTTTACTGTCTACACAACTAATGGCGAAGTAGGCCGTCGTTGGGAGATACTGTACAGATTGATTAATCGCTGTAACGATGTGATTTATTATGCCCCTAATGCAATAGGAAATGAAGAACTATTGACGCGTTATGCAAACGAGGCAAAAGCATTGAGAGCATTCGGTTATTATTGCCTGGTCAGTACATTCGGAGAAGTTCCTTTAATCACTACGCCAATGCAACCCGCTGAAATACTGCAAATACCCCGTTCCCCATTGGAGAAGGTATATGAATGTATTGTGAGTGATTTAACCGATGCCTCCGCACTTCCCGCAAAAGGAGATTACTCTGATGATGATGCTTATCGTGTAACACGTGGCTTTGCAAAAACAATGCTTGCTAAAACATATATGTTCAAAGGTGATTTTGCCTCTGCCGAAACTGTACTTCATGATATTATTGAAGTAGACAAAGACTATACATTGTTGAGCGATTACGGCATGAACTGGCGTACTGAATATGAAAACAGCTCGGAATCTGTATTTGAGATTGCCAACAAAGTATATGATAAAAACATTGCCACAGGTACCAATGTTCCCCACTTCTTTACAAGCAGACGCATCTCCGGTTATCAGGGATATGGATTTCACGTACCGACTCAAGATCTCTATAATGCCTTTGACGCAGATGACCCACGTATTACCTACGTATTCACACAAACTGGTGACAGATATAAAGGTGATACTGAAGCGCAAGACAACGCTGAATCTCCAAGCGGTTATCATGATTACAAAATGACTGTACCAGCAATAGAAAAAACAGGTTTCGACGTCTGGATGATTAGTTACAACATTCGTTTGATCCGTTACTCCGATGTCCTCTTAATGTATGCCGAAGTATTAAACGAAAATGGAAAACCAGGGCTTGCACTTCCTTACCTAAATGATGTAAGAGAAAGAGCCCGCAAAACTAATCCGATAGATCCGAGAAGAGATCAACAGACGTATGTTCCTGCTACAACAGCTAATACCCTGCCCGACATAACAGAAACGAACCCAGAACGTCTAAAAGAAATCATTTGGAAGGAGCGTCGCTGCGAATTGGCTATGGAAGGCTGGAGACGGGATGACCTAATGAGGCAAAAACGTTTCGGAACCGTGATGCGTGCTTATGCAACAAAATATAATACATCGAAAGGTGCCAATTTTAGGGACGACAGAGATTATCTGTTTCCTATACCACAAGGTGAAAGGGATAAGAGTAACAATATTCTTTCCCAAAATCCGGGTTATTAATATGAATAAAATGAGGGGGCGGGTTATAAAATCCGCCCTCTTTTAACAACCAACTGACCATGAAAAAGACATTATTATTTCTCATAACAGGTTTTTTCTTTCTCAACAACCTGTCAGCACAAAAGCCGATAGAGCAAAAAGATATCCATTTAGTACAGTATATGCCTAACATACCTTTCCCTTATAAAATGAAAAATTGGAAAGATATAACAACGAAGCAGGATAAACTATTTTACGATTTCAACGCCAAAGGACAGAACTTACCTCTTATCTGGTGGGACGACTCTCAAATAAACTTTCCATTCCGCACTTTCGGACTTCCAAGCTACGTAGATAAAAGACGTTTGGGAGGAAACTCTTATGAGTCTCTTCCCACTATGGGATCACTCATTAGTGCAAGTCTGATAGGAGTAGACAAAAGCAATGATGACGGAAAAGATTATGTATCGATGATACGCCAATTCTTCAACAAAAAGAATGGAACAAATCTTATATTGAACGGACTCGACAGAAAAGCCGGAGAAAGTTTCTGGTATGAGATATGGCCGGCAATGGCTTATTCTATGCTGGTAGATTTATATCCTCAAAAAACAGAGATGCAGGAGCCGATGAAGATCACTGTTGACAACTGGTATTCTGCTATCCAAGACTTGAGTGAAGGCAGGGAATATCCGGACTTCAACTTCACCGCCTTCAACTTTAAGAACCGCAAAGGGTATCATAATAAAGTATGGCGCGAACCAGATGCAGCCGCAGGACTTGCTTGGTTGCAATACATCTCCTGGATTAAATACGGAGATAAAAAATATCTGAATGCTACACGTCAATGCATGGCATTCTTGCAGAACCGTCCCTCAAAAGAAGGCACTTTCTATGAGATAATGATGCCCTACGGAGCTTACCTGGCAGTACGTATGAATGCGGAACTTGGAACCACTTATGATGAACTGAAAATGCTTAACTGGTGCTTTGACGGTAATAACTCTGACCGTGACGGATGGGGAGTGATGTGCGAGCGTTGGAACAAATACGACGTACACGGATTGGTAGGACAAAAAAAGGATGAACAATATGCTTTTGCCATGAACACCTTTTCACAAGCTGCCGCACTTGTTCCAATTGTAAAATACAACCCAGCTTATGCTTCCACAATAGGTAAATGGATGCTGAACCTGGCAAACGCCTGTCGCTTATTTTATGCAGACGAGCACCCCCGCAACCGCCAGTCAAGTTCCATTTGGGAAGGCGATCCTCAACATGTCATTTGCTATGAAGGATTGAGGAAGGACTTGTATCATGGCAACCATTTTGAACCGTTCCAGGGATTATTGTCCGATGAGGGCCCCTATGCTATTGGGGATCAAGTAAAAACCATGTCTTCGGCTACGGATATTTGCTTGTATGGTTCGGCTTGGGTAGGCATGTTAGCTTCTATTGTAGATACTACTAATGTAAAATGTATTCTCCAACTGGATTGCAATGTCACAGACTTTTATTCCACAAGAAAATATCCTACTTATCTTTTATTCAATCCTTATTTTGAGGCCAAAGAAGTAACCTTGAATCAACACTTTACTGAACCTACGGACTTATATGATCTGGTATCCAAGCAATACATAAAGAAGAATTGTATGGGTGAAACAAGCATTATCCTAGACCCTGATAATGCCGTCACTATTGTTTGTATTCCTTCTTCGGCAAAGAAAATAAAGAAGCATGGAAAATTGGTTGTTGACGGTGAAATCATAGATTATCGTTTGTAGTTCAGGTGGATTATTCCATAATTTTATAAATCCTCTGTTACCGATAAAAATATGCGTGGAATAAAATAAATTCCTTATATTTGCTATCATCCTAACCGTATAAATAACATTCATTTACATGAGAAACATCTTATACGTACAAATAATTTTTATTCTGATTATTGCATTTGTTACTCCCATAAAGTCTTATGCATTTAATGTAGCAAAACACATATCAAATGTTAACGGACTGACAAATAACTCGGTAAACTGTATTTTGGAAGATGAGGAACACACGATCTGGATTGGGACATGGGATGGACTAAATGCGTATAATGGAAGAGAAATTACAACATTCAGATATAGCAAAAACAATCCGAATTCTATAAGTAATAACGTTATCCGACAGATTATTGAATGTAAGGGTAGTTTATGGATAGCAACAGATAATGGAGTTAATCGGTTAGATAAACGAACTCGTCAGATAACAAGGTATTATTTGAGAACAGACAATAAAGTACCTAATCAGGAAAAGTCTTTTATTTTAGGAAAGAGTGCGGCAGGAGATATCATCTGTCTTATAAAAGGGCTTGGTTTCTTTGTTTATAATGATTCTGAAGATGAGTTTAATCCGATTAACACAGACTTTGCAAGTCATGTAAAGGATTATTCTGTGAGTGATTCTGATCATGTGCTTTTTCTTTTAAATAATGGAAGCTCTGTATATTTGAGTTATAATCTACTTGTGAACGGAGGAAAGCAGGATGATTTACGCACAGTCGGCATACATACTCCTGTGGATAAAATATTTCTGTCGGAAGGCAGATTTATCTTGAATAAAGACAACAGGATTTTCCTTTTGAATCCCGACTTTACAGTTTCCCAAGACATTGAACTGGATAGTAACAAACCTGTATCGCAAGCTATTTTAGCAGAGGATAATATGTTCGTCAGCTTTATAGAAGGTGGCTGTATTAATTATGATTTAAGAAAGAATACTTTTACCTATCTGAACGAACTTTCCAACCAGTTGTCAGTTTTCACTCTTTATTCCGGCAGCCAGAATATATTGTGGATAGGTACGGACGGACAAGGACTAATTCAGCTTTATCATTATGATTCTTTGTTTGAAACCATTCACACTAACCACCCTGTGAGATGTTTTTGTGAGGATGAAGATGGTAATATTCTGATAGGCACAAAAGGAAGCGGAATAAAGCTGTTGAATCCTGAAACTAAAGAGTTGGCAGATTATCTGAATGAGAGTAAAGGATTGATATCCAATTCCGTCTATGCATTGAAAAGAAATAAAGCCAATGATATTTTTATCGGAACGGAAGGAACCGGAATTAATATATTGAATGCCGCTACAGGACGATTGGAAAAACTAGAGATACCTGATAAATACCCGCCCTTCAAGGCTGTATACAACATTTATTTTACGAATAATGATTCTCTTTTATGGATCGGTACATCAGGGTATGGCTTAATCAAAATAAATATTTCCAGAGAACAAGGTCGCTACCACGTTAAAGGATTCCGGCAATATAACTCGTCAGATAAGAATATCTCATTGAATAACGATGTTGTTTATGCCATTACATCCGACCCGAAAGACAATATGTTATGGTTTGGCACACGTGGCGGAGGCTTAAACTGTATTAATATCAAAAATAACGGCATAAAATCATTGGAGGATATAGACAGTCGGATTTTACTCACCAATAATGATGTATTGTGTTTACTGCGTGATGATACCGGTATATGGATAGGGACAAGTTATGGACTGAACGAATTGAAAAAGGAGGAGAATGATTTTCATCTGATACAATATGCCGACGAGAAATTGAATAATAAAACGATTCACGGAATATTAAAAGATCATGAAGGAAATATATGGATCAGTACCAACCAGGGGTTGTCCAGCTTGAATATAAGAAGCAATAAAATAGATAATTATACTTTGAATGATGGATTGCAGAATGATGAATTCTCTGATGGAGCTTTCTTCAAGGATAAACGTAATTTCTTATATTTTGGAGGAGTAAGCGGGTTTAGTTATTTCAATCCTCAAAATATACATTTGCGCAAGTTTAATCCTCCACTTATATTAAGTAGTTTGAAGATATATAATACGGTGCAGGATATTAATGAACGAATCAAAAAAGGAGTGTTGAAACTTAGCTACGAAGAAAGATTCATGACTTTCAATTTCATAGCCAAAGACTTTATTAACAATGAAAACTGTGAATATGCTTACCGCTTGAAGAACCATTCGGTTGATTGGGTGGAAATGGGTAATAATCCGAATATTATTTTTACCCAACTTCCTCCGGGTGAATATCAATTTGAAGTGAAGAGCACGAATGGAGACAAAGTATGGGGAGATAACATTTATCACTTAACCATAAAAGTAGGTTATCCGTGGTGGCTTAGTGTCCCGGCATTGATTATTTATACCATATTATGCGTTATTATCTTCTATATTACAAAGTCTGTTATCAAAAACCGTATACGGTTAAGCCGTCAGATTCTTATAGCCCAGATAGAGAAACGGCATGAACAGAAGATATATGAATCCCGGCTAAACTTTTTCACTAATGTGGCACATGAGTTCTTTACTCCACTGACTTTGATTTATACACCTGCACAACACTTATTGGAACAGAATGGGCTAGATAGTAACACAAAGAAGTATCTTCAAATAATAAAGAATAATGCCGAAAGGATGCAGAAGCTGATTAGTGAGTTAATGGAGTTCCGTAAAACTAAATCGGGCAATATGAATTTGCATCCTGAAAGTGTGAACGTGAAAACATTAATGGAATATGCTTCCAATAATTATGTGGATATACTAAAAGAGAATAAAATAGACTTCAAGGTAGAGACGCATGATACGTCAGAGATATATTCCGACCGCAATGCTTTGGAGAAAATTATATTCAATCTGCTATCGAATGCTTTCAAATATACTCCTCGTTATGGATATATTCACGTTGAAATATCACAGAATGAACCTGATAAAACCTTATATCTGATTGTAAGAAATTCAGGTAAGGGGTTAACAGAGCAACAGATGGCAGAGATATTTGATAAGTATAAGATATTTGATACTCCTAAATTGGGTAACTCTGTAAGTAATGGCATAGGTTTAAATCTAACAAAGAGCCTGGTTGAATTATTAGGTGGGCAGATAAGCGTAAACAGTGAGCTAGGAAAAAATGTAGAATTTTCAGTTGTAATTCCTCCTTTACCATCCGATCATTCACTTGTTGTAACAGATGAAAAGGATTCGTTGCAGAAAGAAAAAAACGAGCAGGACGACTTATCTCCTCGCAAAGACACTGTCATACTGATAGTGGAAGATGAAAAGAACATCAGGGACCTACTGAAAGATGTCCTCTCCAATTATGTGATACATGAAGCAAAAGACGGGATGGAGGCTTTGAAAGAGATAGAACACAATCATCCTGATATTATTATAAGTGATATTGTCATGCCCAATATGGACGGTTTAAGTCTAATTCATAAGTTGAAATCCGATTTGAAAACAAGCTATATTCCAATTATAGGAATATCGGCAAAAGCTTCCGTAGAAGACCAAATTAATGCCTTTAATCATGGTGCAGATGCTTATATCGTCAAACCATTTCACCCAAGGCAGGTTATATCCGCAATAGAGAATTTGCTGTCGAGGCAGATGCTTTTAAAGGACTACTTCAATTCCAGCATGTCTTCTGTGAAAGTAAAAGACGGGATTGTGCTTCATCCAGAAGACGAAGAGTTAATACAGAATGTAACAGATTTCATAAAAAAGAATATAGATGATGAGTTATTAAGCCCTTCTTCTATTGCCGAGTTCGTAGGAGTGAGTAAAGCTACTTTATATCGGAAGTTCAAAGAAATAATAGATAAAACTCCGAGTGAGTTTGTACGAGGCATCAGACTGGAATATGCAGCCAAACTACTAAGGACAACTAAATTGACTGTATCCGAGATTATGTTCAGATGTGGATTCTCTAATAAATCTTATTTCTATCGAGAATTTTTAAAGCAATACGGTGTATCTCCAAAGGATTACCGGAATCAATAGATAATATAAAAAAGGCTATCCGAAAAATAAATAAATCCTATCAATCTGTCATTAACTTTGTTCAAAGCATGGTCAAAATATTGTGAAGCATCTCTTCTTTAATATAAAGCGCGAATTCTTCCACAAACAGGATGACAGAGCAAAATGATAGCAAATAGTACTTTTTTCGGAAAGCCTTTTTATTTAATCAATCCGCAGATTAATAGTTTTCCTTCTTCACCTCGAAATAAGCCTGCGGATGCAGACATGCCGGGCAAACTTCAGGAGCTTCCTTACCTACAGTAATATAGCCGCAGTTACGGCATTGCCATACCACTTCGCCTTCTTTAGCGAATACAGTCATATTTTCGATGTTGTTCACGAAAGCAAGGTATCTTTCTTCGTGACCTTTTTCAGCGATGGAGATATTGCGGTACATAGCAGCAATCATCGGGAAACCTTCCTGTTCTGCCACATCAGCAAAGTGAGGATAATCCAGTGACCATTCTTCATGTTCACCCGCTGCTGCAGCGCGAAGATTCTCAAGCGTATTACCGATTACACCAGCCGGATAGCTGGCAGTGATTTCTACCATACCGCCTTCGAGGAACTTGAACATACGTTTTGCATGCTCTTTTTCCTGATCAGCTGTTTCTGTGAAAATGGCAGCGATTTGTTCGTAACCTTCTTTCTTTGCTACACTTGCAAAATAAGTGTAACGCATTCTTGCCTGTGATTCTCCAGCGAATGAAGTCAACAGATTCTTCTCTGTTTGAGTTCCTTTAATACTCTTAGCCATAATTCTAATCTATTTTAAATTGGTTGATTACCATACGTAACTTGTCGTACCATTTATAACACAAATATACGCGATTTGTTCATAACAAACCACCTTTTCTTCAATTAATAATAACTATCAGCTCATCGATAAAACCTATCAACAAATAAATAGTATGTTGAAAAACACACTTCTTTCGATTATTTTATATAATTTTGCAACCTCTACTTTACAAAAGGGCTGAATATATACATAACAACTAATAATAATGAAGCTATTTGAATTTAAACCCAAACTGGTTTCTTGTTTAAAGAATTACTCAAAAGAAACGTTCATGGCCGACTTGATGGCAGGTATCATCGTAGGGATCGTTGCGTTGCCATTAGCCATTGCCTTCGGTATTGCTTCGGGGGTATCGCCCGAAAAAGGTATTATTACCGCTATCATTGCCGGATTCATCATTTCCCTGTTGGGAGGAAGCAAAGTCCAGATCGGTGGCCCGACAGGAGCATTTATCGTCATTATCTACGGCATCATCCAGCAATACGGCGAAGCCGGACTGATTGTAGCCACACTCATGGCAGGTGTACTCCTTATTTTATTAGGAGTGTTCAAGCTCGGAGCGGTTATCAAGTTCATCCCTTATCCTATCATCGTCGGTTTTACCAGCGGTATTGCTGTCACTATTTTCACGACCCAGATCGCCGATATTTTCGGTCTGTCTTTCGGAGACGAGAAAGTGCCGGGGGACTTCGTCGGGAAGTGGATGATCTATTTCCGTCATTTCGATACTATCAACTGGTGGAATACCATCGTAAGTTTTGCCAGCATTATCATCATCGCCATCACTCCGAAATTCTCAAAGAAAATTCCCGGCTCACTGATTGCCATCATCGTTGTCACAGTAGCCGTTTATCTGATGAAAACTTTCGGTGGAATCGACTGCATCCAGACCATCGGCGACCGTTTCACCATCAAATCGGAATTGCCTGATGCCACTGTGCCTGCACTGAATTGGGAAGCTATCAGAGAATTGTTTCCGGTAGCCATCACCATCGCCGTACTGGGAGCCATCGAATCCCTGCTGTCCGCCACTGTAGCCGACGGTGTGATAGGCGACCGCCACGATTCCAATACAGAACTGATCGCCCAGGGAGCAGCCAATATCATAGCCCCCCTGTTCGGAGGTATTCCCGCTACCGGAGCCATTGCCCGTACCATGACGAATATCAACAACGGAGGTAAAACACCGATAGCCGGAATTATCCATGCAGTGATACTGCTTCTGATTCTGCTCTTCCTGATGCCCCTCGCACAATATATCCCGATGGCGTGCCTTGCCGGGGTACTGGTCATCGTATCTTATAACATGAGCGGATGGCGTGTGTTCAGAGCTTTATTGAAGAACCCGAAATCAGATGTCACCGTATTGCTGATTACTTTCTTCCTGACCGTAATCTTCGACTTGACTGTCGCTATCGAGGTAGGATTGGTGATTGCCTGCGTCCTCTTCATGAAGCGTGTCATGGAGACTACCGAAATCTCGGTGATTACCGACGAGATTGACCCTAATAAAGAATCGGATATTACCGTACACGAAGAAAATCTGATGATTCCCAAAGGCATAGAGGTATACGAAATCAATGGTCCTTACTTCTTCGGTATCGCTACCAAATTTGAAGAAACCATGGCTCAACTGGGAGACCGTCCGAAAGTACGTATTATCCGTATGCGTAAGGTTCCGTTCATCGACTCCACAGGTATTCATAATCTGACCACCCTCTGCGAGATGTCACAAAAGGAAAAAACCACCGTTATCCTTTCCGGAGTAAACGAGAACGTGCATAACGTACTGGAAAAAGCCGGATTCTACGAACTGCTTGGAAAAGAGAATATCTGTCCGAATATCAATGTAGCGTTGGAGAGGGCGAAGAGCCTTGTAAAATAAATGAGCTACTGAAAGCGTAAAAGACGTATTACACAAAAACAATTTACAACAAAACGGGCTGCTACAGAATCACTTCTCCGGCAGCCCTTCTTTCTTTAAATTAAAAACAGAAAGAGTATGATGTCATTTATTTAAGTTTCACAAGTAGTAAACAAACCTTTGCTCGTGGCAAAGATACCATCGTTTATATGAAGATGAGCATTCAATAAATCGTATGCAGGAGACAGACGGAATCAATATGAAGAAACGCATATTTTATCTATTCTGTGCCTCATAATTCGAGCTCCTCTCTTCTGAATCAGAAAAAACGCCTGCAATTTAAAACAGCACAATTCGCAAGCGGCACCAAACACCTATTATTGCTAGACAAATTGCAGTAAAGCAGACCTTTCAAAAGTATAAAAAGTCACTATATCGTCAGACACATATCAGATTGCTATTTACAAACCAACAGAAAAGAAAGACCAACCAGCTCTAATTCTGCTCTCCCAAAACCCAGTTTCGCTTCCTTTAAAAGGAACCGACGGTTTGTTTATACCAAAGAGAGCGTTTGTTTTAAACAAACCGAAGCTTTGATTACACCAAACCGATGGTTTAGTGACACCATATATTGCATATTTCAAGGAAATAAATGCAATATAAAAAGAAAAAGCGCATATTCTTGCAACTGAATATGCACTTTTTCTTCTATTAGGTCCTTTTATCTTATTCCGGTTTTCTTCTGAATCTTAAAAATGGAACAGAGATGGAAAACTCTATTTCCTCATACAGCCCCATAAGCCTAACGATTCTCGGTATCTTTCATACACCGTACAGAGAATGCATGAGAACGACCGGAAGAGTGAGTCCACGTCTTATCGGAAACTTTATAATACAAGGAAGTAGCTCCCTGATCCTTATCATTTCCATAACTACTTGCCGATGAGTTGGACCAATAGCAAGCAGCACCCTTGCTAGCATCCAGCCCCGTATTATTACCATTATTTCCACCATTAGATCCCCACTTACAACCTGCTAACGGCCAATAAGCATAGTTTGTACCATCATAGCAATATTTAAATACCGCAGTTGCGCTCTGTTTCACAAATTCACCTTTCTGCTCTATCTCATCCAATACACGGGGAGACACTACCCGATACCCTTTCGGACAAGGATCATAAATAGATTTATGACCGTCAGAAGGATTGAGATAAGTGCTCGATTCGTTCGGATTACCCCAGAAGTCATCTTTACGGTCGGTACGTGCACCGGTCCATGCACCCAGATACCAGTCGGATTTTGTATTCTCCACTTCATTGGTATAAAGCAATGCACGAGGATTTTCGATAGAGAAGCGGACATTGGTGGCTTGAGTAGGTATGTTAGTACCCACGGTTCCCGACCAGCCCACCGGCGTAGGACGTCCCCACTGGAAGTAAACACCGTTTTGTTTCCAGTTGTCTCCTTCGCATGTCATATAAGTACCCAAATTACGATCTAACACTACATATCCTGTATTACCATAAGGGTGTTCTGCCGGAGTAGGGGTCATCCAGATAATAAAACTCCAGATAACAGTAGTCTGATCCTCTCCATAGATAGCCACCTGACCGCAACCGCCGTCATAACCTCCACTTACCTTATAGGTATTGATCGTAATATTGTAATCACCGCCAACGGGAGTGATGTCCGTAGTAGAACCATTCACAGCAATCATCTTATGATTAACATTCAAATCGCACCCGAGAATAGTCTTTGCATACTTAGGTTCTTCCACTTCCATGAAGTTACCACGTGCCTTCACACTAATCGTATTGCTCACACCACTGGCCGAAATATTCGTCATCAGACAGTTGGATTCGCCATAAGCCCATCCGCCTGCCAGCAGACGTGTCTCTACAGGCTCATACCATTCACAGGAATTATCCGAAAGTTTCAAGTTATTAATAGCAATCGTATTGACTGCATTGGCTTTCAACTGCTTTCCTTCCTTTAGAATAGGAATCGTAACCGTCTGCCGGTCATTCTCCAGAGTGACCACAATATACACCTCTTTGCCGCTTAAATCAGCAGGATACGTAGTCAGATATAGATCCTGTGCGGAAGCCAGCAACTCGGGAGTAGCCAGTGAAACAGTGGCATACGGCTTGACATCCGTGCCGTATGTCAACTCGTCCGTATCCAGATTCGCGGTAAACGTACCGGAAAGAGGCGTTTTCGTCTCCTTGTCGTACAGGGAAACACTCTTTAGCCTGTACGTAGAAAGTTCCTGCGACGAGATGCTGAACTTCACATAAGCCATCGCATGACTCAACGTAAATTTGGCAAGCATGTCCGGACCGCTGACTGTTGCCTTGGCAAATGCAAACCCATACTTCCCAATATGATGACTATCACCCGGACGACTTTGCTCCTGCTCTACAGACAAGGAAGAAGTAATCTTGTTCCCGTCTTCGGCCAGTTCCGTACTTGCCCGGTACGGGTAATAGATAAGAAGTTCCGTAGCTCCTGCTTCCGCCATCTTCACATCGTCTGAAGTAAAGACACCAGAATTCTGCCCAATCGATTCATCACTTAACAAAGACTGCACATTGTGAATATCAGTCCCTGCCGTACGGGAGAAAACTCCCAAGGCATCCCCCTCACTCCAAAGCACCGGATAAACATCACCTGTTTTATCACCGATAGAAACACGCGTCTGCGGAGACGAGAGTCCGACCAGCGTCAGACATGAACCTTCCGTTACCGGTTCCCGGCCGTTATCGGACGAAATAAGCTCGTCCTGTGTGCAACTTGTCATCATCAGAATCGTTACACCTATTGCATATAATTTATTTTTCATACCATTCATTCTTTTAGGTTACATCCTCGTTTACCATTCATTCTCTTCCAGATCACCGGCAGAACCGCCATCACTCCATGCGCCTTCTGTTCCTGCCGCTTTCCAAGTCTGAAAAGCGGAACACACGGCACGCCCCTCGGCATTATAGGCAATGATAGCACTAATGTAATTCACTCCCGGACGCAATCCTTCGGTGACTTTACGCGTATAGGGCAGAGATACCGGTTCTCCGTTTTCTTCTACGAATTTCACCAGCTTCACTTCAATGTTATAGTCAAAGCCGATGTCGGCCACCGGATAGAAATCAATGACTTTCGCTCCGAACGTAGTACCTGTTTGCTGTTCGGAAGTAATCAGAGCCGTATTGTCTGCAATCTCCGAAACTATCAGGTTCATGGTAGGGATGACACGTGGAGCCGAATCATCCTTGTCCGAACAGGAGGCAGTTATCAGCAGTAATACGAAGATAAATGCCATGCTTATATGTAAGTTCTTCATAATCATATTGTATTAGTTTTATTTTTGTAGATTCTTATACCGTAGCAATGCTTCTAAAAAGTAATAATCGGCATACGTCAGGGGGACATCTACTTCGCTTTTATCTGGAAGTGCGCCCACGCTATGCTTCAGGAGGAAGTTCCCGTTCGTATCCGGTTCGGCCAGATACTCTTTCGAGGCAAGCGTGCGGAGTTGCTTTTCCGCCATGGCAAGATAAGATTCCTTGGCTTCCGTTCCGGGGATATAGCGGCTTAGCTCGATAAAAGCAGAGGCCATGATAGCGGCAGCAGAAGCATCCCGATAGGAGTGTTCTTCCACCGGAGCGTCAAAGTCCCAGTAAGGAATACCGTCGGCAGGTAGACGGCGGAGCAGCATATCGGCAATATGTCCGGCTTGCAACAGATAATTCTGATAACCCGTCAGGCGGAACATCATCGTATAGCTATACAAGGCCCATGCCTGTCCGCGGCTCCAAGAAGAATTGTCCGAGAAACCCTGCACTGTCTGCTTGCCGCGCACTTCTCCGGTTTCAGGATCGTAGTCCACCAGATGATACGTAGAGTAATCATCGCGGAAATGATTCAGGATAGTGGTGTTGGCATGCGTGCAGGCTATGTTCTGCAAAGAATCATCGGCATAGGCTTTCGACATGGATAACAGCAATTCAAGATTCATCATATTGTCAATAATCACCGGAAACTTCCAGTCACAACCTTTGCGCACAAAGTCCCAGCTACGGATTACACCGGCGGTAGGTTGGAAGCGGGTTGACAGGGATTTGGCTCCCTGATAGAGCACCTGTTTATAAGCCTCATTGCCCGTCAGCCGGAAAGCATTCCCATAACTGCAGTTCAACTGGAAACCTACATCGTGATCTCTGGTCACGTACTGTATAGAGTCGAGTTTCAGCGTATTCTTCTCGGCCAGCGCCTTCACGGCATCGTTCCGGGTATATTCATAGATATACCAGAGGGAGCCGGGATAGAACCCGCTGCACCACCAATAGATATTCGAAGGGACAAACTCACCCTCGGCAGAGAGCGTGCGGGGAAGTGTCTTTTCCGTCAGGCGGGTATCCATATTCGTGTATTGTTGCTCTGCAACGGTAAACACACGGTCAATCAGCACCTCCATCGGCTCCTGCCTGGAGCAGGATGCCAATGTTAGAAGCCCTAGTATAGATAATAATAAGATTCTCATACGTTCAATTCATTTTATTTGGGGGACAGGGTTGTAGTAAATGTGGCAGTCTGGTTGGCTGTGACCGTTGCTTCAAAGCCGACCATATAAGTACCCGGATTAGCCTGGTCATAAGAGTTTTCACTAGTGGTACTCCATGTTTTGTAGGTAGGCTTCACGGTTCCGCTGGCTGTGAGATACATCACTTTGCTTCCGTTAGTCAACACGATGCGGTTACTTTCCACTGTCGGGACGGCAGGGGTCACCATACACCAGCGCACTTTGGCGGATTTATCCGTTCTTGCCCTTATCTCATCCATGACCACTAAATCTTTATCGTTCACGATTTTCACGGTACGGGTAGCGGATGCGGCCTGATCGGACACTACTTCTGTCAGATCGAAAGTGGCTCCCAATTCCGTAGCAGTGTTGATGGTAGTGGTCAGGGTAGCCGCACCGTCCACCCGGTGACGGGCATCATTGATTGAGATCGTGCTATGATTGAGATTATTCAGGCGGAATACATCCCAACGCATCGAATTCTGTCCCATATCCCAAAGATTACCACCCAAACCGGCCAGTACCGACTCAAGAGTTGTATAACTTTGCAGACCGAAATCCATCGACCAACGCACTCCATACGCATCGTATACAAATGAACCGGCATCCATGTGTCCATGACTAGAACCGGCCTTGCCGCCTTTGATACCGAGGTATTTATCCGTATCCGTGTATGTCCAGTCGGTATGCACCATCACGACGGGCGTTTCCCCTTTTCCACTCCATAGCTTATTGGAAGGGGCGGAGATCGCATCCAGATTCAGATTATTGGCGAAAGCCATAATCATTGGCAATAGGCGGTTTTCGGCACAGGAAGCATATTCACCGTTCTTCAGCATTTTCAGTTCATTATAGAGCAATGACGGGTTACTGTATTTATCGGCAAACCACCACGAAGCGAGTGCTGCGGTAGAAGAGGGAGCACAGTCCGAATAATTAAAGAACTTGCTGTTCAGCCCTGTCATATACAACATATATTCTGCCGTTTTGGAGAATCCCGGTGTATCGGAAAGTCCGTTATCCGTGCCAAGCGTACTGTTGAGGGCGGCAAGCATCAACACCTGATAAAGTGTGCCGTAACACCAGTAACCGCTGCCCTCCGGATAGTTGCCGTCGGGAGAGTACATCACTTCCAATGCAGGTTTATTGGATGCTAAAGCCTTTTCAATCATGTCCTTTGCTTCGGAAGGATTGTTTTCATAAGAAGCCAGTGCCGCACAGACCAGTCCGCCATTACAAACCTGGTTCCAGTTGTTGGTAGCTTCATAGAAGTTCAGGTTCCAGTTCTTGTTCTGTGCCTGTTGGAAAGCAAACTTCAGCAATGCGTTGGCTGCTTTCGTACGGGTGGAGGCGCTTAGTTCGTTATAGAGCCAGTCGTAGCCGAAAGCAACGGCCGTAGCCATTTCGCCCACATCGAGAAAATGACGTTTCGAGTTCCAGTCGGGAAAGTTGCATACAGCATTGATATCGGTTTCCGCTTTAGTCAGGTATTTGGCATCGCCAGTCATCCGGTAGGCATAAGCACAGGTGAAAATACGCAATAGAGCATCACGGGAAACATCGAGAATACGTTTGTTGCTGGCATCCAGTTTATAAGTCAGTGCCGTTGCATTCATCCCTTTGCTGTTGCACACTCCCATAATGGTGTTATGCAGCAAGGTCAGATTGGCACTCGTATTTGCATCCACTTTGGCTTTCAATGCAGTGAAAGCCTCGGCGTTCATCAACAGACGGGGATGGTTATCCGCAGTCAGTTTGGAATAATCCAGTCCACCCTCCGGCTCCGTAGGATTCGGTTTCTCATGGGTAGATCCCGGACGGAATCTGTTCTCATCCTCATCGGAACAACTTACGGCTGTTCCTACGAAGAAAGCTATGATGATTGTTTTAAAAAGAATCGTTTTCATGGTTCAATGAATTTATTTGTATTACTTCAAAGGAATAAGTCGTACTTTCAGTTGCGAGGCACAATGGGCAGGAATCACCGTTTCAAAGCCAACGCGGATGGTTCCCGGATTGCGGAAATCATATTCATGCGGGGGCACGTTGGACCAGATTTTCATTTCTACTTCCGTACCGGTATCTGCTGTCAGGAGCATCCGTTGTCCGTCTTTAGTCAATTCTATGCGGTTCTTGCCCGTAATCTTGGCTTCTGCCGGGGTGACCATCATCCAGGATACGGTAGCTTCCTTATCGCCCGTCTCCAACCGGTCTATTACCTCCAAATGGTCTTTCCTGTCCAATATCACGGTGCGGACAGCTTTCTTCACACTGTTGGCAAACACACTCGACAGGTCTACTTCCGCCCCTTTCTGTTTCTTCGACTCGAAAGTACGGGTAATCGGGGCATTGCTCTCTACCAAATGGCGTTCTCCGTTAATCGTCAACGTATTGTGAGCGATATTGCTTAACCGGAATACTTCCCAGCGTTGTCCGTTCTGCGACATATTCCACAGGTCCACTCCCTTACTTTCGAGTGTGATATAACTCTGCATCCCCAAGTCCATCGCCCAACGCACTCCGTCTCTCTCGAAGATAAACGACCCGGCATCCATGTGTGCATGAGAGGTAGAGGGCGAACCTCCTTTCACTCCCAGATAGGTGTCTTTCTTACTGTCCCATCCGCCACGGTAGATAAACACAGGCGTATCTCCGCGGTTAAACCAGAAGTTTTTCTTCGGCTTTCCGATCCGGTTCAGGTCGAGCTGTGAACAGAACACCATCAGGCTGGGTAGTAAACGGTCTTCGGCAAACTGCATATCCGGGCGGTCGAGATACTGACGTTCAATCCACAACAGGGAAAGGTCTTTCTCCTTGCCTGCAAACCAGAACATCATCATGTTACATTCCGCCTCTACCGGAGAATCCGAGAAACAGAAGCAGTCTCCACTCGGAGCCGTCATATACTGCATGAAACGGGCAGACTCCTTAAATCCGGGGGCTTGGGAGAGCCCATTGTCTGTGCCGAAAGCACTTTCGAGCGCAGCAATGAGCATTACCTGAAAACTCGTCCCGTACCCCCAATATCCGAATCCTTCGGGATAACCTCCATCAGGACCATAGCCTACCATCGCTTTCGGATTTGTCTCCATGCATTTCTCGATAATACCTTTCGAGATCTCCGGAATCTCTTCGAAAAGAGCCAGCGCACCATACGCCAATCCACTATTACATACGGAATTCCAGTTATTCTTGGCAGTGTAGAACCAGGCATGACGGGTATTCTTTGCCGCATCAAATCCTTTTTCGATGATTGCTTCACGCACCACCCGGCGGGTGTCGGGCTGCAAAGAATCATAGAGCCAGTCGTAACCGATAGCCAATGCCATTACCATCTCGCCTACATCCAGGAAATGAGTAGGGTTCCAGTCCGTGAAACGGCTGACAGCGAGCATCTCCTGTTCCGCACGGTGAGCGTATTTCTTATCTCCCGTCATACGGTAAGCGTATGAGAGGTAATAGATACGCTTCAATGCGATGCGCGAAATCGCCAACAGGCGTTTGCCCTCCTTGATACGTTCCACAGGTGGTTCTGTAAGTGTCCGGTCGCAAAGTTCCATAATCCGTTGGTGAACTGCTGCCAACGGGGGATACTCCGCAATAGCTTTCTTAATAGCTTCTTCTCCGCCCTCCGGCAATAACAGACGGGGATGAGGCGCTATCTTGCCATAATCAAACTGTTGTGCAAACGCACCTGTGCAACCGAATACAAAAATGAGTAATAGTAAAAGTATTTTCTTCATCCTTATTCAAATCTTTATGATTAATACGCCCAACCGCTTCGTTTAGTCAGGTTCGGGTTCTTCTGCGTTTCAGAGATAGGAGCAGTCCACGGCCACATAGATTCGGTGTAATACCAGTTATACTCTACCATATCGCCCCACCAGGACTTACCTCCATTCACGTCTTTTCCCTGGAATTTGGTTTCTTTATAGGTTCCCCAACGTACTTCGTCGAAGAAGTTGATTCCTTCCAGACAGAATTCCACGCGACGTTCATAGCGCACTCTTTCGAGCATGTCTTCTTTTCCGTTCACTGCGCACGGACCGCTTCCGCCCTCTGTCAACACAGGCATATGGGCGCGGGTACGTACTTTATTCACCAAGCGGATGGCTTCTCCTATCTGGTCGGTCTGTGCCAATGCTTCCGCATACTGTAACAATACATCGGTATAGCGAATCAACGGCCAGTCGGTATGACAACGGCTCCGGCTAATCAAGCGGCCTTTCTCAAACTCATTGTATTTACGATAGCAGTAGAAAGCGGAAGTACGTTTATCCAGCCAGAAGTCTCCGCCATTCGTGCCTTGTTCCTTCAACGGCCAGCGGAGTTGTTTACCGATTTGGTTGGCATCTCCGGCATAGTTAGGCTTGTAGCAATCTACCGGGATATAAGGGGTAACGACTGTCTGTTGCAAACGTGGATCGCGGTTGTCATACGCCTTTTTAATACGGGCTTCGTTACCGCTGTTCAGGTAATATTTCTGATAAATATCTTCGCCTACACGTTTGATAAGGGCATTCTTTTGTGAGGACATGGATTCCAATCCGTCACGGCAGAAGAAGATTTCACGTTGTTGCGGAGTCAATAAGTCCCAATCTTCCAAACCGTCTACTTCCGACCATTTGAAGTCCGATCCGTCGGCATTCTTATAATAGTCTACAAAGTCTGCGGAAGGTTTTATTTCCGTCCATCCGTCATACGTATCACGCGCACCGGTCATTTGCTGAATGTTGTCACAGTAACCGGTTTCTTCGCTAAACTGGAGCGAGAAAATCATTTCTTTGTCTTTCTCGTTTTCATATTTGAAGAAGTCGGCATATTCGCCTGTCCACAAGCCGTAGCCGCAGGTTTCCACTTCTTTGAAATCATTGCCTGCTTCCTTGTATTGCTTCTTCCACATATACACCATGCCACGAAGCGCATAAGCAGCTCCCTTGGAGGGGCGTCCGTAGTTTTCGTTCAGCGTGTTATGGGGGAAATCGGGATTATTGATACAATACGTCAAATCGTCCAGAATCACTTGCCAGACTTCATCTACCGAAGATTGACCACGCGTACAGTCTTCATTATTGATGGGTTCCAGATAAACGGGAACACCCTGATAAAGCATATTCAGCCGATTGTAGGCCCACGCACGGAGGAAACGGGCTTCGCATTGATAACGCGCCAGTTTACCGGCAGCCATATCCGCTTTATGCAGATTGGCAATCGCATCGTTACACGCATGGATGATGGTGTAACAGAACTTCCATTCATACCACACCTGAAAGTCATTGGCAGGTTTGGTAGCCAGCGAAAGCAGTTCCACCGGATAGTTGTTGGAATAATAATCGGTTGCGAAGCTCATGGCTTCGATTCCCTGGCGGTTCAAACCGTCGGCACGCCGGAGCTGGGTAGACGAGAGTTGGGTGGCATAGAACGGATAGTAGAGTCCTGCCATTCCCTTGTCGGCAAGCTCCTCCGTAGTCCACATGTTTTCACTTGCGATCTGGTCTTCCGGGGCTACATCGAGAATATCCATGCAGGAGGTAGCAGCCAGAGCCATCGTTAAAATCATTAATATCTTTTTCATATCAGATTCTGTTTTTTAGTTCTACATCATTAAAAGGTAATCTGTCCGCCAAAAGAGATCTGACGCATCAATGGGTAGCCGATTTCAGTTCCTATTTCCGGATCAAGTCCCGGGTAACTGGTAATCGTCAGGATGTTATCCATCGACACGAAAGCACGGAGCTTGCTTACAAAGAACTTACTGGAAATCCTCTGCGGCAATGTATAGCCTATCTGGATATTCTTCAACTTGAAATAGTCGGCCTTATATTCGTTCCAATCACTCTGGATTCTGTTATTATACGTAGTTCCATACGTCAGACGGGGGTATTTGCCCGACTGGTTGGTGCGCGAATCGTCCGGATTGGAAGGATCGAAGAAGTAATGATTGTCGGCAATATGTTCGATAATGCCATATCCGTGACTCACAAGCGTGGAGTTGTAGTAATCCGTATTCCAGTTGAGGTAATGTCCGAAAGCTCCCGACCACAACATGGAGAAATCAATATTCTTGTAAGAGAAAGCACAGTTGAAGCCCAGGTTGAATTTCGGCACACTGGTATGACCGGAGAAATCCCTGTCGTTCGTATCACCATAGTTCATATCCCCATTGCTGTCGGCATAGAGAATGTCACCATACCAAAGCTGGTCTTTGGCAATCGTCTTCATTCCTCCGAATGAATAACCGGAGTCAATCATGGCCTGTACCCATACCATGTCTTCCTTCGTACGTATCATTCCGTCCTTCGGTCCGGCATGGACGTCCACCGCACCTCCGGTATAGCCTTCGCCAGAACCTCTGTACACCTTATACATATAGGTTTCACCCAGTTGGCGACCTTCGCAGATGTATCCTCCGAATCCGGATTCGGACACATCACTGAAGTTGTTGACATAGCTGACTTTGTTTCCCTGTGCATCATACGTCCAGTATTTCCGGAGATCGCCCTTGAATTTCATTACCTTATTGGCATTGAAAGAGAAGTTCATGCCTACCCGGTATTCAAAATCTTTTCCGATACGGTCGTTCCAGTTCAGGGTAAATTCTACACCGCGGTTGCGCACTTCACCCAGATTTTCGGGAGCAGAGCCAACAACACCCATCGAGAGATAGAGTTCGGGATGGTAGAGAATGTCTGAAGTATATTTATTATAGTAGTCTATTTCACCCGTCAGGCGGTTGTTGAAGAAACCGAAGTCCAGTCCGATGTCGGTTGTTGCGGTACTTTCCCAATGCAGTTTGTCGTTGCTTAGTTTTTTACGTACCAGTCCTTTGGTTCCTTCACCATCGATTACAACATTGCCTGTGGCATAATTTGCCTGCCAGTCGTAGTTGCCCGTAGAGTTGTTACCTGTCTTTCCCCACGAAACACGCAGTTTCAGGTTGGAGAGATAGTCGGATGCTCCCTGCATGAACGATTCTTCCGAGATACGCCATCCACCGGAGAACGAGGGGAAATATCCCCAACGCTGGTTCACACCGAAACGGGAAGAGGCATCGGCACGGAGGTTGGCTTCGAAGAGGTAGCGTCCTTTATATCCATAGTTGACACGGCCGAAATAGGAGAGCAGTCCCCATTTGGCAGGTGCCGAGCTGGAAGAGCTGACGAGCGTTTCATAGGTGCTCAATTCGTTCAGTGTCCAGTCAGTAGCTCCTTTACGGGAAACGGCAAAGCTCTTGCTGTAATATTCCTGTGCGGAATATCCGAGTAATGCACCCAGATCGTGGTCTTTCTTGATGGTGGTATGATAGCGTACCAGTATTTCGGCACTCTGACGCCAGGTGCGCGCGCTTGTATTGGTAATGGAAGCGTTCTCCAGTGCGCTTTCGCTGACACGTTGGTCGGTCACGTAGTCCCAATAACCATTCTGGCGGCTATAGGAAGACTTGTCGGTAAATGTTGGCGAATAGTTGAATGTACCTTCGATGTTGAGGCCTTTATAAGGAGTGATAATTCCGTAGACTGAAGCGTTGAGACGCCATACGGTATTGAAACCGGTAGCTCCCGCCATCTGCCCGAAGATATTATTGGCATTGGAAGATTCTTCACTTGCCAGTGCGGGACGTCCCCAGTAGTTCGGTTCGCCCGGATATACACCCGGAGTAGTCTGGTAGAGATACTTGAATCCATTGCTGATGTTTGCCATCCCGTAATCCTGCTTTTGTCCGTAAAGGCGGGTACCGACGGTCATCCACTTCACAATCTTGGCTTCCAGATTGGTACGGAAATTGATTTTCTGCGTACTTGAATCGAGGTTCCAGCGGTTCATGACTCCCTGATTGTCGAGATAGCCCAAGGAAAGCATATACTTCACTTTCTCGGAGCTGCCGGAGACAGAGAGGTTGTGTTCCTGCGAATATCCGGTGTCGAATACTTCGTCGAACCAGTTCGTGTTCGGATAGGCCACGTAATTGGGCACTCCGTATTCGTTCAGTCCGTTCGGATCGGCAGAAGCAGCCCTCCAGCGGTCAATGCTTTCCTGCGAGAAAATACCTTTGGTATTCACATTTTCGCAAGCCTCGTTGACCAGTCCCATATAGCGGGCGTAGTCGCTTACGAAAGAGAGGTTGTTGTAAGGCATTTGCACGACTCCCGAATAAGAATAGGAGATTTGCGGTTTGCCTTTTCCGCTTTTGGTGGTGATGAGGATCACTCCGTTAGCGGCACGCGTACCATAAATAGCTGTTGAGGCAGCGTCTTTCAGTACGGAGATACTTTCAATGTCGTTGGGGTTCACGTTGTCCATGCTCCATTCAATACCGTCTACCAGTACCAATGGGGAGTTGGTATTAAACGTACCGTTACCACGCACGCGGATGGTGGCGCCGTCCGATCCGGGTTGTCCCGAAGCCTGCGTCACGTTCATACCGGCAGCGAGTCCCGAAAGAGCGGAAGAAACACTCATGATGGGACGTCCCTCCGTCTGGTCGGCAAAGTTGATGGAAGTCACGGAGCCGGTCAGGTTCACTTTCTTCTGCACACCGTAACCCACTACCACTACTTCATCCAGTACTTTCGTTTCCACCTTCATCCGGATGTCGAGTTTCGTGCGTCCGTTCAGGGGAAGCGTGGTGGTTTGATAACCAATGTAACTGAAAGAAACAGAAGGTTTGGCAGAAGTTGTTTTTAAGGTGTAGTGCCCGTTCAAATCTGTCAAGACACCGTTCGTTGTACCTACTTCGACGACGGAAACACCCGGCAGGGTTTCTCCATTCTCATCGATCACTACTCCACTTACTGTAGCAGATGTCTGTGCCCACACCACATCTGTCAGTAAAAAGAGCGAAGCCAATAAAAATAATAGATAATGCTTCTTTTCCATTTGATTAGATTTAATGAAACAATTAGGTTGTTAAATACTCACAGTGCAAAGAAATGGGATATTTAACCAACCTAATAATACTGTTTAGGCGATTGATGCCACTAATTAAGAAAATTCGGCCGAGAATGAAAAGGAAAAACCAGCTTTTAAGATTTCGACTAGCTTTTATCAGAAAATGACCAGCTATTCTTATTCCATATTTAAAAATAGATTGTATTTTTGCCCGATACCTAATAACTATTCGTCGAATATCTAATAAAAAACAGTATGAAAAAACAATTTCTACTTCTGATTTTATCACTTTTATTCCTACCGCTTGCACAAGGCAAAGTAAAACTTCCCGCAATGATGGGAGATCACATGGTACTTCAACAGAACAGCTCCGTTAAATTATGGGGTTGGGCAGACGGCAAAAAAGTAACCGTCACTACTTCATGGAACAACCGGACTTATCAGGCATCTACCGACAAAGACGGGGCATGGCTGGTGAAAGTAGATACTCCCAAAGGAGGATATACACCTTATTCTATTACAATCAGCGACGGAACTCCGGTCACTCTCTCGGATATACTGATAGGGGAGGTGTGGATCTGCTCCGGACAGTCGAATATGGAAATGCGCATGATGGGAAATGCCGCACAGCCCATTGACAACTCGCTTGAAACGCTTCTGAACACAAGCAATTACCGCGACAGAATCCGTTTTATCACTGTCCCGAGAACAAAAGACGAGAAACAGCGGGCAGACTTCGAAGACAGGAAATGGGAAGTTCCCGCTCCTGAAACAACCATTGATTGCAGTGCCGCAGGTTATTTCTTCGCCCGCCAACTGACTGAAAGCCTTCATATCCCCGTAGGACTGGTTATCAACAGTTGGGGTGGTTCACGAATCGAAGCATGGATGGACGAGAAAACATTGGCTTCCGTTGAAGGTATGAACGTGAAAGCAGCCGGCAATCCTAAATTAAGTATGTCACAGCGGTTATCGGGACTGTACGACACCATGCTATGGCCTGTAAAGAACTTCACGGCACGCGGCTTCCTCTGGTATCAGGGAGAATCGAATATATCCAACTACCAATTCTATGCCCCGATGATGACTGCTATGGTGCAGCTATGGAGAAATGTATGGGAAGCTCCTGATATGCCTTTCTATTACGTACAGATTGCCCCTCACCAATATAAAGACAGCCGTGACACAGGTGCCGCCTTATTGCGGGAGGCACAAATGGAAGCCTTGAAAACAATTCCCAACTCCGGCATCATACCGACCACCGATATCGGTGACGAATTCTGCATCCACCCATCCCAGAAAGAAGTAGTGGGCCTCCGCCTGGCTACACTTGCACTAACCAAAACTTACGGTGTGCGCAGGCTGCCATCTACCGGTCCGGTGATGACCAAAGTAGACTATTCCGGCAACAAGGCCATAGTGACATTCAATAACGCTCCTGCCGGACTGTTCCCCACTTTCTCTGAACTGGAGGGATTCGAGATAGCGGGAGCCGACAAGAAGTTCTATCCGGCAAAGGCAAAGATTATAGGACGCACCAACACGGTAGAAGTGTGGAGTGAAGAAGTTGCCCAACCGGTTGCCGTGCGCTATGCCTTCCGTAATTATGTAGGAAACATCACCCTGCGTAATACTTTCGGATTGAGTGCTTTCCCATTCCGTACAGATACGTGGGACGACGTGAAGTAGAGACCTCTACAGAGGGGATAGTTACCCTGTTTACTGGATCTATATCTCCTGTAAACAGCATATAAATGAACCGAACCTGATAACAAAGAAAGGAAATTATGAAACGGTCCGTCTTATCCATATGCATACTGCTGGCATCGGTCTCTCTGGTCTTCGCCAATATCTACAAGAAATATGACGTTAGATCGGGGCTATCGGGCAATTGTGTCCGGAGCATCCTTCAGGATAGCATCGGATATATGTGGTTTGCCACACAGGACGGACTGAATCGTTTCAACGGCATCGAGTTTACCAACTACGGACATTCGTCAGAAAACGGCGGAAACAGTTATATGAATATAGTAACCATCTGCCGACATCCGGATAACAATCAGATCTGGGTGGCAAGCACGGAAAAACTATATTTATTCGACTCGCGGGAAGAGAAATTTTCCGTATTCGACCGCCGGACAGAAGATGGAGTGACAGTCAACAGTGTCTTCGGGATGGCTTATGACAACTCCGGACAGCTATGGATCGGAACAGCCAGCGGATTGTTTGTCTACAACGAGAAAAGGGGAACATTGAAGCAGTATCTACATTCTCTCTCCGACCCCCACTCATTGCCGGACAACCATGTGTGGGTGGTCTGCAATGATTCGTTCGGGACAATCTGGATAGGCACGCGGAATGGCCTTGCGAAATACAACCAGCGCACGGACAACTTCACAGGGTATATATCCGAAGAGACTTCTTTCGGACGTCCTGCCTGCAACGAAATTATTTCTTTGATGGAAAGTTCGCAGGGAGTGCTATGGGCGGGTACATGGTACGGAGGACTGGCACGTTTCAATAAGGAGACAGGGCAATTCCGCTATTACTTCGGAGAAGGGGACACACTCACCATCCCACGCATCCGCACCCTGTTTCAACGGACAGCCAACTCTTTCTATCTCGGCTCCGATGACGGACTTTACACATTCAACACCACCACAGGAGAGTGTCTGCCGACCGACGATGAACAAAGCAAAGAAAGTATCTATGCCTGTTATCAGGACAGGGAAGGGGGAATCTGGATCGGGACATATTTCAGTGGAGTAAGTTACCTGTCTCCCAAGCATAAGGATATCGAGTGGTATTATCCCAACGGTACGGAGAATTCTCTTTCGGGAAATGTTATCAGCCAGTTTTGCGAAGATCCCGACGGCAACATCTGGATTGCTACCGAAGACGGCGGATTGAATCTCTTTGATCCCCGCACGAAGAAGTTTAAGAATCATCTATTGAGAAGCAATAATCCCAATATCGGTTATCACAATATCCATGCGCTGCTCTACAACGAAGGAAAGCTGTGGATCGGCAGTTTCTCACGGGGGTTATATATCCTGGATATCCAAACGAGAAAAACGAAGAACTATCGCCACAACCGTACTAACCCGCATTCCATTCCTAACGATCATATCTATTCCATTTATCAAACGAAAGATGGCAGTATTTATTTGGGCACTCTGTCCGGGTTCTGCCAGTATGATCCGAACAGTGATTCGTTCCGGACACTGGAACCTTTAAGTCATATCTTTATCTACGATATGGTGGAAGACCAGTATGGGGACTTATGGCTGGCAAGTAAAAGGGACGGCATCTGGCGTTATAATCGCCAGACCGGTAAGCTGCACAACTACCGTAACGATCCGGCTGACCCTGCTTCTCCCTGTAGCAACTGGGTTATCCGTGTGTATATCGACCATAAACAGAATCTATGGTTTTGTACCGAGGGAGGCGGTATCTGCCGTTATCACTATCAGGAGGACCATTTTGAAAATTTCTCTACCAAAGAGAATCTGCCGAACAATATCATTTACGGCATACTGGACGATCAATCGGGTAACTATTGGCTTTCTTCCAACAGGGGACTGATCCGTTATGAGCCGCAAAACAAGCGGGCACAACTTTATACCATTGAGGACGGATTGCAAAGCAACCAGTTCAACTTCCGTTCTTCCATGCAAGCCCGTGACGGGAAATTTTATTTCGGTGGGGTGAACGGATTCAACAGTTTCTATCCGTTCAAATTATCGATCAATAAGGTAAAGCCCACGGCATCTATTTCGGCAGTGTATATGCACAGTCCCGATGATAAGGTGAGCCTTAGCAAACGCATTCCTGCCCTTAGCGGACAGGTTACCATTCCTTATCAGGTAGTTTCGTTCGACATCACATTTGAAAGTCTAAGTTATGTGGCTCCCAGCAAGAATTTATATGCCTACAAACTGGACGGCATCCACAAGGAATGGATATACACGGATAAACATAATGTATCCTTTCTCAACCTGCCTCCGGGTGAATATACGTTCCGTGTGAAATCCAGCAACAACGATGAATATTGGAGCAATGACGACTGCTGTCTGCATATTGAAGTTCTTCCTCCACCCTGGAAGACGATCTACGCCAAGATTTTCTATTTACTAATTGCATGTGGCTTCACTTATTTTCTGGTAAGGCTTTATCTGCGTAAGCAACAAGCCGTGAAATTAAGGAAGATGAAAGAGATGGAACAAATCAAGAATCAGGAATTGTTCCAGTCAAAGATAACGTTCTTTACACAGGTTGCGCATGAAATCAAGACTCCGGTAAGCCTTATCAAAGCTCCGCTGGAAGCTATTTTGGAAACACATGAATGGAACAGTGAAGTAGAGAGTAACCTGTCGGTGATACGGAAAAACACCAACCGCCTGATGGAACTTATCAAGCAATTGCTCGACTTCCGCAAAGTGGATAAGGAAGGATATGCGCTTTCATTCAATGAGGTAAATATCAACCGGATGACCGAGGAAATCATCGACCGCTTCCGGGCCATCTCGCTG
Source organism: Bacteroides sp. D55t1_190419_B8 (assembly GCF_015558905.1). Classification (NCBI taxonomy): domain Bacteria; kingdom Pseudomonadati; phylum Bacteroidota; class Bacteroidia; order Bacteroidales; family Bacteroidaceae; genus Bacteroides; species Bacteroides sp. D55t1_190419_B8. The sequence continues at coordinate 42,122 of NZ_JADMOU010000002.1, forward strand.
ACCGGAATATCCTTCAGTGTCTCTCTTCCGAAAGAACATCTGCAATATAATGTAGATCAGGAAGCACTGACGAAAATCGTCAGTAACCTGTTGACGAATGCCATGAAATATGCCCGCAGCCGTATTATGGTGATTCTGGACGAGCATTTGTCCGCCGAAGGACGTACTCTTTCCATCTGTGTACGCGATGACGGGCCGGGAATTCCGCAAGATGAATGCAGCAAGGTGTTCGAACCCTTTTATCAGGTGGGAAATGCCGGCAATAACGGATCGGGAGTAGGTATCGGGCTAAGCCTTGTCAAACTATTAGTCGAAAAACATAACGGGAAAGTTTTTATTAACCCTAATTATGCCGAAGGTTGCGAAGTGTGTGTGGAAATCCCTTATTTAGAGAAAAGTATTCCGGCAACCCACGCCGTCACTTCTATGCCCGATGAAGGTCCCGCTCCGGAAGAAGAAACCGAATCCGGCAGTTACTCCCTGCTCGTTGTGGAAGATACGACGGATATGCTGGAATTTCTGGCTAAGAATCTGGGAAATGCCTATACCATCCACACAGCGACCAATGGCAAGGAAGCATTGGAATGTCTGGAAACAACGACAGTAGACCTTATTATCAGTGATATCGTCATGCCGCATATGGACGGATTCGAATTATTAAAAGCCATCCGTTCCGACAATATGCTTTGCCATATCCCGTTTATCTTGCTTTCGGCACTCGACAGCATCGATTCGAAAATTGCAGGTCTCGACTATGGAGCAGATGCTTACATAGAAAAACCTTTCTCCCTAAGTCATATGAAAGCCACTATCAATAATCTGCTGGAAAACAGGCGTATGCTGTTCAATCACTTCACAACCGTGCCGAATATGTCATACGACCAGACATTAATGAATAAAACGGATGTGAAATGGCTTACCACGATTAATGAAATTATTACCCGGAATTTCACCAATGAAGAATTTACCATCGACAAGATGGCGGAAGAAATGGCAATCAGCCGTTCTAATCTGCAACGCAAGTTGAAAGGATTGACCGGAATGCCACCTAATGATTATATCCGGTTGATACGGCTCAAAACGGCCGGAGAACTTCTGCGTGAAGGAGAATACCGGATTAATGAGGTTTGTTTCATTGTCGGATTCAATAATCCTTCGTATTTTGCCCGTTGCTTCCAAAAGCAATTCGGGATATTGCCGAAAGATTATGTGAAGAAAGGAGGATAAGATTCTTCTATTATACTTATATTTATGTATTTGTGCCGCCTCAACAAAAAGAGGCGGCATTTTATGAAAAAACTAATAAGAAGCTGTTGCCGAAATCCCTTCTTTCTCCAGTAAAGCTACAATACGGTCTAATTCTTCATGCGTAGCTTTCTGTAAGTCATGGTCGGGTGTTTCCCGGTCAATCGTATAAATCATCACTTGACGGGGAGCGATTTCCTTCACTGCTTCTATCCAGGGAAGCACATATTTATCAGATGTATTATCCATGTCCTTTCCCTGATAACCTCCTTTCAGAAACATCGTTTGCACAATGCAGTTTCCTTTGAACTCTTTCATCTTTCCGATGATCTTCTTAACGGAATATTTTCCATTAGGACGATCTAATAAATGAATATATTCTTCATCCACTGTATCCAGTTTCAATATATTATTATCTATCTTGTTCAGTGCTTCGAATACAGCAGGACGGTCTATAAACGTAGAGTTACTCAATACACTTACTTTCGCTTTCGGGAAATACTGATCGCGAAGCGCAAGCGTATCTTCTATAATTTCCGGGAAATGGGGATGAGCAGTCGGTTCACCGTTTCCGGCAAACGTCAGCACATCAGGGGCAGGACCGTTCGCCTGCATATCTTTCAGTTTTTCTTCAAGAGCCGCACGGACTTCTTCACGGGTTGGGAGAGGCTTCTTTGCACGATGATCGGCATTGAAACCACATTCACAGTAGATGCAGTCGAATGAACAGACCTTACCGTCACCCGGTAATAAGTTAATTCCCAAAGAAACACCCAGACGGCGGGAATGTATAGGACCGAAGATGGGTGAAGGAAAAATAATAGTCATCTTTTTTTATCATTTACTTCATAAATCTTTGCAAAGATAACCCAAAACTTACAGGTTATCCTACCTGTACCACCATTTTTTCATCATCCCCAATAAATCATCATTATTCAATGATACTCAAGAAACCACATGGAAATATTGGCTCATTCTTTCCACAAGCAAAATATACATATCACGCACTTCCACCTGGGGATGTGTTGTACTAAGCTTCTCCAACCTACCACACAGATGATACAATTCATCCTTTAAACGTTTCGCCATACCATTATGTTTAGCGTCTTCCTGTATCATATCCAGCCATGTTTCCAGACATATCAGCTGCATATCCATCTGTTCATAAGTAACGGCAGACGACGGATCAAAACCATTGAACAACCCTTCATAAAGATCCTGGAAAAAATCAATATCATCATAGGCTTTCCTGTCACTTCGCAATGCCTGCAATCGAAGAGCCGAAATTGTCTTAACACTCAACAATTGCTTAAACAATTTCACCAATTCCGGATATAGGATATGGTTCCTCACTTCCAACAAATTCTCTTTTACATAAGCACATTCCATCTTTTTAGCAGGATGAAATAAATATGTATCCAGATCAAGCATTGCCTGATGCTGTATCTCCGCCGGCTGAGAGCTGCCTACCGCTTTCGCTATTTCCACCAGATAACTTCCATACAAACGAATAGCCTTTCTATATATATCATTGAGTGAACTTCCCCTATCTCCTTTTTTTCCTTTATATACAATCTTATCCAACCGGCTTACTACGGTCTGCAAATCCGATATTCTTATTGCATAATCCTTTGAAAACCCAGTATCAAGCTTCTCTTCTTCTGATGATCGGAACAAACGAATACGATCCGGCAAATGATGATCTATCCATTGGCGAAGCTGCTCTCGTTCATCATAGCAGTTCTCACATCCTTTGAAAGGATGATAACCAAAGTAAACGGCCAGACAATCATCATCCCCAACTTTTAAAGTCGTCCCACATGAACTTTCCGACAAACTTCCGCGCAAACCCAAAAGATGCCCGATCTCTTCCGTTATTTCATTTTGCAGTAACTCTTTTTCCACTTCTTTAGAATAACGGTCAGCCAGAATACGCGGATCCGAGGCACCGCAACTTAGCAGATAATCATCTAATCGCCCTTTCAGAAATCCATGTCCGATATTCAGACGACATGAAAGTATCTCTCCCGTACGAGGATGATGTGTAAGGTCACTTTTTATCCCCGGCATTTTCAAGTCATAAGATATAAAAGCACGTTGTTCCGCCGGAATGATCTTCTTGTTTGCATACTTCACTTGCAAGGCATCATGGATGCCTGCCTTGCGGAATGCGGTATTCCATGCCGACACCCCTTCTTTCACCGCCTGAAAATATTCCTTCGGAAAAAGAGTATCTACATAGAAAGTGAGTGTCTTTGACATATCCCAACGAAGAATCAACGAATCTTCTGCCATACAGTAAGGATCTTGGGAATAATCTTTAAAACGTAATGTTTGATAAGGTATCCTGTAATCTGCCAGACGAATTCGATCCCTTTTCCGGGGAAGTAAGCGTATTACACAGGTAACCTCCAAAGGCATACTGCCGTCAGGCAATATGACAGTAGAACTGGAAAACATATATCTTTCCGATTCAGCTCCGTGATAGCGCCTGATTGTCAACGATACGCCTTCTTCGAAGGGATGTATTTTCGTTACTTCCGACAATTCCGGAACCAGAGAACGGATAAAACCATAATTATTATAACTGAACCAATCATCACCGTCCATCAGGTGCTCTGTTATCCGGATAACAGCTCCCCGCTCTTTTGAATAGGTTACCACCGGATAACTTTTACCGGCAGGTTGCACGTTTGACAAAGAGAAAGATGACTGATATGCGCTCGTTTCATCCAGAATACGTTCTGCATAAAAAGGTTTCTGAAAACAGATTGTAGCCTTATCAGGGGATACAATACGCACTACTCCCAGTCCGTCGACCGGACGATTCAGTAAATCAAACCCTCTATCTATCTGACCATTCACTTCGATTTCCCGACCGATATATTTTTCCGGTATTTCCAGATAGACTTCTTTCTCCGCCACATATACCGGAAATACACCGTCAAACTTATTCATCCCGGTAACCCAAAACTCATCGAATGGCTTGACGGAATTCTGCGCCTGAAGCAAAGCTGCAACACACAACAATATAAAAATTACATATTTTCTCTCCTTCATGAGTTTCTTTATTTGCTTTTCATCATTAAAATTAAATACTATCTACGAGAAACATTGCCCGTTTTTTAGCAACCGGATCCGTAATTCTATGACTATAATCAAGACCTTCTTCCTTCATTCTATTCAAAGTCTGCATAATGGAAACCAATAACCTCGACGAAGTTACCTTTTCTGATCTATCCAATAATTTAGAAAGTTTATTCACATAAAGTAGCTGCACTTTATATCGGGCATCACTTACAAAAACGTTATCATCCCATTCGGTAAATAATCCGTTATGTATGCTTTCCAGAAAATCATCTACAGACAACATATCCTCGCAGGCATTCTCCGTCTCCCCCACTTTCTGAAGAGAGCGGATTATTTCTGACATAAGCTCTTCATAAAAGCGGTCGAACTCACGACTACCATCTATTTCCAGATTGGTGGTCAATGTTTTATCAAACATCCACACAGGAGGCTGTAATACATAAGTCTGTATAAAGTTCATAACCTTTTGATTGTAAGCGGCTTTTTCTGGTATATAAATATTCTCATCCTCCGTTTCAGCAAGACGTTTCCCACCCAAATGAGACAAAACATGCCGCACCCACTGTTTATAATGATTTAATACCGCTTCATAACGTCCCTGCAATACGCGCAAAGACGTTTTATCCGTCACCTTCCAGGCATCAGGATGTTCACACAAATATTTCAGATTCTCTATCCCCTGTGCATTAACCACAACATGGTCATTACCTAAATCTTCCGCCTGCGCCCGTACATCCACTCCACCCGAGAAATGTAATGAAGAATCTTTCTGCTTTTCCTGATTCCACAAATCCCTGTTCTTCTCTCTTTCGGCAACATTCTTACCCGGGAATATGCGGTATCCCCATTCAATGGCCCATTTGTCATATTCACCGACACGTACCCACCTGTTTGTCAAATCAACCTTATCTTGAGGACGCAAAGCGTAATTACACCGCACATAGTCCATAATGGAACTTCCTATGCTATACCGGCTCAAAAAATCATTATCACGTAACTGGTCTATGGAATAATGGGAACTACCCAGAAAATTATGTTTCAACCCCAATGTGTGGCCGACTTCATGCGTCAGCACTTTTTTTATCTGTTCGTATTGCAAAGAGTCCGGCAACTCTATATTCCATGCCTGCGGATCATTCGCTCCACATTGAGCAAAATACCATTTCTGCTCCAGATTCAAGACACTGCTGAAAATTCCGATATGACACGCAATAATTTCACCGGACCGAGGTTCGCAAGGCGTTGGCCCATAGGCGTTATTTTGCCCTGATATTTTCCATGAAATAAACGGATAACTGCTATCATAAATACTAAAATCAGAATCTTCTTCAACGGTAGGAACCAGTCGCGCATCAATGGCGTTCTTAAAACCGGCTTTCTCAAAGGCCGGACGCCAGTCGCGCACTGCTTCAATGATACAGCCGATGTACTTTTCCGGTGTATTACGATCTATATAAAAGATAATAGGTTGTATGGGTTCCACCAATTCTCCCTTCATGTATTTTTCTTCATCTTCCGGCCTTATCTCCAGCCTCCATCGTTTGATAACAGCCTTCCGGTCGGCAGGCTGATCGCCCTGAAAGTAATTTTTGTCGATTACAAAATACGCTTCGGTATTAGCAAAAACGGGATCCAGCGGTTCTTTTGATAATAATTTTATGCAGATACCTGTATCCCAGTCTCCTATATAAGGAGGGGCAACAGGCTTACCGCGCATTCCCATTGATGAACTTTGATAAGTTCGTGTCGCATGTATCAACAGACGGTTATCAAATCCTTTGATTTCCTTGATACAGTCTTTTTCCCTTAAACGTGTACCTATCAACAAATCAAAAGACACAATATCAAGAGTAAACAAAGGAAAATCTTTTAATACTTCACCAATCTCTACCAGGTTACTTTCCGGATTCTTTGCTTTGACCGGCAATATTTTATAAAGTCTTTCATTTCCACGTCGGGCGGCGATCTTTGCATACACTCCTTCGGGATCTTCTATCACCCTTTCATGTTGTGGATCCAGCATCCACAATTCGTTCCCGTGTTTCCGGAAACTGAAGAATACCGGACCGATCATATCACCCGAATATCCGAATTTCTTTTCCATATCCCGATCCGGACGGGCAGGAGCAGCCAGAATAGTAGTCGTAACGACAAACTCGCGTCCAATCAATGAATCCGGAACTTCCCAATAGATACGACCGTTACTGCGATAAGTGGTAAACATACCGGGAATCACTTCTACAGATGCCCCTTCTTTAAAAAAAGCAGCAATGTCCGGCTGCTGACCGTACAGACAAGTACAGACAACAGCCAGAAATATTGCACCGATAATTCCTTTCAACATAAAAAACGATTTATACTATTCATAATTATAGGTAATATCTACAATCTTGCCAATGGGATGATCGGTGTCTTCGTACATACAAATACTATTCTCTTCACGCGAAACATCACCCGCCACCGTCAGTTGCAACTCTACAACTACACCTTTACCAGCAGTATTAATACCTAGTCCGATAGACATACCTATTTTCTCCTTATATTTGCCTGTCTCCTCATCATCATCTTCCGCTCTCACACTTTCAGGATCCTTAAATTTCAAACTGGCTATCTGTGCTGACGGATCTGCCCCGTAAGCATAAAGTTCAACCACCCTTCCACGATCAAGGTCAATGCGGTACAATCTATTACCTGACGTCATAAATATAAGATTTGCCGTATAAGCATAAGAAGCGGCGAATTTTGCTGTTTCTACATCCACTTCAGACGGCAGAGAAATTATATATCGGGCAGCACAAACAGGATCTTCATCCTGCGCACTGAATTTAAATACAGTCAATTCTTTCCCGTTTCGTGGAGCGGCAACTGCATAAGCGAAATTTCCCCAGTTTCCCCCTGTAACAATATCACGTACTTCTAAAGACGGATCAATCACATCCGGATCAAACACATTAGCTTCATCTGACATTGAATATGTGGAGACAGGTTTCTGGTCACTCCATTTAGTTCCATAATTACGTATATTTTGAGTGGCTGAATTCATCATATAATCACTGACACCTGGAATAAATGATCTAAGAAAGCAATGATTTTCAGGATCAAAAAATAGCATACCACCACTATACGAACCATAAGCGGAAATAGCAGGAAAGTCGCTCCCCTTTTTCACAGAGAATGGTACGCAAAATCCATCCATAGGAGCACAATATGCCCTTTCGCTATTTACAAACAACTCACCATAAGCAGTCATCTTATAATATTCGATATTCAACGGTTCACCTTTTTCCACCGGTTCAAAAAGTATTTTATTTGAAGGATATTTCGTCATTAGTGTACTTGGAGTCAACAATGCCAAATCCTGATCCGTCACTAACATTAACGCCGGACTTACTTTAAAACCCATAAAAGACAGCATACCACTTAAAAGCGAATTCCCATACTCTTTTCTTGCACTTACCGCCAAAGGTTTCCCATCTAACGGAAAAGATTGATTCGATTCTGACTTAAATACATCCGGATAAACATAATATCCTTCCGGAGTACCTTCTATTGCTCCTAATACACCTTTTCCTTCTTTTTCCTGCAATACAAACCAGCAAGGATTCAAAGGACGGATAATTACAACCTCACCTGTCTGATACCAAGTTGTTCCGTTTATTTTATCCGTAATGACCAACATCAAACCTATATTTTCCGACTCATAAGCCTCGATTGTTACTTTACACTCTTTACCTATGGAATAATCTTTATAATCACTAAGTCTGTCCGAACCTGCTTTCTTCCCTTTTATCGTTTTCTTCCATTGAAACACTAGATTCTCCTCATTTTGCTCCAAAGTTTGAGAAATCTCGGGTATAATTGAAATTTCCACCGCTTCCTCCTTTGGCATACGCACTTTTGTTTCAGGTATTACGATGTCCATTGTATTCACATCATGATAATCGTAATCTCCCTTATCATCATAACAGCTTGTCTGTAACAAAGCTGCTCCAATAAAACTTACTATACAGATGATATATTTTCTCATAACGTTTCCTTTAATCTTATTCATATTCAATTTCATCACCATCGTCACCCAAAATGGGAGGATTTCCAGCCTCTATATACTCTTTATAAGCCTGCTGGATTTTTACCACGTCATCATCTTCCAAATCATCCCACACACGCTGGCACACATCCATAATAAACATATATTTATTATCACTATAACTGCCGAATCCTACATAATCACTCCATTCGGCCGGTTTAAGTTCCCATCTGACATTCAGCACCACCTGATTCTTCTCCACCAGTCCTTTATCAAACTGATGAAGAGGATTATCCAGATCAAATTCCAGATAACAACCATATACGTTTCTACCTGACTCTACTTTCGGACGATTGATCTTATAATAAAATACCTGATAAACAGTGTCCAGTTTGGTGTATGTATACTTATCTTCCAATATTACATCCACCGGATTTCGATAATCACTATTTGGAGTTACTTTCACACAGAAATCGCGATTTTCTTTTAAAAGGTCTCCTTGTATACTTACCGTAAAACTATCTATAGCATAAGGTTCTGTCTTCACATAATCTGTATCAACCAAAGTACGAATATATGTACTTCCATAAAAATTAATACGGGATGTCTGGCTATATAAGTCTATCTCACTCTCACTGCATCCTGCATAGATGCCGCAAACAAGAATAGCTAAAACAAAGTATATAATACGTTTCATAAGACTTCATCATTTAGAGTTGTTACCAAAAATATACTCATCATCCGGTAATGTCATCTGATAATGAGCTTCAGTCATTGCTTCCAGCCCACAACCATAATAAGTGCTATAATTATGTGCTTTCAAAAAATAAAAAAGCTGGCCTTCCGCAAAATATTCTTTTCTATATTCTTTCATGATTTCATTGATACGCTTAGTCTGGTCTTTATTTTCTTCCGAAATAATATCAAGATCATCATATCCGGTAGTCAGAATCTCATCACTGTAAGAGATACCACGTGCAAAACGCACAGTATTTAATGCGTCGGCACTTTCCGATGCAGAAGATGCACATTCTGCTACAATGTAATACATTTCGGGCAAACGGATCAAAGGAACAGCATCAGCACCGGAATAGGTATATCCGGCATTGAGGTTTTTTTGATTATATTTTCTGCAGAAAACGTTTGTGCTGCTTGCCCCATTAATGACCTGAAACATTTCCGTATTTTTTCTCCAGTCAGTATTCCCTACATCAGCTGTTTCATAGAAGAGACTGAATTTATCTCCATCCAAATAAAAATGTTGCTGAGTATTCGTATTTTCCATATCCATATAGTTTTCAATAAGCAGATTAGAAAATTCATTTACAGTGATTCCGAATATCTGCTCTGCGTAACGTATGGAATTATAATTAGAAGCAGTTTGTGATTTGTACAACGTAAAATACTTAGAAGCAGCAATCACTTGTTTTGCATATTCTGTAGCCAATCCACGGCTTTCAACATCACCTTTATAACAATATACACGAGCTAGCATCGCTTTTACTGCATACAGATTCATACGAAACTCACGATTAACAAGGAAATGGTTTTTCTCTCCATATTCCTCATCCGTTTGGTTTGTGAAGAAATCAAGCGAATCACTTTCCTTCAGCAATTCTTCAGCCTCATTCAAATCTTTAAGAATAGCGATAACCACTTCGCCGGCTGATAAAACAGGGGTGGCATCTTTATTAAAAGCAGTTCGATAGGGGATAGCCTTTGATGCAGGGTGTTCCTTATAAACAGGACCGAACATGCGCAACAAATCAAAATGAAGAAAAGCACGAAGCCCCAGTGCTTCTCCTTTCATTGTTCCGTAATACCGTTCGGTAACTAGAACATCTTTATTCCTGTCTACGTACTCCAGTAAATTATTAATGTTAGCAATGATATTATACATAGTCGAGTAAATTGCATTTTTCTTACTCAAGAACATATTTTCATAATCGAATACGATACTCTGTTCAAAAACAGCATTGGTATTATATCCGGGATAATCGGAGTATAATCCGGCCAATTCATCCAAGTAAGCATAAGTCAAATCTCCGGCGTATAAGGTAGTAGTTCCCAGCTTCAAATAAATACCTGTAAGAGCATCCTTGAATCCTGATTCCGATTCAAATTGTTTCTCGGTAGGGATAGAAGTCTTCGGAGATACATCCAACCAGTCGCTGCAAGACGTAAGCCCCAGCATTGTTGTTGTCAATAGTATATATATTATCTGTTTCATACAAATATGTTTTTAATTAGAAAGCAACATTCAAAGCAAATGTAAACTGACGGGAATACGGATAGTATAAACCTCTTTCGCGTTTCACTGTAGACCAATAGAAAAAGTCCTCCATATTAAACGTTACCTTAGCAGAACTCAATCCCCAATGAGTGATAAACTTCGTATTAGTACGGTCCATACGATAATAAACAGACAATGAACTTCCCTGAAATATATTTTCATCCATAATGAACCGTGAAGTAGCTTTCGTCTCCCATCCACCAGGGTTAAGCCCACGGAATTGTGCCTTGTCACCCGGCTTCATCCAACGCAGTTGGGTCACCCGCCGGTCTACATTGTATTTCAAATTGGCATTTTCCACTTTGTCAAGCAGTGTCTGATTGTATACCTGACCACCAAATTGATACCTGAAACTAACATCTGCTCCCCATCCTCTGTACGTAAAAGAAGAATTAATATATCCCTGCCATTTAGGTTCTGTATTTCCAACAGGTACTACATCATTGGCATTCCAGTTAGTGGCATTTGTCATTTCTCCATTACTTTTCAGTAATATTTCATCTCCTGAAGCCGGGTCAATACCCAATGAACGCACTACCCAAATGCGAGAAAGAGATTCACCTTCTTCGTAGCGTGGCAGTGGTGTATCCTTTAGTTTTAATGCATTCTGATCGTTCACATATTTCATCGCTTCCGATATTTTGAGTAATTTGTCTGTATTATGAGAACCGTTTACCATAATTGTCCAATAAGCCTGTTTAGCAACGTTCTTATAAGGAATAGCAGAAAAAGAAAGTTCCCAACCCTTATTTTCAATCTTTCCCAGATTTTCCGGATAACTGCTAAAACCAAGAGAAGGAGCAAGACTTATATCTGTAATCATATTGTCTGTCACTTTCCGGTAGTATTCCACACGTGCGGTAAAACGCTGATCAAAAAGTCCTAATTCCAATGCAAGATTCGTACTTTTTGTAGTCTGCCACTTTAAGCCTTCATTGTGCATGGCCAAAATTTCCGATCCTGTCGCATCGGATGAATAATAAGGAAGCAATAAATTGGAATAGGTGTAATAGCCATGTGCCTGATAAGGGTTGAAACCTTGTGAACCGGTCGTACCATACGTGCCTCTTAAAATCAAGTCAGAGATGAAAGAAACATCTTTCAGGAAATTCTCTTTTTTCAAATCCCAACGTAATCCCGTCGACCAGAAAGGTGCCCACCGATTGTCTTTTCCAAACTGGGAGGAACCGTCCAGACGCACATTAAAATCAAATGAATACTTATATTTATAAGAATAACCTCCGGCAACAACCCAACCAATGGAACGTGTTGTACTTTCCAACCCATCTACTTTCTCATTGTACTTCTTACCAAATAACAAGTTGTCCATATTATCATTCGGAAAACCCGTCACATAGTTTCCATACGTCTCCGAATTATTTTCCAATACACTCATACGGGCATTAGCGGTCAGATAATGATCTTTCAACTGTTTGTTCCAGCTTCCTGTCAAATCTATTCCCCACTTGACAGATTCACTCTGGCTTTTGCGATAATCACCTCTTAACGTAGGATCAGTCACATTATCAAAAAAAGTATGTTGCGCAGGACGGAACATATCGCGATGTCCCACACTTTTGGACAAAGAGAATGCACCTTCAAACCGCAATTCTTCAGTAGGATTATATTCTAACTTGAAAAGTTCGCGCACTGTAAAATTCTTACTCTGGTCTTTACTGTTGAACGTTGTATTATACATGGGGTTCAAATAACTCGATTCACCACCTAGTCCTTCAAAATTATCAAGACGTTTCTGTATCTCTCCATTTTCTCCATAAGGACGCAAATAAGGATTCAAGCGGGTGTATTCGCTAAAACTTCCCCATGGAGATTCATCAGCCACTGAATTATCCAATGTAATGCTATTCTTTAACAATACTTTTTTCAGACGATACTGAAAATCAAGCGAACCAGTCAATACATCACGATTACTGCCCTTCATCACACCCGGAGAACTGTTATATCCGACATACATACGATAACGCAAAGCTTCGTCACCTCCTTCCAGTGTAACTGTATGACGTTGTTGAAAAGAAGTCTGCAAAGGTTTATCCAACCAGTAGGTATTTACTCCCGCCAAAACTTCACGCAACTTTGATTGATAAAGTCTCCATTTTTCAACTGTTTCACCACCGTATGTATAAAGCCCGCTCTGTAATTCCGCATCTATCTTTTCTCTTGAATTCATCAGGTTATATCCAGTCATATCCGGAGCTTCAATACGAAGTTCACCGCCATAAGTTACCCAGATACGCCCCGGTTTAGGCGTCTTACTTTCGATGACAATTACCCCATTTGCCGCACGCGATCCATAAATAGCTGTAGCCGCCGCATCTTTTAGCAAAACGATGGAAGAAACCCGGTCGGGGTCCATATCGGCAAGCGCCTGTATACTGATTTCAAATCCGTCCATGATAAGCAATGGTTGATTGGCATAAGTCTCATATTCCCCTTGGACCGCCAATACGTCATTACTGGCTGAATTAAAGTCTACCGTAGCTTGTGCATTCAAATCCATATTTGCACTACCACGCATACGCATATCAGGTAGATTATTCGGATTTGACCCCATATTAATATTATCTACGATACGAAGCCCGGGAGCAACAGCCGCAATTGCTTTAGCTACATTATTCGTACTATATTTTTTCAGATCTTCGCCCTTTATAGTAACAGCAGAGCCGGTAAATCCTTCTTTTTTCCTATTAAACATACCTGTTACCACCACTTCATCCAGTGCTTTTGTATCAGACTTCATCACTACTGACATAAATGTTGAAGGATTCAACAACTGAGTTTCCAAACCTACATAAGAAATCCTCACCTGACTATCTTCCGAAACATCAGAAAGCTGGAAATTACCATTATTATCTGTGATGGTACGGATATTGGCATCTTCCACTATAATAGTGGCACCGATAACCGGAAACCCGTCTTCTTCGGAAAGCACTTTTCCTTTTACTTGTGAAATATTCTTTTTAGGATTCTTTTTAGTGATATTGATAAATTGTCCGTCAATGTGATATTTCAATGGATTTTTCCCGATAATCACCTTTAAAGCTTCACCAATAGTAGCTTTCTCAACTTTCCCGGTAGAAGTATAAGAACTAATCTCATCGTAGATAAAAAGAACTTTATATCCCGATACTTTCTCCAAATGTTTAAAAATAGAAGGTAATCCTTCATTTTTAAACTCCATCGTTATTTGCTTTTCTTTACCTGTTTGTGCTTCAATGCGCCACGAATACGCAAAAAGGAAAAGCAAGAACAAAACAATGAACTTTTGTGCCTGATTTTTTTTCATAAGCCTGAATAGTTAAATAGTATTTCATTCTTTTAATTGTATACGAAGTTTAAAAAAGAATGGTTACCCTTAAAAGAATTTATTTTCAGAAATATGTATTCCTATTCAGATTTATGACGTTTTGCTCGTTTTTTATTCAATAATAAGTTTTCCTGTTTCAAAATAGGCATGAACTCTCTCCATTCGATTCAATAATTCAATCAAATTAAAAATGTCTTGATGACGATTTGCAAAGAAATGCATACGGAGATCCATAATTTTACTGTTGCGGAATTCTATATCTATATTGTACCAACGCCCTATCTCTTTCATCATGTCAGCCAGAGGGATATCATCAAAATAGAAAAATCCTTCCTTCCAATACAAAAATGATTCTATATTAACTTCACTCAAAGCAAATGTTCCGTCAGTAGAAAGTTGTGCACTTTGTCCCGGCTCCATTTCAACGTTATGAGTTCCGCAGGTATCGCTGACAGCTACTTTTCCTGTAATTAATGTGATACGGACATCGGCAGGAGAGTATCCACGTACATTAAACTCCGTTCCTAAGACACGAACCTGCACATTTCCGGTTTTTACAATAAAAGGATGTTCGACATCTTTACTTACTTTAAAATAAGCTTCCCCTTCCAACGAAACGATCCTCTCTTTTCCCTTAAAAACGGTAGGATAAACCAACCGGCTGTCCGAATTCAAAAAGACTTCAGTTCCTTCGGATAAAACAACTTTGAATGTTTCTCCCCTGGGAATACTTAATCTATGTATTTGTACTTTCTGTTTTCCGACCTCTTTATTTTCTGTCTGAATAGTACGATGATAGTCAATTTTTTGATCTTTCAAAGGTCTTATTTCCTTTTCGTCATCAATTTGCAAAGTAGCTTGTGCGATGGCATGGTTTGCTTCAAAAATTTTAATACTTTCCAGTTTTGGTTCCGGTGAAATCATCATTGTACGTAAAATCAGGATTACAATGACAGTTGCCGCTACTCCTGCAATAGCAGTCCACAGAATACGCGTATTCTTCTTTTTGTTATTATTCAAACGTTTATTATGAAAGTCTACCAATTCTTTCTGAACATTAATTGCCAGTGTATTTTGCTTTTGCCGCATCTCCATCACAACCTCTGCAATATCAACACATGCCTGGAAACATTCTTCATCTTTCTCCAAGCCATGTAATTGGTCAGAAGTTATATGGGAAACATTCTCCATAATTTTCAAAGCTTCTTCTTCCGACTTATTTATATTTATATTCTTCTCATCCATAAATAATTCATTCAATATATAATATTTACGTTTTAAAGTCCATCCCGGTTACCTTTCCGGCCTAATTCTTCACGAAGAATACGCAAAGCCTTCACTATATTCTTATGGATAGCCGCAACACTCACATTTAATTCTTCAGCTACCTCCTTGTACTTTTTATTATGAATATAACAAGCTTCCAGAATATGGCAGTTGTAAGGAGTCAACTTTTCCATCGCCTTGCGTATCTGAGAAATACGTGTATCTGTCTGCTGCGAACCAGACTCTATGATTTTATTGGTTAATCGTGAAGCAAATTCCACATATTCTTCATGAATATTTTGTTTACGGAGATAGTCGATACAACGCGTGCGGATAATTGTATAAAGATAAGTTTTTGCCGTAGCTTCTTCTATTTTATCATAATTACGCCACAAATATTCAAAAGCATCACTTACAATATCTTTGCATACTTCAACATCGCTTATAAAATAGTATGCAAAATACACGAATTGTGCATACCATTCATTAAACATTCTGTCAAAAGTAGTCCGGTCTTTCATTCAATATCGTATTCTTCTGTTATTTTTTGGCAGACAAATATACATTAAAACTTGATACGCAGTTGCATTTGTACATCTGCTTTTTTATTTCCACAGATCAAATCATTGCCGGAACCGATTTCGTTACGGTCGAAATAGACAGTTTCACCGAACTTGGTTATCAACAGGAAATGTTTGTTCAGTTCATATCTTAAACGAACGGCACATCGGAAGCCACGCCCTTGAAATGACGGAGTGTAAAACGTATAAAGCAGTCCGCTTTCCGAAACATATACACGCGAATCATAATCATCTGTAAAAAAATAACTGCCTTGAACGTCAGCAAACAGCCTGGCCCAAGGCAGTTGGGAGGATATCATTTGTGTAACCTGATATCCTTTATTAGCAGCTCTGTCCTGAGAATGAAAATGATTATAATCTAAAGTTGTACGACTGCTTAACACATCTCCCAAAGAATAGTTCAAACGATAGCGAAGCTGATGATGAAAAATAGGAAGCGTTAGCGTTCCTTTACTACCTGTCCAATCACGTTCTTTTTGTTTATAGCGATACTTTAGATACATGGATAGATTACTAAGTGGAGTGAAAGTAGCTTGAACCAGACCATCTGTTCCACGGGAGGGTTTATTTATTCTGTATTTTTTCCATGGGAAGGAAAACAAATCGAATGATGCAAAGAACTTCCAATAGGCAAAAGGAGAAGTCTCCAATCCGATATAATATCCCTGTTCGTTTTGAGTCGTACTTCCCTCACCGAATGAATGGGTGAACATAGCCCAATAATTATAGGAATAGAACCGATGTATCAACATGATTTGGGTGTTTTGAACCGGTGAATACTGCAAACGGTTCAAAGAGGCCCAACCTTGTTTTCCTATCGCTGTCTCTCCCTGAAAAGAGAAACGATGCCAACGATAAGCATACTCTATTCCTAAATTGTAGAAGTTATTGCCGTGGAGATTGTATTTGGAATAGCCTGTTAATTCCGGTTCATAAGATCGGTTGAAAAGGTAGTAAATAGCGGTGATACCCAGTCTGATATGGTTGTGTTGATAACTCACATTTCCACCTGTTAATTGCATAGTGAACAGATGCTTTTTATCTGCTTCTTTCCGGCTCCGGTGTAATCCGGTTTTATAGATAGAGGTAATTTCTCCATCTGTTATCACGCCATCCAATGAACGATGCGAATAAAAACCGGAAATGTCCCAATCCTTAGATAAAGCAACTGTGGCAGCCACTCCTCTGAAATAATTGTATTCATCACTGGAAGAGTGTTTCTTTATCCTGCTGCTACGATTGTTGAAAGAAGAGGCATAGACTGTTTTTCCCATCAGATAATCAGTGCTAATCACCAATCCTTGTCCAAAACTAAGCCGATAGTTACCAACAGCTAATGCTTTTAATCGCCCACAATCTTTTAATAACAGATAAAAGGAATAATAATCGTAGCCATAGCGATTGTGTAAAGCTCCCAAAGGTTCTCCGGCATCTTTTTCTGCAACGACTCCTGCATAGAGTCGGTCACTATATCGGAAACTGTATTTCACAGAGTTATAAACAGAAGGTCCTAAATAAGTATGTTCATAACCTTTTCGTTTATAAAGTGGTATATCAAAGCGAGTTAACAGTTCATTTTTTCCATACTTCGCTGCGCTTTTCAACATAGTTTTCCACCGAAAAGAAGATTCATTGTTAATAGCTTTTATACAGACGAATGGTAGTAAATACTGGATTGTCTGCTTATCCATATCTTCCACTAGTTGAAGTTCATAGATAGTTTTCATCTGTCCGTGTATATAGATGTAAGCCAGCAGATGTTCAATCTGAATATCACTAAGGAAAGGAAACTGTTCGAGTTGTTCACGGGTAGCAACATTCAAATTAATAGGTTCTTGCAGACGATTGGAAAGTTCTTCCAATTCATTCTCCCAATTCAAGGTATTAACAGAGTTATTAATATCGTTATTAACAGATAAATCTTCAAGAACATCCTCTAAAAGACTTTCAGAAGGGTTTTGAGCACTACAAGCAGGAATTATGAACAGGCTGTTTATAATACTTATCAACCGGATTAGTTGAGTAGTTTTCATCAATAAAATGTGTATTATCTTCTCGCTTTTTTACATACAAGGGGGCAAAGATACTTTAAATAGGTTAACGTCTGAAAGATATGTCTGAATAATAAAATTTTAATTCTATTTTTGTATCGTGAAAAGAAGGCTTAACATAGTAGTAATGACACTGTTTGCCACTGTTTGCTGCTCACTACATTTGCAGGCACAGGAAAAACAAAGCATCAATGGATATTTGGTTCCGATGTGTATCTACAATGGAGATACAATCCCAAGTATCCAACTACCGACTGTGTATATCTTCAAACCACTTAAGTTCAAAAATGAAAAGGAACGTCAGGAGTACTATCGATTGATTCGGAACGTGAAAAAGGTATATCCTATTTCCAAAGAAATTAATCAGGCTATCATCGAAACTTATGAATATCTTCAGACTCTACCCAATGAGAAAGCCCGCCAAAAACATATCAAACGGGTTGAAAAAGGATTGAAAGATCAATATACTGCCCGAATGAAGAAACTCTCTTTTGCACAGGGAAAATTGTTGATAAAGCTTGTGGACCGTCAAAGTAATCAGACTAGTTATGAACTGGTAAAAGCGTTTATGGGACCTTTCAAGGCAGGGTTCTATCAAGCATTTGCCGCACTGTTCGGGGCCAGTTTAAAGAAAGAATATGATCCGCAAGGTGAGGACAAACTAACGGAACGCGTGGTATTGATGGTGGAGAACAGACAAATCTGATACCACAAGTCCTTACCGGTGCAAAAGCAAGCTTTATCTACGTTTTTTTTGTTTATCTATATATCTTTTCAATTTGCTGGTCCAATCAGATACTCTCCCGTCGGACACATCTTTCAAAAACCATTTTTGTTGATATACCAAAGACTCTCCGGGTGGCAGTTCTGTATATCTTCCGTGATTTTCAAGTTCCAGATACCGCCCCTTCGGTGCTACGAAAATCTCTGCTTCACCTTGTCCGGGAGGAACTTCACCGGGTCCAATGTCCGGGAAACATTTTATAAACAGAAGCTCCTTATAATAATGAGCGATCCAACCTTCATAAGCAGTCGAGTATAATTTCTGACCTCTCTCATTGGTACCATCCGGACATGGAACCCACATTATACCCTTATCCTCATATGCTCCCGTGACATCAGACTTATTCATCTGATCTGCCTCTCCTACAGGGAAAAAGCTCAAACCTCCATGCACTCTCACCACATCCCAGGGGGCAAATCTCTTTAGCTGGCAAGATACATTCCGAACAGAATAATTAATCAATATAGATGAATCTCTTTCTGATACAGAAAACTCCTTAATGATAGAGATACCGCTTAAAGAATCCGGCGAACTCACCAGTCGAAGAATTTGTCCGTCTATCTCTGCCTTATAAGGAAGCTCATCGACACACCGATATTGTGGCCAATAGTTTGACTGTGGAGATAACCAGAACGTTGCTCCGTAATACTTACTATGTACCAAATCAGAAGTCAGCAGTTCCTTATCTCTGCATTTAAAAGAAATAATCCGTCCCCCCTTTTTTGCCGATACGCTGAAAGAGAGGTCAGCAAAAGACAAAACATACACATCATTTTGCTTATTTATCCGGCTTTTTTTGGGCAAAGAAGACTTGCAACCAAAACACAAGCAAGATATAAACAGATATAACAGGAGCTTCAGACTTCTCATTATTCACTTAGAATTTCGGATAAAGACGGAGGTAAAACCGAATCCCCAAAGTTACCCGGAACCGAACCCATCGTAAATTCCAAGATTCCTCCATCCACTATATCGGTATGTGTAATAAAAAGCTTATTATAAACCTCACCATTAAGTTTCACCGATTGCACATATATGTTCTCATCATTCCACCCTGCTGTTTTCACTTTAAAGAGCTTGTTTCCAATGGTAATTTCAACATTTTCTACCATCGGTTTACCCAGAATATATATTCCTTCCGCGGGATTCACAGGATAGAATCCCATCGCGCTGAAGACATACCAAGCCGACATTTGCCCGCAATCCTCATTACCACATAATCCGTCCGGCCGATCAGTATACAAAGTAGACATGATTTCATGCAACCGTTGTTGAGCTTTATGAGGCTGGCCCGCATAATTATAAAGATAAGCTACATGATGGCTAGGCTCATTGCCATGTGCATACTGGCCGATAAGTCCGGTTATATCTATCGGCACATCATGGCCTGACATACCCATAGGCATGGAAAATAAGGTATCGAGAGCATTGACAAATTCCTCACTGCCCCCATATAGATTTATCAACCCTTGCACATCGTGAGGAACAAAGAAAGAGTATTGCCATGAATTTCCTTCCACCCAATCACATTCCCCATAAGATGAAAAGAAAGGATCAAACGGACGGCGGAAACTGCCTTTGCTCGAAAAACCGTTCATTAGTTTATATTCTTTGTCAAAATATGTTTTATAACCGGAAGACCGGCTTATAAAATAGTTATAATCATCCATCTTACCCAAGTCCTTGGCCATTTGAGCTATACACCAATCGTCATAGCAATATTCCAAAGCCGCAGAAACCGATTTATTGTAAATGTCATAAGGAATATAACCGTATTGTTTCAGCTCTTTCACACCAAAGTTATCCTGCATAGCCGATGTCCTCATGGCTTGATACGCCTTTTCCACATCATAATTTCTTATACCTTTGAAGTATGCGTCTACAATAACCGGAATGGCATGATAGCCAATCATACAATTTGTTTCACTCGACCATAATGGCCACACCGGCAGTAATCCATACTGATCATACTGCGCAAGCATAGATTGTACCAGATCGTTCGTTTTATCTGGAGCAATCAACGTTAATAACGGATTCTCAGCACGAAAAGTATCCCACAGCGACAACACTGTATAGTTATTGAACCCTTCGGCTGTATGTATCTGTTTATCAAGGCCCAAGTACTCTTTATTCACATCATTATACAAATAAGGGGCCAATAAAGAATGGTACAGCGCTGTGTAAAAAATTATTTTATTCTTATCAGAAGCTTCTACCTTAATCTTTGATAATTCTTTTTCCCATATCGACTGTGTCTCGCTAAGCGTTTTGTTAAAATCCCAATGCGGTATCTCTTCCGAAAGATTTTGAAGTGCATTTTCTGCACTTATAGCAGATATTCCCACTTTTACTAACACCATCTCATTAGAGGAAGTTTCAAAATTAAGAATAGCTTTTATATTTTTGCCGGAAGCTTGTTTTTCCTGAATAAACAGATCATCCACAGCAACAGACAAGTCAAATGCCTTAGATACTTTCAAAGCAAAAAACAATTGTTGTTCACTCCAGTATTTTTCTCCGGGCTCACCCCAGCCTTTTGTCCTCCTTTCACCTATTATTGTACAACTGTCTATCCTATTCATGGAAGTAAAAAGAACAGAATCAGTTGCGAAATGATGAGATAAATCCAATATAATATGAGAAGATTTACTTTCAGGAAAGGTATAACGATGAAAACCGCATCGAGGAGATACGGTCAATTCAGCCATAATATCATAATCTTTCAACCTTACTTTATAATATCCCGGAGATGCAGACTCCTCATCATGTGAAAAACGGGAGCGATATCCTTCATCCGGTTTATCTTTCGATCCCGGATTCAATTTCAAATTTCCCGTCGCAGGCATCAACATCACATCCATCAGATCGGAACGTCCTGTACCCGAAAGATGCGTATGAGAAAAACCAATGATGGAACTATCGGAATAATGATAGCCGGAACACCAATCCCATCCTTCAAGTCCTGTGTCAGGACTTAATTGTACCATTCCGAAAGGGTATGCTGCCCCCGGAAACGTATGTCCATGTCCACCTGTACCTATTAATGGGTCGACAAAGTCCAACAAACTATCTGCACTGATAGTACTATTTTCGTATCTGCACCCGGACAGGGCACATAACGCCATGATGGTCCATATTATTTTTCTCATCTTTTTCTTTAGATTTTTATGAAGCAAATTTATCCCAAAATCTCCATATATATGTCTACAAAAAGCTAAGAAAGAAGAGAAAAAGGAAAAACAAAACGCGAACAAAACATAAACAAAGTACGATAATGACCACGCACATAAGCGATTGCTCCCAACCTTACCTCTATTTGATTTATAGCATCCCCAAAAAGAAACAAATTTCCGGTACAGTCATCCAATAATAGAATATATTTGTCTTGAACAAAGACGAGAGAAACCCTCTATTATCCGCCAAACCCTTGGCCAAAGCACTTTTGTTTGTATTTTGTTCATGTTTTGTTTTTACTTTATTGCTTTTTTCATTCGGTCACATTGATCTAAATGCAATACTTTTACAGCAAAATTCGTTTTGTATAACTTTAAAATTTAAAACAATGAAAAAGTACTTAAAAATTAAGCTTCTGATATTGATATTCCTGACGGGAATACAATATACGAACGCACAGGGTACAGCAGTCGTCAATGGAGCTGTTATTTCCGATCAGAATGATCCTCTGATAGGTGTTACAGTGACCGAGACGGGAACTACAAACGGGGTAATAACCGATATAGATGGTAAATTCTCGATTAAGCTGAAAAATGCTACCGGGAAACTGACTTTCAGCTATGTAGGATACATTACACAAACAATCGCTGTAAACAACCAAAGTAAAAATCTGAAAGTTGTATTAACAGAAGACTCTAAGCAGCTAGAAGAAGTCATCGTCGTAGGTTATGGTGTACAAAAGAAAGCGAATGTATCCGGATCTATTACATCTTTGGGCACACGAGACCTACATACGATGGCCACCAATGATGCCTCTCAAGCCCTACAAGGAAAAGCACCCGTCTATGTATCAAGGAAAAGCGGATTACCCGGTGAGGGTTCCTCTGTATATATGCGCGGTGTAGGAACACTAAATAATGCCGCTCCACTCTGGATTATCGATGGAGTGCCTGGAATGCCACTGGATAATTTTAATGAAGTGGAGTCTATCCAATTATTAAAAGATGCCGCATCCGCCGCCATCTATGGAATTGAAGCAGCCAATGGAGTCGTATTGGTGACAACCAAGAAAGGTGCTAAAGGAAGAATAGCCGTGAACTACAACGGATACGTAAAGATAAACCATGCCCTCGGACTTCCTGAAATGCTGGGAACCCAAGGTTACATTGATATGTACAAGGCCAGATGGATGTCCAACAATCCGGATAAGGGCGAACCTACAACTAATGATATTAAATCGTTCTATTTCCTGACTCCAAATGAAGTATCGCAATTACCTAATACTGATTGGGTAGACGTTATGTTTGGCACCGGAATAGAACATTCTCATAGCATTGACATCTCCGGAGCTTCCGATAGATCATCTTATTTCCTTTCTGCCATGTACGAGAATGACGAGGGTACCTATGTGAATACAAACTACGAGAAATGGGCCATTAAAACCCGATTCGAACAAACTCCATTGAAATGGCTAAAATTCAGTCAGACAGTAAATTTCAGTCACTCAAAAAGAAAACATAATGCATTGAACTGGCAACACGTCCTTCGCGCTAATCCAGCCATGAATGTATACGATGACACCAACCCGATGGGTACAGGATATGGATACTTCACTGATGAATTTGCAGGAACAATCGACTGGCAGGGAGGAAACCCATTGGAAAGCGCTGACTTGAAAGATCATTGGGAGAAATGGAACGTTGCATGGGGAAATTTGCAAGTAATCATCACCCCGATAAAAGGACTGGTATGGACTACCAACCTGACAGGAACTCTTAGCAATCATGCGACTTCAAGCTTCTTATATAATACATTTGGAGGCATATCAACCAACTCTATTGACTTTGTGGAAGGAAAAAACATCCAAGGACACCAATTGGATTATTCTCACAATCAAAGTACTTCCTACTTGTTGAATACATACGTAAACTATAATAAATTGATTGGTAAACACGATCTTGGAGCAATGGTCGGTTTCGAAGTAAGAGAATCACGTAATGATGACGCATCAGGATATGCTGAATGGGGTATACCGGCTCAAGACTTAAGAAGTACTGCTCTTACCGATCACAGAGACGGTACCAACTCTTGGGCTACAGGAAGTAGCTACTCCATATTCGGACGTGTTACCTATGCTTATGACAACCGCTATCTGCTAACAGCGAACTTTAGAAATGATGCCACTGATATATTTGCTCCGGGCAAAAGAAGCGCTTTCTTCCCATCTGTGTCTGTTGGTTGGAACATAGCCAATGAGAAGTTCTTTAAAGTAGAAAAGATTAATGACTTGAAACTAAGGTTTGGTATCGGAGAAATTGGCAACAACAGTATAGACAAAAACTGGTGGAGACAAGAATATAAATTACAAACGAATGGTACTTGGTTGGCCCAGAAAACTCCGAATAAAGACGTAACATGGGAAAAAACAAGAATAACTAACATCGGAATAGATCTTGGAGCATGGAATAATGCTTTTACAGCCACTATCGACCTATACAACAAGAAAACACGCGATGCATTGATTGAACAAAAAATGCCTTCACATATCGGTGTTGGTAGTAGTACTTATAAGTTGAACAAAGGAGAAATCAGCAACAAAGGTATTGAAGTGGCTTTGTCATACAGAGGATCAATCAATCATTTCAACTACCTCGTAAGTGGAAATATCTCGTACAACAAAAATAAAGTACTAAACATCGGTAATGCCAGCTATTTGTCCGGAGGAAGCTTCAATCGCACACTCGTAGACGGACCGGTAGCAGCATTTTGGGGATACGTAGCAGACGGATTGTATCAAACACAGGCAGAAATAGATGCCTTGAATGCGATATCAATGGAAAAATGGGGCGTAGCATACGATGCAGGAAATATAGGCCCGGGAGATATTAAATTTAAAGACCTGAATGGAGACGGACGTATCAATGATGAAGACATGACTTCAATAGGTAACCCTTGGCCAACATATGTATATGGATTCAATGTGAACTTGGAATACAAAGGTTTTGAGTTCAACATGAACTGGCAGGGGGTAGCTGACAGAGATATATACAACAATACCAAACAATGTCTTGAAAATATGAATGCTGACTGGAACTCAACTCCGGATGTGTGGAATGCATGGACACCCAACAATACCCAAACCAGCCAACCTCGTCTGGGTAATGCTACCCACAACTATCAATTGCCTAACTCATATATGGTTGAGGATGGTTCATACTTGAGATTAAAAAACATTCAGCTAGGATATAACTTTAAGAAATCGGTAGTATCTAAAATGAAATTATCAAAACTGAAAATCTATGTAGGAGTAGAAAATGCACTGACATTCACTAAATTCAAAGGATTTGATCCTGAATTTATAGGTAATAACAATGCCGAACAGGGAGTATATAGCTTAACTCAATATCCTCAGTCCCGTTCTATTTCATTTGGTCTTAATGTTGGTTTTTAATCAGATAAAAATATAAATATGAAAATTAAATATATGTTCATAGCAGGATGTCTGCTTCTGACATCAGCATGCAGTGATTTTCTGGATCATCCTCTAACAACGTCTGTATCAGACGATAATATTGGAGAAATCATACAAAAAAACCCCGCAAAGTTAGGCGAATTTTTGGGAAGCGCTTACAGGTCTCTAGGTTCTATCATGCTTTATGGAAGACAGACGGAATATATGTCAACCATGTCGCACGAAATGGATATTGATTGGCTGGGCGAAGAACAACGTAATCAATGGGCCATCAATGGGCTCACTTCCAGCAACAAGAATGTAGAAGAGGCCTACATAAAATACTATAAAGCCTTGGCTTCTGCCAATCTCATGCTAGACTTGATCGACCATGTAGACTTGGAAGCGCTGGATGAAGAGAAAAAAACAATGGTAATGAACTTCCAGGGTGAAAGTTTATTTTTAAGAGCATTCATACATTTCGATCTATTACGCCTGTTCGGAGAACAAGGACCTTCTTTCGGGGGAATGTATCCAAACAACAAGGATGCGAAAGGAATCATTCTGATGGAAGGTATTGCAGACGCTAGTAATGCAATTACAGCCAGATCAACTATTGAAGAATGTTATCAATTGATAATCAAGGATCTGAAAAAAGCCGAAACCTGCATTGGAGACAACCAGATCCCGGTCAATACTGCAGTACCCGGTCCCGGCTATACAGACACTGATTATACAAAAGACCAGGGATGGGCCCAAAAACCGGCTGTACATGCATTACTCGGAAAAGTGTATCTGTATATGAGCGACTATGCCAATGCCAAGACAGAATTTGAGAAAGTGATAGGCGACAGCCGCTTCAAATTGGACAAACCGGTCAACTTTACAGATTACATTCAGCATACGGACAACAATCCCGAATGTATCTTCTCCCTGCAATATTACCTCTCGTCAGGAAGTGCCTATGATGATGCCCCCCAACATCACCTGGTTCGTATCTTCGGAGGAGCTCCGGGTGCCTGGAACAACTTTTTCGTCGATCAACGTACTGCTGCACGATTTGGAGACGATCCACGTCTGTATGAAGCTACATTATACGATTATACATGGCAAGCTTGGAGTACAGCCACTACCGGCATTACATTTATAAAGGCGGATACGGATGTGCCCGATTACAGATATTACGCACGTAAGTATACCGACTTCTATAACGTGTCTTCACCTGTATTCTCAACCAAGAATGTAGATATCATCCGCTTGGCGGATATTTATCTGATGTATGCCGAAGTAATGCTCAAACTGAACTCTGTAGATGTGGCCACCGAATATGTGAACAAAGTCCGTCGCCGGGCATGGGGAGAAAGTAACTACGACGTACCCGGTACAAAAGGAGAAGATTTTTCGACTGTCACCATGGAAATCCTTCAGGAAGAACGTTACAAAGAGCTATTCTTTGAAAATATCCGTTGGTATGATATTTGCCGTTGGGGAATATTGGAACAGGAATTGGCCAAATATCCTTCAACAAAGGCAGGAACTGTACATTACGATCCACAAGACTATTATCTTCCGATACCTGAAAGTGAATTGAGAACGAATCCATTAATGAAACAAAGTAAAGGATATTAAGTATGAAAAAGCTGTTGATTTTACTGGCATTTGCTTTTCTGTTTCTCTCTCTCACCTCTGCGTCTTCTTTTGACGAGCGGAAAAAATATCTCCTTGATTATTACTCCAAAGCCCGTCCAAACGACCAATATTGGGGAGATAACGACATCAAGACAGCAATGGGATTTGTTTTAGCTCGCCTGGAAACAAAGAAAGATGTCAAGTATGCTCTGGATATGCTGAACCGGATGCAGGAAGATGCACCCTTCGACATGTTCGATTGTCATCAGAATATCGACGCGTATCTACGCTTTCAGTCTGTATACCCGAAAGAGCTGAAAGAGAAGGTACGGAAACGTATGACAAGCGAGGATTATTTGGCAGATGGAAGTACCGAAAATCATAGACTGATGTTTAAAACAGCTGGATATCTTACCGCACTGGCTTTCCCCGACTGGGGGAAAGCCGACACGGTAATGGCACATTGCCGTTCAGTACTTATGGATGTAATGGATAAGACGGTACGTTATGGTATCAAAGAGTTTGATTCTCCTACGTACGGCACATTCTATATCACTTGCCTTCTTTCTTTGTATGACCACAGCAAGGATGCTGAATTTAAGAAACAGGTACAAATGACTCTTGAATGGCATTTACTCAACATGGCACCCGAATGGTTGAATGGTTATTTCATATCTTCCTCTCTACGGGAATATTATTTTGCTTGTTCTCCTCATATGATGAGTCCTTATCCACTTTTAGGCTGGTTGTTTTTTGGTGGCGGTCCCAATCCGGTATTAGAGCAAAAGTATGAAAACGGAGAGTTGATTGTGAACAATGAAGGCTTTTACTCTGTACTGGCGGCCGTTTCTTCCTATCGTGTACCAGAGATTATACAGCATATAGCATCGGATAGAAAAAATGCATACGTACATAAAGAATCGCATGATATGACTCCATTTGCACAACTCAACTATCCATGGGGATTCAAGAAATATACATATATCAACAAAACGTATGGATTAGCCAGTCAATGGGATGGAATCAGTCTGGGATGGAGCGCGCAGATGCGCCGGTGGAAACTAGTATGGGAATCGGATGCACCCGCAAGTACTTTCTTCCTGACTCATATCAGTCATTATGGTAGATCAGCCGAAAGCCTTTTCGGAGCTACTTGTCGCGAACAAGTATTACAACATAACGGCACGTTGCTGGCCATGTATAAAATAGAATCGGAAGAACCCCATCCGTATGTGACAGGAGTAGTGCCTATTGATGCAATAAAACAAATGAAAGAGGACAAATCCGGCTGGATATTCTTTGACGGAGGAAGTGTTCTGTTTGCCGTAAAATTCTGTCATCCATACACATGGGACGAAGACCGGATGTTCCGCGGGGTAAAACATAAGATGTTACGCTGTGACCAACGTGGCACTGCCGCAGTCATAGAAACCTGTTTGCCGGATAAATATCAGCCTACAGGAACGCAAACAGCTTTGGACCTGTTTGCAGAAGATATACTGAAAACAACGAAACTGGAATACATCGTTACCAATCCGGAATACCGACAGACCATTTATCACTCACTTAGCGGTGATACACTAAAAATTATCTACAACTACGGACGTTTCGTCAACGGAGAAAAGGTGGATTATGAAAATTGGCCTTTGTATTCAAACCCATGGATGGAACAAGCGGTGAACGGACGTTTCCTGAATGTTTCGCATGGAAAAGAATCACGCGTGTATGACTTCAGAAATTGGAACGTGACAGATAGTAAAGAGGATTAATAATATGACGAAATCTATCTTATTCAGCTTGACACTGGTATTCATCACAATCGCTTGTTTTGCACAAGACTATTATGGGAACAACCGTAAGCAGTGGCTACAAAAAGCAGAGCAATATAAACCGAAACTTATAATCACAGAGAAAAAGCCACTGAAAGTAGTAGATATTGTACCCGACGCACAATCGTTTCAGAAATACAAAGCAATAGATGTCAGTCCTATCGACTCCTTGTACTCTATGCCTTTCAGACTGAAAAAAGAAATTACGATTGACTTCGGAGAGCATCTGACCGGATATTTCAGTTTCTCTGTAAGGAGTACCGGGCTTGCAGCCGACGGTCCGTTAAGGTTTAAATTGACCTTCGGGGAAGTTCCTTCGGAAGTGGCTGTCCCTTTTGATTCTTATAAAGAAGGCTTAAGCAGGGCATGGCTGCAGGACGAAGTTGTTTCTGTAATGTATGTGCCGCAAACAGTCAATCTTTCACGCAGGCTGGCTTTCCGCTATGTGAAAATAGAGTTGCTGGGCAGTTCCCCTTATTATGATTTCAACATACATGATATAAAATGTATGGCTCAAACTTCTGCCAGAAACATACCTGAAGAGCTTCCGCAGACAGTTGATCCCATGATAAGGAAAATAGATCGTGTCGGACTCAATACACTGAAAGAATGTATGCAAACCGTTTACGAGGATGGTCCGAAGAGAGATCAGCGTCTTTGGATCGGTGATTTATATCTGGAAGCTCTTGGCAACAATTATTCTTACAAGCAGCACGACCTTACAAAACGGTGTTTGTATTTATTGGCCGGATTGAGCGATCTGAACGGATATCTGTTGGCTACTGTAATTGAAAATCCTGTGCCAAGAGCCCAGGACAAACAGTTTCTTTATGAATATGCGCTATTATATAATGTAACATTGAAAGACTACCTGGAAGCAACAGGCGATATGGAAACTGTCAAAGACTTGTGGCCTGTGGCTAAAAAGCAGCTGGATATTGTCCGTACCAATGTCAAGACGGACGGATTGATGGATTTTGAGAAAGTAAAGAAAGACTGGTGGGTATTTTTCGATTGGAAAGAGGATTTGTATAAAGAGGTTCCCTTACAAGGAGTATCCATATTCGCACTAAAGGAATCCTACAAGCTGGCTCAACTGCTCGGAAAAGAAAAAGAAGTTGCCGACTTGCCTCAATTAACTGATAAAATGATAAAGGCTGCCCGCAAAAACTTATACAACCGGAAAACCGGCTTTTTCGTCGGAACAGGCGACAAGCAGATTTCCTATGCTTCACAAATATGGATGATCTTAAGCGGAGTTGCCAGTAAAGCTGAAGGCAAAAAAGCTTTATCAGCATTGACTACAACACAGGATGTTTGTTATCCCGGCACTCCTTATATGTATCATTATTATATTCAGTCGCTGATAGATTGCGGAATGAACCTCGAAGCAAAAGAGGCTTTAGTCAATTACTGGGGAGGAATGATTGCCAAAGGAGCCGATACATTTTGGGAGGCATACGATCCTACAAACGACTTTATTTCTCCATACGATTTTTATCCTATCAACAGCTATTGCCACGCTTGGAGCTGTACGCCTGTTTATTTTATCAGGAAATACCCTGAAATATTTCAGAAGTAAGGTGTTCAATACAAACCACTAAGAATACTTTTAATTCTGTATATCGCAAAAATTTGGAAACGCTCTTTTTATGTTGTATATTTGTAGAACAAGAATATAGATCATCAATCAAAAAAGACGAATAAAGTATGGATTTAAAAACAAATAAATTGAAACAAATAAACTAAGTAATTATATAAAAATACAGTGGACAGAAATCCTGTCAATAGCTAAGGCTGCGAAATTCTATGAATTCTGCAGCCTTTCTTGTTACATAAATTCAATATAAATGCCGATAAAATCTTCCATATAGTTTTTAATAAACTCAAACAACGTTTCTAATAAACTCTTCAAAAATCTATTAGAAACGATAAAGCTGTTTATGCATAAACAATAAAGATATTTCAATAAAATAAATATCGTAAGAAACAAACAACCGTGTACTATATATATAAACGATAAATTTATGATACATACACACTATTCCATTTATTATACAAATATACTTTCAGGACCGTGTACAGTTGGCCATTTTCATCACTGAATTCTAAATGACCAATGCTACACCTTATTCTGACGAGAGGATTGAAAGTTCCTGAAAAAAGAAATCACCTTTGCTACGATATGCTGTAGCAAAGGTGATTCATTAGATCAAGACTTTTCGGACGACCCTTTTATAAATTTAAAAGCTTATTGGACAGCCTTTTGATTAAGAACCGGATAAATACAAAAGCTAAAAGACACAGGTTCTGCAAAAAGTACATATTGTTCGAGTGGGGGAGGTCCGCAACTCCTATTACCAATCGGATATGTTTTATAATCGATATTCCACGTGACGTTGTCAGTACGCTTTAATTGGCTCTCATCTATAGCTTCAGACAGGTTTTCAAGGGAGTAATGCATTACGCTGGATTCAATAAATGGCATACCTTCAGCAATAAGTCCAATCCCCTCATTGTCGGTCAATGAAACCCATGAACAATGATATTTGTTTCCATTCTCTTGAGGATACGCATGATGCGTAAACTGTTCATCTACAGTTCCGGAGAATTTACCCAAACGAGCTCCCGAATGTCTGTCGTTATATGTATCATACGGTCCGTAGCCATACCATGAAAAAGTATCATTGCCAGACTTTACAGTCATAGTATAGCCTATACAGGGGAAGCTGATTATATTGCCAAATGGCTTCAGATCAGTATCTATCTGTACTTTTCCGGAAGAATCAACAATATATTTAGTGATATATTCCACATACGACTTATTTCCCGTTTTTTGTGCAATAAATGTTGTTGCCACACTGACTGTACCATTCTTTTCTTCAGTCAGCTTAAACGATTTCAATTTATGTTGCAAACTATCCAGTCCGGCTTCTACCCATTGACGAGAAATTTCATTCTCTGTTTTAGGACGGTAACCGCCATCATTATGGGTCGGAGCCCGCCACAGATTGATTCGAGGACCTCTCTCCAAAAATTCCTTACCACCTACGATCCAATTTTGAATGAGCCCCGTTTTCTTGTTGAACACAATATTTATACGATCATTATAAATACCTATTTCATTCGCTTTCTTCTGTACAGTCAGCTTTCCGCCATTCCCAGTGTTTCCTTCCACCGTAGGATTTACCTTTCCTTCTTGCAAGGTGAATTGCTCCCATGCGATTTCAAATCCCTTAGGTGCCCAAATAGTACCCTTTTTTAAATAAGCACTGATTTCGAGTATGACTTCCCCTTTCTGTCCGGAATCAGGATACCCGGTATCTATTTTCACTCTGGCAGAAGTGCCCGGAAAAGCCTCAATATCGGTCAATTCGCCATTTTTTATCAATTCACCATTTAGCATTAATTTCCATGAAAAATTAAATGCGGAAAGCGGCAGATAATTATATTCATTTTTGATAGTCAGCTCTCCGTTACTATAATCAAAACGGATATGCTGATAGATCTTCTTACATTCATTAATAGCCGGCTTTATTTTCCGGTCTGCAAAAACAAGCCCATTAGTGCCGTTGAGGGAAGAGAAATATTCTTTGCCTGTTACATCGTCTTTTCTAATTACACTTTGATCCACCCAATCCCAGATATAGCCACCTATCAGGCGTGGATATTTTTTCACTGCATTCCAATATTCCTGATGATTACCCAATGCATTACCCTTAGCGTGAGCATATTCGCACATCAATACCGGACGTGTTTCACCTTCTTGAGTAGCAAGCTTTATAATCCCTTCTACAGACGGATACATGGTACTGACAACATCTACAGCCGGAGGTTCCGGAGGATTCACCGCCGGACGGTTGGTCTTCATAAAATCGATGCCATAACCATATTGCCTTGAACCTCCATTATGCATATAGGCCTCGAAATGTACAAGGCGGGTAGGATCGTAATCTTTGACCCACGAGGCTCGTGCGGCATTGTTTGCTCCAACACCCGATTCGTTCCCCAACGACCAGAAAATAATAGACGGATGGTTCTTATCTCTTTTTACCATTCCGGCAACACGTTCCATTTGAGCAAAAAGCCATAACTCATTATTTGAAAGTTCAGCATCTGCGCCACACGTTTCCACATTAGCTTCATCCATCACATAAATGCCATATTCATCGCATAAATCATAGAATGCCGGATCTGCAGGATAGTGGGAAGTTCTTACAGAGTTAAAACCGAACTGTTTCATTAAAGTCACATCCTGTACCATTCTTTCATAAGGAACGGTTTTTCCTTCCCAAGCGTCATGATCGTGCCTGTTTACTCCATAGATGTATTCACGTTTTCCATTCACGCACAGTTCATGGTTGTTCTTGAATTCAACTTTGCGAAAACCGATACGGGAACTTCTTGATTCTACTACGTTGCCTTTATTATCCTTTAATGTCAGGACTATGATATATAAGTTAGGCATTTCGGATGACCATAATAAAGGAGCCTTTACATTTGTTTCCAGATATTTTGCCAATGAAAAATTCTGTTGATACTTTTCGGTCGTAATCGTCTTGACCGGCATTGACATATCTACTCCGAGAGCAGGATTACCTTCTTTAGTATATAATCTGGCTTCAAGCACCCAGTCCGAAACATCTACTGTTTTCTTGCTGGATATGACAGGGCGTATTCGCAGTTTTGCGTCTTTATAATCCTTGTCCAAGTCTGTAATTACAGCAAAATCCTGTATGAAAACATCAGGGCGTGATTCAATATAAACATCCCGGGTGATGCCGTGAAAGCGCCAATGATCCTGATCTTCAAGATAGGAACCATCACTCCATCTCAACACCTGAACTGCCAATTGATTCTTTCCTCTTTTCAGAAAAGGAGTCATGTCGAATACTGCAGGCAGAGTGCCGCCATCTTCATTATAACCGACTTTTTTCCCATTGACATATAAATAGAAAGCCCCTCTGACTCCGGCAAAATGAATCAATACATTCTGTCCCTCCCATGATGCAGGTACTTCAAACGTCTTCCGGTACAATGCTATATGATTATCTTTACGTGGTACAAACGGAGGATTGACAGGACGAAATTCATAGCCTTGTCCACAATAAACCTGATCACCATATCCTTTCATTTCCCAGGTAGACGGAACAGGTATATTGTCCCAGGAATCATCATTTGCCTCTACTTTCATAAAATCAGACGGAAGATTGTCCCAATCTGTAATAAACTTGAATTTCCATGTTCCATTCAATGACTGATACCGGGAGGACGAAGAGCGTTTTACTTGTAACGCTTCTGTTTCAGTAGGAAATGAAATAGATGTTGCACCATATGGTTCCCTGTTAATACTGTTGATTAAAGGGTTTTCAAATTCACTTTGCCCGAATCCTATGGGTGGCGTAGCATAGCTATCACTGCCATCAAAAGGTATTTGTGAAATCCCTTTAGCAGCCAGACATAATAGAAATATGATTATTAGTTGTTTTTTCATTTTCATTCTATCACTTTCAATAATTATCATTCCGATAGCCTTTATTTCTCTACTCCAAACTCAACCTCGTTTGCCCAATGCTCTTTCCAGTCCGGATGGAATGCTCTGGAGTTTTTCTTCGAAACACTTCGTCCGCGTGCTATTTCCATACAAGCAGCCCCGGCGCCATCATCATTGATTCGGGCAGAGAATTTAATTTTATCGCCTTTATCAATGGCTTTTTTCACATCGGGTATTTCGGACCATGGAATGGCACATTCATAATACAATGTATTACCTTCACGTGTGGTAATCAATTTTCCATCTTTTACAGCCCCGTCAAATGGAGATTTGGGTTGGCGAGGATAGAAGTGTTTTCGCGGCATGCCCGGAACAAGCATTCTCCATATTTCAAAACCACCGCCATATTCGGGAGCAACAGTATTCAAGGCGTATTCATAATCTGTGCATTTATAACCGATGTAACGCGGCATGGTGCCTTTCGTTTCAGCTTCCATACCATCTTCGCCGATTGGAATTACATTGAAAGCAATAAGTATATTATCCGTTGCTATCCCATTGGTGCCATCCGGTAATGTCGGGCGTTTACGGTAAGTGAAACGACGTACCTGTTCCGGCCATACCAAAGGAACCAAATCATCTTGAGAAACAACATTGCAAGTAACATCTTGAGGCAAAGAAGAATCTGCACCAATCAGATAATATCCTAATTGCCCGTATTTACCAATCCAGTTTCCGACAGTATCAAAATCACGGTTTACAAGTTTTGCTGAAGCACCGGTATTACCCGAGTTAACAACATTGTCTGATGAATCAAAAAAGATACCTGATAATTTCGTTGTGTACCACCAACCATAAGATGAACAACGTATGCGCACATTACCACATAAATCCAATGTCAGATAAGTACCATTCCATAGCTTGTCTATCTTGGTAGAAAGTAATTCTTTGCCACTTTCTTTGTCATAAACAGTAACAGATAGCCCATTCTGATTTATACTTGGGAAATAAAGAGAAGTGCGGACATATTTATCTTTTGGCAAATGAATATCCATACCCATCGACAGAGTAGTAGATGTATTTTCCATATAATTCATCATGCGCCCTTTTGCCGAAGGCAATTGCAATGCTTTTGGATCGGATTCTGCCGCAGGCTGTGTCACTATGGTAGAATGCATGGCATATATGGTCTGCATATAAGCTGTGTCAGGATAGAAATAATCATCATCATTGCGAGTCTCAAATCTCAATGTTCCCTTATTGGGAGTTTTGTCCGCAACTTTTGCTGCAAAATAAAAATAGTCATCATCGTAAGCCAGGTAGGTATGTGCCAATCCTTCCGCATTACTATCAAACTTTTGATATGGATACCATGCAGCTTCCGTCAAAGAAATGCTGGCCTTGGAAGAACCTTCTATCGTTTGTGAGATCATATTTTGCCAGTCATTCAGATTACCATCTATCTTCATTGTTTTTTTTGCAATGTAATTGACATGCATATTTTCCCAATGTACGGCGAATCCATCTTTTCCGGCATCGAAATGAACTTCAAGCGGATAGTTATTGTCTACACTGGCAGTTCCATTTGCCACTTTCACTCTGATTATTTTTGTCTCATTAGGCTTAAACGATACATTCTGCGGATAAGATATATCCAGATTACC
Organism: Bacteroides sp. D55t1_190419_B8; assembly: GCF_015558905.1. Lineage (NCBI taxonomy): Bacteria > Pseudomonadati > Bacteroidota > Bacteroidia > Bacteroidales > Bacteroidaceae > Bacteroides > Bacteroides sp. D55t1_190419_B8. Next base: position 78,025 of record NZ_JADMOU010000002.1, read on the forward strand.
AATAGAAACAGACAATACACCTTTCACCGGACGATTGAGGATATTGGTCAGTTGAAGTTCCATTTCCGGTTTGCTGGCAATGGGAGCTGTAAAGTCTTTCGCAATTATTTCTATAGGTTCATACCCCACGATGTCTGCCTTACTAATGGCAGAAACAAGTTTGTCAAAAGCTCCCTTCTCACCATTTACACGCATATAATATCCCTGATAATTAAGAGGGATTTCGTAGATTCCATTTTTAGGAGCAATGACATTTCCATAGAAATCATAAAGCAGGAAGGAGGGATTGGCTTTCAATATCATTTTCCCGTCAGTGATGGGATAGTAGGTATTCAGTTCATTTTCTATCTTTTTACGTTCAGCACTATTTGCAGGTAATGTTTTCAATTTATGATGCAAGTCGATTTTTTTTCTCGCTTCGCTTAGGCTACGCACATTTCTGAAAAGGATATTCTCTGCACCGAATGCTTCACCCAAATCTCCGGTAATCACAATTGTTCCGTCGTCTTTCTTATTTTCATACCCATCAAAGATCATTACCCAAGGCAACCCATTTTTAAAAAGAAGCCTGTCAAACTCTCTTTCTCCGATCATACTTTGTGCTGCTCCCACAGCAGCTGCCGCAGACCATGTATTGTGGAGTTTAGGCATTGTCTCCTTTCCTTTTTCGGTACGAACCTCCATACTACGCACTGACCGGTTCGGATCCCCGGAATACATATAACCTCCAAATATACCCATCGATCTGTCATATCCGGCGGAACGGTTGGCTGCAATAACAAGCCCCACACGGTCGTCGGTATTTCCTACCCAACTTTCGGTATCCCATATTTTCACACGCCCCTTGTTATCCTTACGCTTATTCCACTCGGGATATAATACCGGTGCCTCCATACCTTGATAGTGAATGGAGAGAAAATCAAAGATTGGCAACATATCCATTGTTCCATCAGCAAAAAACTTATCCAACGCATTCGAATTAGAGTCGCCTCCTCCCACAAGAACATCTATGTTTTTCTTCCGGGCTTCAAGCACCGCTTCAGCCATTTTCGTATATATCTCTTTATATCTTATCATATCAGCCTGCCAACCGGATATGGAAGTTCCTTCCCACGGTTCGTTCCACAAACAGACAGCCGTTACCGGTCCTTTGGGCCAGCCAAAATCAAGACATAATTCTTTTACGAATTTCTTAAAGTCTTCATCCAATTCGGGAAGCCATACCAAATCCTGCTTCGTATGAAGAAATTTTCCATTCTCATCCAAATGCGGCCTGGTAGTACCCAAAGGCATGGACTGTGCCATACGTCCCTCACCAAACATCAGCATAACAGTGATATTGTTATCCATGAAATCTTTCATCAATCTCTTCAACTCTTGTCGGAATCCTTGATAATCCGAACTATTAGTCGATACGAAAGGAATACCGTAGCGAATGGACTGAACACCTACTCTATTCAAAAAATCTACTCCCAAATAATCCAAAGATTGTTTGGGATATTGCATTTTCACTAATGACGGCTTCATGCTATAGACAAAACTTGTACCCAATCGACGCCCGTACTTTCCAAGATCAAACACAACGGCATATCCTCCAAAATCCTTAATATCGTCTACCGATACAGACGTATTGACATAGCCATTCGGCGAGATTGATAGGTGAACAGGAATCACTTTCTCATAATCAAGCTTAATCATCTGGGGCAACCAAATATCATTAGGGATTCCTTTCGTTCCATAGCGAAAGATATGTACTTTCGCATCTATATCTATTGATTGTGATGTGTTATTAATCAACTGAAACTTGAGCCGGATATCATCCTCCGGCCAAAAAACATTAGCAGGAGCAGACGATTCTATCAGATTTACATCGAAATCATAAAATCTTAGTCCATTTTTTACACCCATTATTTCTTCGTAGCCTACCCAGTCTTGGGGGTCTTTCATCTGTGCTGCCAATGTCGAGACAAGCATGAAAGACAAAGCCATTAGTACAAGTATCTTTTTCATAATATTATATTTGGATATCTATTTTTTTACATCAGTTATTTGGCGTATTCATCCATCATTCGCTGGACTTCTATACCTGCAAATATGACGGCAAACGATCCATGTGTATCATCATCGAAAAATGGACGGTTCATATAATAGTTTACATCTTCAGTACACATGGTTCCTATACAGATTTTATGTACCGTTCCATCGTCTTCGATCTCGGATGCCACTGCATCCCATCCTTTCAATGCAATTGGTATGAATTTTTTCTTATCCAGCCAGCCATACCTGATACCGCGTGCTATACCCATTGTAAATATGGCCGTACCCGAAACTTCTTTGGGAGAATCGCTACGATCGATTACATTATGCCAGAATCCGTCAGGACTCTGATATTTTATCAGAGAATAGACAAAAGTCTGATATTGCTTGAGTATTGCTTTGTATTTGGGATGACTCTTAGGCAATGCCATCAATACGTCAGACATAGCCCAAATAGCCCATCCATTGGCACGTGACCAATGAGGTAGTTTAATGTCGGGGCGTGATGTATAATTAGCATGCATATAAAGACGAGTGTCTTTGTTCCATACATGTTTCGTAAAATCTATAATCTGATTGGCTGCATCATCGAAGAATATCTTTCGCAACTCCGGTGAATTGCTATACAATCCAGCTTGTATCAAGAAAGGAATACCCATAAACATATCATCTACCCACACTGTATATTTTTCCGGAGTATCACGGGTATAATTGGTCATTCCTTCACTTCTGATTTGCCCGAAACGTGCATAGTTTGTCATTTTATCAATGTATGCCTGATAAATGTTTCTATTCTTAAAATCCTTATCTGTACGTAAACGGTATAGAATGGGAAGTGAGGGAGCTAATGTAAAATCAAGTAATGTGGAATTAATTACCATCGCATTGGCTGAATTATATGCCCGCAAATTGTTGACTTGATAGTCAACAAATGGCATGCCTTCCATTTGATAGTCGCAGAAGTCAGTTGCCCATTTGGTATATTTATCTGCTCCGGTCAGTTCACCAAGTTGCTGCATGGCCCAGGCAACACCTCCATTATGGTAATTCCATTGGTAAGTAGTTCCCCAAACTTCGGGATCTATCATTTCTCCGAGTACTTCTATTTTAGGAATTGTCCAAGTCACCGGACAATGAAGTCCTTTATACATATATCCAAACTTGAATTCCTGTTCCGGTTCATGCACTACGTCAATGCCACCCTGAAAAGGTCCGATAATGAGCCAGTTGGTAAGGTTGGACACTTGTTTATCAACATTATTCAAATTGGTTAAGCCTATTTGAGGATAACTCCGGACAGTGGATAAAACGGCATCATTATCACTTGGCGGTTGTAAGAACACACACCATTCTTTGCCGAAAGTGGCCGACTTTATCAACACATTGTTATTACCACTTTTCAACGGAAGCAAGAATGAAGAAGTCATCTGCATACTTCGTTCTCCGCGGTTTATCTTAATATCCCGCTTCCCTTTATTTTCATAAACCAGTTGTCCGTTACACCAGATTTTACAGGCATCGTTATGCTCTGTTTCTACACGTATGGTGGTATCTCGGGGAAACGATAGCTGTGTATAGGCATAGGCCACAGCTTCTTGTCCCAAACCGAAGGTACGCCCGAAATCCACAAAGTTTAACGTGTTGAAAGAAGTACTACGAGAAGCAAGTCCCAGCTTGTAAGCAAAGGGAGTTTCTCTAATCAATTTATCACCAATCTTCTTTACTTTTTCTACAGGTGATTCTTTGCTCTGTTGAGGAAAAGCAGTGCCTACCCCCAACAATGCAGATAATAACAAGCATATCCATTTCTTCTTTTTCATCGGATCATTTCAGATTATATAGATTTAGTTAACGCGCCCAACAGGACAATGATAACAATTGCAAATCTATCCCAAATCATCCGCAACCATGCAAACAAAAGGCTAAGAAAAGAGAGAAAAAGGTAAAACAAAACAGGAACAAAATATGAACAAAACAAGACAACCATCTATGTATAAGATGGTTGTAAGAAAAGAGAGTATTATTTTCTTTTATCTGAATCGAAGTTTTCTTCATATACAACCTTACCATCAAGATTGTAGACTTTCACATAATCTACAGCTCCGCATCCCTTAAATCTTAACGTAAGTTCATTGGCATATCCCAAAGGTTCATTATAATCCATTCCTAACACTTCTTCTCCATCTACGTAGAAGGTAGTTTTCTTATTCACTACTTTGATAGTCATGACATGCCATTCGGAAGAGTTAAAATTAAACCGGCTTAAGTTGTACTCATCTCCCTTAATTGTATTTTCTCCACTGATAAATTTTATATAAGCATATCCGTTTTCATTCATAGCAAAGCCATGCATAGCTGTATCCGAATGTATATACATGATAATATCCGAGCAAGGAACAGCATTCTCCTTTTTTGAATTGCGAACGCGTGCCTCGTATATGAAATTATCTCCGTCTATCAACTTTTCTTTATAAAACACATAACTGACAAACATGTGGTTAGTATGCGCTTCTTGTGGGACATTTTCTATTGGCAAACTTACATATCCCGAATCATTGTAAGCCTGCTCCATCGGAAAAACTCGAAATATTTTCTTTCTTTCCTCACGGACGAAAACCGACCACCCCGTCTTGCGGCACTCCACCGGAATGGTCTTTATAATTCTATCTTTATACTTCAGATGACAGAATGCTTCACCTTCATATATATAGGTGGCATTTATCTTATCTATATTTTCATTTAGTTTTCTTTCGGATACATCCCCATTAGCTTCTTCATATACAACAGTGATATCTTCAAATAATGAAGCTGGTATATGATAGGAGAATGTGACTGTAAGCGGACATATTCCTTTTACTTGTGAAGTGGTAAATTCTATTTTTGAAATCAGATATTCCACATACATATCCTTTAATTTATATGTATACAACATATATCCGACTATTGCCAATAATAGTATAGCAGTAAAATTTACATACCATTTATTTTTCTTATAGATACGATTCGATACCTCTTCCGGATCTTTTGTCACTTTATTCGACGTGTTATCCAGCTGGGAACTATTTACATTTTTTTCTGTGTCATCTGTATGCTCCTTTGTTTCTTCAACAACGTCTTCCGTCTGGATACTGATAGCCTCTTCTTTCTTCGTTTTCTTCATTACAAAGTCGGTATACCCCGAATAACCTAAGAAACGACATAAAGCATCTTTTGTCGCCAACTGTGGATTGCCTGTCTTCTGCTGAAAAAATCGTTTAAGTGTATTAGCATTTACATCGATCTTCGTTGTTTCGAAGATCATATTTTCCAGTGTTTTAAATTGATTTAAGTCCCAGGACTCCGAAGAACCCCACGACTCTAATAAAATATTATATTCTTTTATTATTTCCTTTATGTACCTTTTATCCTTATATTCGTCCATCATTTATATTAAAATTAAACACGAACTAATTATTTAGAAATAAAAATCCGCTGTGAAAATACAAATAAAATCTAGTAATTGTCAAGCATAAAGTGGTTTATTTGCGTTTTGTCCGGATTTTGTTTTCATTTTATTCTCTTTTTTATTCAACTTCATCAATCCTATCCTATACTTTTGCAGTAAAGAATTTATTTAATACTAATTTCAAATACAATGAAAAAATACTTCTCCGCATTATTAATCATACTGCTTTCGAGCTTTACAACTGCTCCCCGTATAGTATGGTTAGATGAATTAGATCTCTCTAACGTCGATCAATCTGCAGGTAAAGCAATAGCCAATCAATCAATGTGGAAAACACCACTTTCTATCGCCGGAGAAAAATTTGACCGGGGTGTAGGTACACATGCCGCAAGCGTATTCCGCATAAAACTTGACGGCAAAACAGTCTCCTTCAAGGCATCTGCAGGGATAGATGATTCCGCACCCGAACACGAATTAAAACAAGCCAGTGCCGAATTTATAATTTTAGGAGATGGCAAAATCATCTGGCGAAGTGGAATCATGCATGCAGGAGAAAAAGCAAAACAAATAGATATTTCTGTTAAGGGTATAAAATCTCTAATCTTACGTGTCGATCATGCAGGAGATGGAATAGCCGGAGATCGCACCAACTGGGTAAATGCCAGGTTTGAAGTGAAAGGTGCCGATCCTGTTTCGGTAAAAAAAGAACGTGAACAGGAATACATCCTAACTCCTGCTGTGGCAAGGCAGCCTATGATTAATGCTCCTTATATATATGGTGCCCGCCCGGGAAATCCATTTCTGTTTACAGTACCTGTTTCAGGAGAAAGACCACTAAATATAACTGCAACTAATTTACCCGAAGGATTATCCATCGATAGCAATACCGGCATTATTACAGGAAAAGCGATAAATCCGGGAACCTATACTGTTCATATCTCCGCTAAAAATCAATATGGAGAAACTACTAAAGACTTAACTCTTGAAATCGGGGAAAAGATAAGTCTGACTCCTCCTATGGGCTGGAATAGCTGGAACATTTTCGGAGCAGACATTGATGACAAGAAAATAAGAAGGATGGCCGACCGCATGGTAGAACTGGGACTCGTCAATTATGGATATGCTTATATAAATATCGATGATGGATGGCAAGGCGTACGTGGAGGAAAATACAATGCAATAATGCCGAACGATAAATTTCCTGATATGAAAGGTCTTGTTGATTATGTACATAGTAAAGGTCTCAAAATAGGAATATATTCTTCTCCGTGGGTACAAACTTTTGCCGGATACATTGGCAGCAGTGCTGATACACGTAATGGTAAAGTTGTCAATTCAAGCCGCAGATATGGAGAATTTTCATTTGCTAAAAATGACGTAAAGCAATGGGCAGAATGGGGATTCGATTATATTAAGTACGACTGGGTAACTAATGATATAGCCCATACAGCAGAACTATCATATCTTTTACGCCAATCGGGAAGAGATATTCTATATAGCATCTCCAATGCTGCCCCATTTGAACTGGCAGAAGACTGGAGCAATCTAACAAATGCCTGGCGGACAACAGGAGATATTTATGATTCCTGGTGTAGTATGACTACCATAGGTTTCCTTCAGGATAAGTGGCAACCATTTGCCAAACCAGGCAGTTGGAATGACCCGGATATGCTCATTGTAGGAAAGGTTGGCTGGGGAAAAAATATACATTCTACACATTTATCTCCTGATGAACAATATACCCATATCACTTTATGGAGTATTCTAGCGGCGCCTTTACTGATAGGATGCGATCTGGAACAGATGGATGATTTTACAATGAATCTATTAAGTAACAGAGAAGTAATAGCCATTAACCAAGATATTGCCGGTATACAAGGTAGCAGAGTATATGCTGATAATAATAAAGAAATTGAAGTATGGAGTAAACCATTAAAAGATGGTTCCATAGCAGTCGGATTATTCAATCTATCCGATAATAAACAGGACATATCTATTTTCTGGGATCAACTGAATATTCAAGGTAAACAGAAAGTGCGTAATCTTTGGGAGCAAAAGGATAAAGGAGTTTATATAAATAAATACCAATCTGACGTACCTTCACATGGTGTACTTTTCATAAAAATAGAACCTGTGAAATAAAACAACTTGATATAATTGGCAAGTAAAGACAAACTAATAAAACGTGTTGTGTTAGTGTTGATAGTGAAGAACAAACAGATTTGAATTACACATTCAATACTTATTAACCGACTTTATTAACCGGAGTTAGTAAAGTCGGGGTATAACCTTCCTTATACTCGATTGACCAATATTTATTCCGCTTTTACAGGACGTACATAAACAATATACAAGAGCTATAGATGCTACTTGCAGGAACTATAGATCCAATGTGCAGCGCATATATGTCCAATACGCAGGATATATATCCTCTGTAAACAGCATCTATATATCCTGCAAAGAGCATCATTACATCACTTGGATTCTACACTTATGAACAATTATAGATCTATTGATTATAAATAAATTAACTACATTATCCACCAGTTATCAACCTTTTATTAACCAATGGAGTTTTAAGCTGCTAGCGTAGCTTTTTGAATAAATCCCAGATTACAATACCGGTAGTTACGGAAACATTCAACGAATGTTTTGTACCATATTGAGGAATCTCTATACAGCCATCCGAATGGTTAATAACCTCCTGCTGTACCCCTTTCACTTCGTTTCCCATTACGATAGCGTACTTCTTGGTTTTATCCAGCTGAAGTTCATCAAGCATGATGCTTCCTTCCACCTGTTCTACAGAATAAACGATATACCCTTTGTTTTTGAGGTTATCAACAGCATCAACAGCGTTATTAACATACTTCCAATCAACAGTGAACTCCGCACCCAATGCAGTCTTATGCATTTCAGGGTGTGGCGGGGTAGCTGTTATACCACACAGATAGATACATTCAATACGGAAAGCATCCGAAGTACGGAACACAGAACCTATATTGTGCAAACTACGAATATCGTCCAGCACTACTACCAGAGGCAGTTTTTCAACTTGTTTAAACTCTTCGGCACTGATACGGTTCAGTTCTGTTATTTTCAGTTTACGCATACGTCTTTTCTTTTATTATGTTCTTGTCCACAAAGGTAATTCTTTTCAGTTAACAAGGTGTTGATAACGGTTTAAAACCTGTCAAAACTATCGGCAAAGATTTTGAAAAATAATTCTTGCATTATTCAAAAGAAGGTATAAGAGGCCTTCGTTATGAACATTCCAAAAAACTAACCCAAAACTTTCTACACAGACATAAACATATTTTTCAGCACTTATCTGCCTGTTTATATCCATAAAGTTTTTAACTTTGCACTTTATCAACAGGGAGTTAATAGCAAACTTCCATTTGATGGTATTTAACGATGCTTTCATTGATAATGAAGTAAGTAGGATAGAATATCTTGTCCTTTACATCAGTTCATAACCAACTCATAAAACAGAAGTATGGACTAATAACTTATCTGGCAAGAAAAATCATATTTATTTGCTAACATTATTAACAGGCTATCATCACTAACAAAGGATTTTTTTTAAAAGGAAAGAAATAAGAATATTATTATGAATGAACTCATAAAGGCTATTAACGAGCTAAAGAAAGAAAAGAATGCAATCATTCTGGGACACTACTACCAGAAGGGGGAAATACAAGACATCGCTGATTATGTTGGCGACAGTTTGGCATTGGCTCAATGGGCAGCCAAAACGGAAGCGGACATTATTGTGATGTGTGGCGTCCACTTTATGGGGGAAACGGCAAAAGTGCTTTGTCCGGACAAGAAAGTGCTGGTGCCCGACATGGCGGCAGGTTGTTCGTTGGCGGACAGTTGTCCGGCGGATCAGTTTGCGCAGTTTGTCAAAGAGCATCCGGGATACACCGTTATTTCTTATGTCAATACAACAGCTGCGGTGAAAGCGGTGACTGATGTGGTGGTGACTTCCACCAATGCGAAGCAGATCGTGGAAAGTTTCCCAAAAGATGAGAAAATAATCTTTGGCCCAGATAGGAATCTGGGGAATTATATCAACTCAGTTACGAACCGGAATATGTTGCTTTGGGACGGTGCCTGTCATGTGCATGAACAGTTCTCTGTTGAAAAGATTGTGGAATTGAAGACGCAGCATCCCGAAGCATTAGTGCTGGCACATCCCGAATGTAAGAGCACAGTTTTGAAACTGGCTGATGTGGTAGGAGCTACAGCTGCTTTGTTGAAGTATGCCGTGAACCACCCGGAAAACACGTATATTGTGGCTACCGAATCGGGTATCTTGCATGAGATGCAAAAGAAGTGTCCGCAGACAACGTTTATTCCTGCTCCTCCGAACGATAGTACGTGCGGATGTAACGAGTGTAGCTTCATGCGGTTGAATACGTTAGAGAAGCTCTATGAGTGTTTGAAGAATGAAGCACCGGAAATAACGGTAGATCCGGAAGTAGCGAAGAAAGCAGTGAAGCCGATTCAGCGGATGTTGGAGATTTCGGCTGAACTGGGATTATAAACTATTGAGAATATATAATCTATAATTAAGGCTGTTTCAAAGATGCTTGGAACAGCCTTAATTTTTGGCAAACTATTATGTAAAAGAGATAATGATGACGCATTTGTATCAGTAATAGGCGTATTTGTGTTTTAGTAGACATCACTTCTTCTCTATCTTTGTGCTATTAATAATTGTAATATGGAAAACATAAATAATAGGGCAAGATGATTTTATTCATATTTCAATGAATGTAGATGATGAAATAACTATAACAACCTTTTAAATATAGAATGATGAAAACAATAAACCGACTTGTATTAGTACTATTATTCTCGATTCGTATTTTTTTATCTAATGCTCATGAACTAGTTGATTATGTGAACCCAATGATTGGCGCGACGACTTTGGATAACATAGGAAATACAGATCTTGGGTTAGGCAAAACTTTTCCGGGTGTATGTACCCCTTTCGGTTTGGTACAGTTAAGTCCGGATACGAAAACCGGTGGAGATAATGGGTCGGGATATTCTTATCATCATACAACTATTGAGGGATTTAGCTTTACTCACATGAGTGGCATTGGTTGGTATGGCGATTTGGGCAATTTTCTGGTCATGCCGACTACCGGTAAACTTCATACTTTTAAAGGAACAGAGGAAAATCCGGATGAAGGCTATCGTTCCAGATTTTCTCATGAAACGGAGTCGGCACATATTGATAAATATGAAGTGAAACTTGATGACTACGATATCAAGGTGGAATTGACTGCTGCACCGCGTTCGGGAATGATACGCTTCACTTATCCCGAACATGAAGAATCGCGTATCCAGATTGACTTGGCACGTCGTATAGGGGGGACTTCTACCGAACAATTTGTGGAAGTTGTTGATAATCATATAATTCGGGGATGGATGAAATGCACACCCGAAAACGGTGGCTGGGGAAATGGTGCAGGCCAGGCAAATTATACCATTTATTTCTATTGTTTGTTCAGCCGTCCTTTAGTGGATTTTGGTATTTGGAGTGCGGACATTCCCGAAGGTATTTCTCGCAAGAATGAATCGAATGATGACGAGAATTATTATCAGTATGTCAGAAATGCTGTTATTCATCCACAGGCAAAAGTGATGGAAGGTAAACATTTGGGATTTTATACTCAATTTCCAACCAGGAAAGATGAACAGGTTCTGATGAAATGCGGTATATCTTTTGTCAGTATAGAAGGCGCACAAAAGAATTTGGAACATGATATACCGGATTGGGATTTCAACAAAGTTTCTGTGTGCACGCGGAAGATGTGGAATGATGCATTATCTAAGATAAAAATAGAGGGAAACGAATCTGATAAGACTACTTTTTACACTGCGTTGTATCACACGATGATTGATCCGCGTTGTTTTTCGGATATAGACGGAAAGTATATAGGAGCTGACAATAAAGTTTATCAGACTTCTACGTTTACATACCGGACTATTTTTAGTGGTTGGGATGTGTTTCGCAGCCAGTTTCCTTTGCAAACGATAATTAATCCGGATTTAGTGAATGATGAAATTAATTCATTGATACAGATAGCGGAGAAAAGTGGAAAGGGGTATTATCCCCGGTGGGAGTTTCTGAATGCTTACTCCGGCTGTATGGTAGGCAATCCGGCTGTATCTGTTTTGACTGATGCTTATCAGAAAGGAATACAAAATTATCCGGTAGATAAATCCATTCAGTATGCTATCAACACCGTACGGACATTTGGCAATAATGAAGACGGATATGATTCCGGAGATTTATCTAAAACGTTAGAGTATGCTTATTCCGACTGGTGTGTCGGTACTTTGCTTCGTTCTCAAAATCGTGTTCAGGAAGCAGATATTTATTTGAAGAAATCAAAGGCTTACCGTAATGTATGGTGTGACAGTGTAAAGTGGTTCAGAGCACGCCTGTCAAAAGAAGAATGGTTGCCTTGGAAAGGGAAAAAAGTACATTGGCAGGGTTGTATAGAAAGTAATAACTATCAGCAAGGATGGTTCGTTCCGCAGGATATTGAAGGTATGATACAATTAATGGGAAAGAAATATTTTGAAGAGGAATTAATCGAATTCTTCAATGGGGCGGATGATGATTTTAAATGGGGAGACTATTACAATCATCCTAATGAACCTAATCATCATGTACCTTTCTTGTTGAATTATACTTCACAACCTTGGCTTACTCAATATTGGACACGGAAGATATGCCGCAATGCTTATAATAACACAGTTAACGGACTTTGTGGAAATGAAGATGTGGGACAAATGTCTGCTTGGTACATATTGGCGGCGATGGGGATGCATCCTATTTGTCCCGGAAATAATACATATGAACTCACATCACCGCTTGTTAATAAAGCTACGATTGAATTAGACAATCGTTATTATAAAGGAAAACGTTTTACCGTCATAGCCCGGAATAATTCGGAAGAAAATGTATATATACAATCTATAACTTTGAATGGCAAGAAAATAAACCGTTTATGGATTACTCATCAGGAAATAACTCAAGGAGGAGTATTGGAATTTGTAATGGGGAAATATCCTAATAAACAACTGAAAGGAAATCTATCATCCGGACAATCCAATTAATAAGGTAATACAGCACAGAACTATTTTACTGGTTGGAATCCTATGGTAATTTTACTCATTCTCCACATTTGTACAATGTTCCAATAAAACAGATTCTTTTGTGGAGATAGGGTAAATCCCATCAAAATAGTTTCCTGAAATTCGGATATTATCTGTCCAACGGGCATAGATTGCCTGTTTATCTTTCAGTGTCAGTGTAAAACGATTATTTTCGATACGGATCCCTTTATGAACAGTTCCGTTCGGACGGTTATTTTCGGGAGCAATATTGATAACCGGACTTCCACATTCTATGAAATGGTTGTTTCGGATGGTAAGATCATGTACGGGGCCTGACTCATACCAACTGCGAGCATCATTTGAGATAGCAATAGCACTCATTGGTGTACGATAAAATACGTTATTTTCGATTATAACTTTCCGGCGTGTCGTAACAAGTATTCCTCTTGTCGGTGTCCGGGCAAAATAGTTATTGCGGATTTCTACTTCCGGTGTCCAAGTGATATTTTCTATTACTACCTCCTGTTGTGGTAGGATAGAAGGAACGGAACCATTCAGTGTAAGTTTACAATCGTAGTCGTTTACTCTCTCCACTTTGAGTACTGATGCTTTATGCAGACATTGTAATGAATGTATTTCTGTAAATTCAACTTCATCTCCAGGAAAGAAAGCTTCAAATCCGTAAGATTGAGGATGCATGAAACGAACTACTATTTTATTTCCCGGTTCGTAAGCAATAACTTTCAGATGAGTTCCGTGTACATTGATCGGATCATCTTGTGCTCCTTCAAAACGAGAGTTGATGATACGGATTTTTCCTTTGCATCCGGACATTTGAACAAAGTCAGCAAAACTGGCACAGGTACGACCACTGCCATACTCCGGTTCACAGTTTAAATATTTGTAAGTCAGATTTTCGGAATATTGGCCGACAATTCCAAAGTTTCCTAGAAAATGCAGGTTCAAATGTTCAAGTATAATGTTTTTGCTCAAATGAATAAATCCACATGCTTCATCTCGGATGGCATCCCGCATCTGAAATATTTCTCCCGGATATAAAGTTATTTTCTTGTCGTATGTTGCGTGTATCTGATGATTTCCGATGTCGGTAAGAGAAACGACATGGTCGGTAGGCAGATTACAACGGTTTGTTATATTGGTATGTAGATTAAAAGTTTGGGCAATGCCACCGGTAAAACTCCATTCTGTTCCTATCCATTTTATCTGTTTATCTGCAATTTCATACCGGTCTTTGGGGTGAATTCTGAAAGTTGCCGTATAAGCTGTTGTATCAATAACTTTCATTTCCGTAACCGAAGGATCGGCAGCTTTCAAAGTAAAATTGCGGAGTGTTATATTTTCACTTTTGTCTATAACAAAAGAAGTCATTTCTCCGTGTGTAATCAGATGTGCGCCACCACCATCAATAATTAAGTTTTTCATATCCTTTATCCAAAGGCCAATGTGTTTGGTAGGGTCGGGATTTTCTTCTTTAGAGGCAGTGTTGGATATAAAATAAACTTGCTTGGAACTACTGTTGCGGTATAGATCATAGTTTCCTTGTTCAAGTTGAATCACTACTTTCTTCCCTTTCAAATGACGTGCTTGTTCTATGGCATTTTGTAGGCGTGGAGTTGCATCACTGGGTTGCGCTTTCACATAAATAGTTTCTTGTGCCGACAATATGCTGAATACACTTACTTGGAAAAGGAAGAAAATAATGATTCTGTACATAAGTTTACTTATTTGAATTTCAATATATCTTTAGCTTTCATGGATACGGTAATCAGTCCGTTGTTTATCACTGGGTTGATTCGTTTATTATTCAGCGTGATAGTGTAATTTTTCCCTTGTGGAACTTTTACTGTAAATGTATTGTCAGCAGTAGCTTTTAAAGTTGCTTCGTTAATCAACGACTGATTCCAGGCTGCTGAAACTTCCGCTCCTCCTTTCACACACAGGCCTTTATAATTTCCTACGTTCCATTGTTCGGGCAGACAGGGTAGGAATTCAATATATCCTTCGTGTCCTTGTACCAGCATCTCTGCTATTCCGGCCGCTCCGGCTGTATTTCCGTCAAGAATAAAAATATCATAGGGTGCTCCTGCAATACCGGCAGGAGAAATGCTCAACAGGTTCTCACGTGTGAATATACTCTCAAGAGTAAGGACACTTTGATAAGCTTGTTTGGTATCTTTCAGTCGAGCATAGAAACAAATCATATTGGCGCGACTCCATTCCGTGTCTTCCCAACCTTCCGCAGCTAGGCGGTCTTCGATTGTTTTGCGTGCACCTGCGGCGAGTTCGGGAGTTTTATCAAGGGTAATCTGTTCGTAAGGATAAAGAGCCAGTAAATGTGAAGTATGGCGATGATTAGGGTGTGCTTCGTCATAATCTTCCAACCATTCTCGTACACCTCCGTTAGCACGCAGACGGATGGGAGGGAATTTCTTGATGGCTTGTTGTAAACTATCACTGAACTCCTTATCAATGTTCAGGATTTGAGCTGATTGAATACAAGCATTGAATATTTCATAAGCTAATACACGGTCACAGGTGGGCATCATTGATGCACATAAATTATTACCTTCGTAAAGGAAAGAATTTTCCGGTGAAATGCTTGGTCCTGTTACCATATAACCTGTATTGGGATCTTCAACCATATAATCGAGAAGGAATTCTGCATTTCCTTTTAACAGAGGGTAAGCGGTTTTCGCTAGATAATCTTTGTCACGTGTGTATTCGTATTGAGTCCAGAGATGCGAGGCAATCCAACTGCTTGCTGTGGGAAATAATCCCCACAGGATGCTTCCTGAAGGAGCTGTGTATCCCCATATATTGGCTGTGGTGTGAGCTGTCCATCCTTTGCATCCATATATCTTTTGAACAGTTTTCGCTCCATGAACAGATAAATCTTCGATATATTTGAAAAGGGGAAGATGGCACTCTGCCAGGTTGCCTACGTTTGCAATCCAGTAGTTTTGTTGTGTATTGATGTCCAGGTGATAATCATTTGTCCATCCCATGTTACATGCTAAATTATCATTAAAGAAACCTTGCAGGGCGGCTGGAAGAGGTGAATTTTCTCGCGATGAGGCTAGTAATAAATAGCGTCCGTATTGGAAAAGCAATACATCAAGGCCGGGATCATATCCGCCTTTTTTTACTTGTTCCCATCTTTTGTCAGTTGGCAGACCGGCATATTCTCCTGTTCCCAGTTGTAGGGAAACACGGTCGAACAGAGGAGCATAATCGTTGAGATGAGTTTTCTTCAGTTTTTCATAAGTCTTCTTTTCTGCTTTTACAACAGTTTCTTTGCAAAGAGATTTATAAGCGTCATTCTTATAATTCGTGCGTACATCTATTACAATAGTCAGCATATCAGCATCATTCACTGATATGGAAGAATCTTCAGCTTGTAGTGTTCCATTAGGCGCGGATATTGCAATACGGCCTTGAAAGCTGACACCACCGGGACCTTGCTTGGGAAAATTAACTGTTCCTTCAAAAATCAATTGATTACCATCGGTTGAAATTTCAGATTCCCGCAGCATACTTAATGATAGTTTTGCATTAATAGCTTTCTTCTTACTGGCGGACATTCGTAATACAAGAACGTCGTCCGGATTGGTTGCAAAACATTCGCGCACGTAATTAACGTCACCTATTGTATAATTGGTTGTACTGATAGCTGTACCTAAGTCGAGAGAACGACGGTAGTTACTGACTGTATTTTCCGGATAACTGAAAGTGAGTTTCAAGTCACCGATAGGAAGGTGTGTACCAAAAGAATGTCCATTACCATGTAGAAATTCTCCAGCAATTTGATTTCCTTCTTGTATTTTTCCTTCGAAAAAGAGTTTTCTTAATTCATTCATTCTTTCTTTTCCGAAAGGAATTTCCTGATTCTCGTCATATTGTCCTGACCACATGCTTGATTCATTCAATGCGATGGTTTCTTCTTCGATACCTCCGAATACCATCGCTCCGATACGTCCGTTGCCTATTGGTACAGAACTCATCCATTCTTTTGCGGGTTGTTCGTACCATAGTTCAACTTTATCCTTTGCTTCCAGATTCGTACATCCGGAAAGGGATATCATCATAATGGCTAGAGAAAAACTAATGGTTTTAATTTTCATGGCTCAAATATAATTAAATGATTAATATATAAATAGGAGTTGTTTTTTTATTATAGGACAAAATTAGTCCATCGTGATTTTATCTGCTCTATACAAATGATTCATAAAATAGAAAGAATACGTCCTGCAAGAAGCCTGGACGATATTTGAATCAAATATTCTATTTTTTGCAGCGTTCATAACTCAATTACTTGCTACATATCGGGTATATTTGCATTGCGTTTAAAGATAAATATTAGATCTAATAAAAAACATGAGATTCATTAAATACAATTTTGTTTTACCTATAAATTCAAACTACATGAAAAGAAGCTCGAAGGCGGTAATCTCTTTATTATTTGCCTGTTTATTGTTGGGAACTCCAACAAAGTCTTTAGCTTTGGAACCAACATCTGCTGTTGCTAATGACACGAAGGAGCGAAACTGGACTATCCAGGGACAAATACTTGAAAACTCGGTACAGCCTCTTCCTATTGCAGGTGTTAATGTTCTTATTAAAGGTACTACGATTGGTACTATAAGTGACACGAACGGATATTTCTCCATTAAAGCTCAAAAAGGAGATGTTATTGTGTTCACTTATCTTGGGTTCCGACCTTATGAATTTGTAGTATCCCGTGCTATCAGTAACTTGAGTGTCTCCTTATCCGAAGATTCTGAAGCATTGGATGAAGTGATAATTACCGGTTTTTCGGAAGAAAAGAAACTAAATTCAATATCCTCCGTATCTACATTAGATATTGCAAAAAATCTGAATTCCAAGCCTATCACTTCTATTTCGCAATCTTTGCAGGGAGGTGTCACAGGTCTGACGGTTACTCAAAGCTCCGGTATGCCGGGAGGAGACGGAGCTTCTATCAAGATTCGCGGTATCTCTTCATTACACACCAATAATGACCCGTTGGTTCTGGTTGACGGTATTCCAATGGATATGAACCAACTGGATCCGAATACAATTGAAAGCGTTACTATTTTAAAGGATGCTGCCGCAGCCGCTATTTATGGTGCACGTGCAGCCAATGGTGTGATTGTAGTAAAAACTAAACGAGGTACGGTAGGAAAGATTAATGTATCGTATGACGGTTACTTTGGTGTTCAGAAAGCAACTTATCTTCCTGATTTCGTGAATGCGGCAGAATATATGACTATGGCTAATATTGCCCAAAAGAATATTGGCGGTGATGAGTTGTATGATGGCGAGTTAATCAAAAATACAATTGCCGGTACCGATCCTTATAAATATCCGGATACAGACTGGGCAGATTTCTTATTTGGCACAGGATATGTACAAAACCATTCAGTGGCCGTTTCGGGTGGTGGTAGTCTGGCACGTTTCGCTTTGAGTGTAAACTATATGCAGAATGAGGGATTGACAGAGCATACAAGTTCTGACCGTTTGAATATCCGTGCCAATACCACTGTCAGTTTGCGGGATAACCTGTCTGTAAACATGGACTTCAATGCTTACCGTACCAACCGGAAGCAACCGAAAACAGACGCTGCTGATAAGTCATTGTTTGAATGGATGTATAAGACACCGCCCAATACCGTAACTCGTTATCCGAAAAAGGCAGGTAGTGATTTTACTTATTATGGCAACAGACCTAATATGACTAATCCGGCAGCTTATATCGATCGTGCGGGAATACGTGAAGATTATGAGGATAATATCAGTGTGAATATTTCTCCTCGTTGGGAAGTATTGCCAAATCTGGTACTGAAAGGTCAGTATTCTTATCGTATCAGTAGTCGCGGAGGTAAGAGCAAACGGGAAGCATATAATTTCTTTGATTATGATACAGATGCTTTACTGAATACTTGGGGAGCAGATTTTTCAGATTATAGAGATCATGATACCTATTATTATCTGGGTGGTACTGCTGAATATACGTATGATAAAGGCGATCATCGTCTGTTTGTCATAGGAGGTTACAATCAGGAGCTGACTCATCAGAACAGTTGGGACAGTTATTCAATGATTTCCATGTTTGCTAAAGCTAACTATACGTATGATCGACGTTATCTTATTGAAGGTACTGTGCGCCGTGACGGTTCTTCACGTTTTGGAGACGGTGAAAAGTTCGGAGTATTTCCTTCTATTGCTGCAGGTTGGAATGTGCATGAAGAAAAATTCATGAAATCATTAAAGAACGAAATCAATGAATTGAAGTTGAGAGCTTCTTATGGTTTACTTGGAAACGAAAATATCGGATTATATAAGTATCAGACTTTTATTGATATGGGTAATGGGGAGGAAAAAGAATATGGTAACCCTGAAATTACCTGGGAAAAGGTGAAAATGCTGAATATCGGTGCAGATATTCGCCTGTTCAAAGATTTGAGCCTGACTTTCGACTGGTACGAAAAAACGACTTCAGGAATGCTTATTACTCCTCCTATTTCTTCTATCGGTGGTACTTGGGCAACTGCTATTAACTCTGGAAAAGTACGTAACAGAGGTTGGGAATTTAGTGCAAATTACGACAAACAGTTTAAAGACTTTGGCTTCAGTATTCATGGTGGCCTGTCTCAAAATAAAAATAAAATCATAGATTTGTTTGGAGCACCTTATGATAACGGGTCTACAATCAACCAAATAGGTTATGCGTTAAATAGTTATTATGTTTATCCTACTGATGGTTTATTGCAGGAAAGTGACTTTACGAAAGATGCTTCAGGCAAATGGATACCCAAAGAGGGAGTAGTTATTTTTGATGGACAACAACCGGGTGACATCAAGTATTTGGATGTTTCCGGTCCTGACGGTACTCCTGATAATAAGATTACTACTGACGACCGCGTAATACGTGGAAATGACCAGCCTGACCTGAACTATTTTGCAAACCTTTCTTTTAATTATAAGAAATGGAGTTTTGAAGTTCTATTCCAGGGAGTGACAGGTGTGGATGCCTATTATAGTGCGCCTTTTTCTAACGGGCTGAACTTGACAGGAGACGGTTTGACGCCTATGAAAGCACAATTAGATTATTGGACGCCGGAGAATCCGGGCGCGCGTTATCCGAGACTGACGCCGTCTCCTGATTACGGTAATAATCATCATGCGTCCGATTACTGGCATTTTGACGCAAGCTACTGCCGTGTGAAATACATTCAGGTGGGATACACATTCGACCAAATGTCACTGAAGAAAGTAGGTATTTCCAGCATCCGCGTATATTTGAATGCCCAGAATCCGTTTACTTTTGCCAAAGAAAGCATGATTGATCCTGAAAACCGCGGTCAGATGGGTTCTTATCCATTGGTGAAAACTTATTCTGTAGGTCTTAGTTTGAACTTCTAATCATTAAAATATAGACATATTATGAAACGATATAATAAAATAATTTTTAAAGGTTTGTTTCTGGCCGGACTCATTGGCTTATTCAGTAGTTGTGAAGACTTTCTGACGAGAGATAAACCGAATGCTTCGACAGATAATGATTTCTGGAAAACACAACAGGAATGTGAATCGGCACTTGGTACTTGCAAGTTGTGGTTGAGAGGTGATTGGGGTGGAGATGAGATAGGTATGGTTTTTCAGGACGGAGCGTCAGACAACGTTTATTTTACAGGAAACTTTGACGTGCGTATCCAGCAGTTGGGAAATGGTTCTTTAGTGCCTCCGGCCGACAATAATAATCCCGGTCCATGGGAATATCAGTTTTACACCTGGAACCAATGTTACCGTAAAATCCGCAATTGCTGTCGATTGCTCGATAATATTGATAATGCCTATTTTACGAATGAGTCTGAACGCGACCGTATGAAAGCGGAGGCGAAAGTATGGCGGGCATGGTATCATATTCGTTTATTAAACTGGTATGGTAGAAATGATGGTATTCCGTATGTAGACAAGGCTTTGTTGCCTTCGGAGATTTATATGGCACGCACTCCGGTTAATGAATGTCTGGATAGAATTAATGCAGAGTTGGACGAAGTAATCAATTCGGAAGCTCTCCCGTTTATTTGGGATGAAGGAAGACGTGACCGCATGTCCCGTTCTATTGCCCTGACTTTGAAAATGGATGTAAATCTCCAATTCAAACGATATGATATAGCTAAAGCGGCTGCATGGGAATTGATAAAGAGTGGAGAATTTGAGTTGTATTATTCTACTGCTACCGACAATAATCCGGGTAAGAACTACCGCGACTTATTTACATATGTGGGTAAACAGAATAAAGAACGCATTTTATATAAGGGAGGCGGTTCGAGCGGTATATTTTCCCGTTGTATGTCGGGAAGTTTTGGCGGACAAGGAGTAATGAATGTATTGAAATCGTTTATAGATACTTATGAAACGATAGATGGACAAACAATTCAGTCTTTATCCACTTCTGAAAGAGAGGCTTATGAAAAAGATCCGTATCATGGAGCAAGAGATCCTCGTTTGAATGTCAGCGTTTTTGTACCGGGTGATAATACAGGACTCTCCAATTATACATTTAGTCCTTTCAATCCGGATTGTGGTGATTATATTGGCAGGAACGATGGTATTCGCAGCGGTTATATGGTGAAGAAATTTATGACTGAAGATGATCGTGGCAACAATGGACAAGGCAGTCTTGATTTCGTTATTTACCGTTATGCGGAAGTATTATTGGATTATGTTGAATGTTTGGTTGAAACCGGTGATTGGGATGATCCGAAAGTAAAGGAATATATTGATGCTATTCGTGTTCGTAGTGGAATGCCAAAAATGGATCAAACGGTTTATAATTCAGAGGAAAAGGTACGTGAATTATATCGTCGTGAACGACGTGTAGAACTTTGTTTCGAAGGCAAACGTTATGATGATATACGTCGTTGGGGAATTGGAAATGATGTAATGAACGGTCCTATTTATGGAGCATGGAATCCTGACACACAATCGTTTATTAAACTTGAAGAACGTCGCTGTACATTCCCGAAGTTTGATTCATGGCCGATTCCGCAGAAGGAAGATACTTCTAATCCTAATATAAGTCAACCTACGGGTTGGTAAACTTTTATTCTCCAATGAGAAACACTATATTTCTCATTGGAGAATACTACATTTGTTAATGTAATAATTAATAGAAATCAGATGAAACCATACCACCTGTTAACAAGTTTAATTACTTTATTGTCTTTTAGCCTAGTATCCGCTTCCCCATATAATATTGCGCCTGATAGTCGTGTATCGGCCTCGTCTACATTAAATGAATCGTATGAAGCATCTAATGTTACTGACCGGATAATCCGTGTACCGGACAAAGGAGAATGGGCTTCTAAAAGCACTATGACGTTTTGGGGGCAGATTGATTATCCCTGGATACAATTAGACTGGGATAATCCGGTATGTGTTAACAAGGTTGTTTTGTATGACCGTCCCGATGAAAAAACACATATCGCAGGCGGTATATTGCATTTTAGTGATGGGAGTTGTATAAATGTGTGCCAAATACCTAATAATGGTAGCCCGAAAGTAGTTGAATTTTCTGCAAGAAAGACAAAATGGATCCGTTTTGAGGTAACTGACGGAGATGGGGTGAATCTCGGCTTATCAGAAATTGAGGTTTTTCCGGCTCCTGAAGATTATTCTGATTATGTGTCGTGGGTAGATCCCTATATCGAGTCGGCAAGAGGGAGATATTTCTTTTTTGTCACGGGGAGTCAGCCATTCGGGATGATAGGTGCTGCTCCTTTAACCCGGAATAAAAATCAATATGGCGGGGGATATAATTATAACTCTACCGATATACTCGGTTTTCCCCAGATACATTGTTGGATGTTGTCCGGTTTATCACTCATGCCTACCACTGGAAATGTGAACCCGACATTAGGTGAACAACATTGGAAATCTCACTTTACACACGATGGAGAGATTGTACAACCGGGTTATCACCGGTTATATCTGGAGAATTATAATATGTGGGTGGAGCAAACTGCAACAGACCGGGTTAGTTTTTACAGGTTGACATATACCGAACATGCATCAGCAAATATATTGTTTAATCTGGGAGGGTATGTTGGCACTTCCACTATGGTTAATTCCAAAGTGTATAAAACAGGCAATAATGAGATTACCGGATATTTTGATACAAAGGGACGTTTGTGGGGCGGACCGGATATTGTGAGAATATTTTTTGTAGCTCATTTTGACAAGCCTTTTGACTCTCTTGACGGTTGGGCTGATAAAGACTATTTTTCTGATATTGAGGAGTTTCAAGGAACTACAGAAAGTACGCCACGGATAAGTTCGGGATGGAGTTATCATGATGCTCCCACATCAGGAGTCAGTGCAAAATATGAAGTCCGGGCGGGAGATCAGATAAATGTTAAAATGGCAATTTCATATGTAAGTATTGCTAATGCGAAAGAGAATCTGAAAGAAGATTGTGATCATTGGAATTTTAATCAAGTTCGCCGGGAGTCACAAGATGAATGGAATCAATGGCTGGGTAGAATCGAAGTAAAAGGAGGGACGAATGCTCAAAGAATCAAATTATATACAGACTTGTGGCACACTTTGCTGGGACGTCATAAACTGGATGATTATAATGGCGAATATCCGGATTATACAAAAGGCGGAATACGGCAAGGATCACATACGGTAAATGTAAAACTGGCGGTTGGGAAATTGAAGAAAGACAGTCGCGGTAAGCCGATTCATCACATGTATAATTCAGACGCATTTTGGTTGACCCAATGGAATCTGAATACTTTGTGGGGACTTGCATATCCTTCCGTATTGGATGATTTTGCAGCGTCTTTGATACAATACGATGTCAATGGTGGTTTATTGCCCCGTGGTCCTTGTGCCGGAGGATATTCATATATTATGACTGGGTGTCCTGCCACATCACTTATCACTAGTGCATATCAAAGGGGCATAACCAAAAAGTGGTCGCCAAGGGCAGGTTATGAAGCGATGAAAAGAAACCATGCCAAGGGAGGTATGCTGGCGTTGGATATGGATAACGAACTTGATTTTTATATTCAAAACGGATATTGCCCTGATAATGCGGGATTGACGATTCAGTGGGCCTTTGAAGACTGGGCTTTAGCAGAAATGGCTGCTAAAATGGGTAAACGGAAAGATTATATCTATTTTCATAAAAGGTCGACAGGTTGGACGGAATCTTTTAATAAACAAGTAAATCTTATCCTACCTAGAAGAAAAGATGGAAGCTGGCTGCATACCGATCCTTTGAATGGTGCGGGATATGTGGAAGCTAATGCCTGGCAAGCTACATTCGGGTTATCTCATGATATACCTAAATTGGCGGAGCTTATGGGTGGTAGCGATAGTTTATGCTATATGTTGAATAATGCTTTTGAGCAATCCAGATCAACAGATTTTGTTTATGGTTACGGTGGTGGATATGTGAGTTATGCCAATCAGCCGGGATGTTCTAATGCACATGTTTTCACTCATGCGGGTAAGCCTTGGTTGACTCAATATTGGGTACGTCGTGTGAAGGAACAAGCCTATGGAGCAATAACACCGGATAAAGGATATGGCGGGCACGATGAAGATCAAGGACAGATGGGAGGTGTGAGTACCTTGATGGCAATCGGACTTTTCAGTTTGGACGGTGGTGCAAAACGTGATCCGGCTTACGATATAACAAGCCCGGTATTTGACGAGGTTATTATAAAATTGGATTCAGTTTATTATAAAGGTAAAGAGTTCAGGATAAAAACTTATAATAATTCGACAGAGAATTGTTATATACAGCGTACCTGTCTAAATGGCAAAGAATATGATTCTTATCAAATCCCGCACATTGATTTTGCTCAAGGCGGGGTACTCGAATTATGGTTGGGAAATGTTCCGAATAAGAAATGGGGAATTGCTGATTGATATATTTCATTTTATATATAATATTATGACGTTCGTTCGATATAAGAAAATTCGTGTATCTTTGCGTATGTAACGAATAATATTATCCATACTATGAAAAGATCTATACTCATATTGTCGGTAGTGTGTAGTTTGATACTTTCCGCAACATTTGTCAGAGCACAGGCATATTCTCAATTTTACTTTACTCATATTAATGGTGAAAATGGCTTGTCGGCAAGTAATGTCAAGGCAATCTTGCAGGATAGCTATGGATTCATGTGGTTTGGCACTAAGAACGGATTAAATCGTTATGATGGTACGTCTATTCTTCAACTTAACTGTGACGACCTGAAAGCAGGAATCGGAAATCATAATATCAGTGCTCTTTACGAAGACAAGGAACGTAAACTTTGGGTGGGAACCGACCGGGGAATTTATGTGTATGATCCCACAATGGATATTTTTACCCGCCTGAATCCAGAGTCACCGGATAAAATCACACCTGATAATTGGGTGGCGGAAATACTTGCTGATTCTGTCGGTAATGTATGGGTGCTTATTCCTGACCAGGGACTATTTCGTTTTGAAGGAACGAAGAAAGTCAGCCATTATCCTATCACGGGAAAAAGTAATTTTAAAAATGAAAGTCCCGAATGTATTGCCATTGACAAAAAAGGTGGAGTATGGGTAGGAACTTCCGGAGTAGGATTATTTAAATATAATCCGCAGAAAGATGCGTTTGAACAGTATATGGAAGACCGTAACGGACATTCATTGGCTAATAAGAACATAATGAGTATGTGTTTTCGGGACGATGATACCGCTATTCTTGCTATTCATGAAGGAGAATTATTAAAATATAATACACAGTCTCGTGAACTGGCTACTATTCCTTTTCCGGGAGAACGGAAAACTTTTTTACGTGATGTGGTCTGTTTCGGAGATGAACTTTGGGTAGGTTCTCATCATGGGCTTTTCATTATTAACGAAAAGAAAAACAGTACATTGCATCTTAAAGAAGATTTGATGCGTTCGTTCAGTTTGTCGGATAACATTGTCTATTCAATTTATAAAGATACCAAAGGAGGTATCTGGATTGGGACAATGTTTGGAGGTGTTAATTATCTGCCTAAACATCGTCTTGTATTTGATAAATATGTTCCCGGAAGCGACGGACATTCTTTGAATACCAAACGCATCCGTGGATTAGCGGAAGATGATAACGGATGTATTTGGATTGGAACTGAAGATAACGGAATTAATGTGTTGAATCCTCAGACCGGAGAAGTACATCAAGTGTATGATAATGTACCGGGGCATCTTATCACTTTATGTGTAAGACATTATAATAATCATATTTATTGTGGATTATTCAAGCAGGGGATGAATGAAATCCGTCTGCCTGATGAACGGATCCGGTGTTTGTCAGAAGGGGAGTTAGGCATTGATGAAGGCAGTGTGTACGACTTTATGATAGATAGTAAAGGGCGTAAATGGATAGGAACCGGATGGGGACTTTATATGTCCGGACCGAATGAAAAGGAGTATCACAGGGTAGATGCTATCGGTTACAACTGGGCCTTTAATATCATGGAGGCGAAAGATGGTACAATTTGGGTGGCATCTATGGGAAACGGAGTCTGGAAATGCAGACCCGAATCAGGGATCTATCAGAACTACGCCTACGAGGCAGGTAAGAAAAATACGCTTAGTTCCAATTCCGTCAGTTTCATTATGCAGGACAGTAAGGGCAATATATGGTTCTCTACTGATCGCGGCGGAATCTGTCGCTATAATGAAGTACAGGATAACTTTACCTCTTTTGGAATTAATGAAGGATTGCCGGACGATGTCTGCTATGATATTCTGGAGGATGAACATTCTAATTTATGGTTTGGGACTAATAAAGGACTGGTACGTTTTAATCCGGAAAGTGGAGATGTAAGCGTATTCACCAATAAAGACGGATTATTAGGGAACCAGTTCAATTATAATTCGGCGCTTAAAGCACGCGATGGTAAGTTTTATTTCGGAGGGGTGGACGGACTGATTGCTTTTGATCCCAATACTCAGGATGAAAGCGGATCGCTGCCTCCGGTTTATATTTCCAAATTTAGTATTTATAATAAGGAAATCACTGTGCATACTCCGAATTCGCCTTTGAAACAGTGCATTGTACATACCAATGAAATAGAACTTCCTTATAATCAGTCAAATATCAGTTTTGATATAGCTATGCTTAGTTATTCTACTGCGGAGACCAATCAATATTATTATCGTATGGTACCGCTTGATAAAGAGTGGATACGTGCTGCCAGCAACAAGAATATATCGTATGCTAAATTGCCTCCGGGTAAATATACTTTTCAAATAAAGGCAACTCATCATGCGAGCAAATCCGATCCTTCAACCCGTTCGTTGACGATTGTTATTTTGCCGCCTTGGTGGCAGTCCGTATGGGCTTATATTGTTTATGCACTGGCTATTATCTTGTTTGTATTCTGTTGGTTTTTATGGTACAAGCATCGTAAGGAGCGGCAGATGGAAGAACGTCAGAAACTTTTTGAAATAGAGAAAGAAAAGGAATTGTATGAATCGAAGGTTGATTTCTTTACGGAGATAGCTCATGAAGTACGTACTCCGCTGACGTTGATTAATGGTCCGCTTGAGGCTATTCAGGAGGAGAATCTTCCGGAATCTAAAAAGAAGAAGTATATTAATGTAATAGTACAGAATACGAAGCGGCTGTTGGAACTGACAGGACAACTTCTCGATTTCCAGAAGATTGGTGCCAACAAGCTTTCCATGAAATTTGAAAGTGTTGACATTACGGCACTTCTGAAAGGAATCGTAGCTCGTTTTGAAGTAACTTTCAATTTGAATAACAAAGAACTGGTTCTGAAATTGACTGAAGAGGAAATATGGGCGGCAGTAGATAAAGAAGCAATAACTAAGATTGTGAGCAATTTGCTTAATAATGCATTGAAGTATGCCTGGCAGCATATACAAGTGGAACTGGAGAAAGACGATCTTTATTTCACGATTCGGGTTATTAGTGACGGAAATAAGATTCCGGAAGAAGCGAGCCAATATATCTTTGAACCTTTTTATCAAATGGAAAAGAAAGAAGCACCTAAGAACGGAGTAGGTATCGGACTTTCATTAGCACGTTCGCTGGCATCTCTTCACAAAGGGACACTTACCTTGGATACTACAAGAGAAAAGGATAATGTCTTTATTCTGACCATTCCTTTAAATAAGGAAGGTATCAGTCTGGAGAATAGCAAAGCGGTACAAAAAGATATAGTTGAGTTGGATGAGGAAACTTCTGTTGAAACAGATATGCACGGATACACTCTGTTGTTGGTAGAAGATAATGAAAGTATGCTGGCCTTTATCTCTGAAAGGTTATGTGAGTGTTTCACTGTGGAGACGGCGAAGAATGGTGCGGAAGCAATCGAAATATTGAGAAGCAGTCATGTCGATTTGATCATTAGTGATATTATGATGCCGGTGATGAATGGCCATCAGTTGTGTAAGGAAATCAAATCAGATCTTGAGCTTTCTCATATCCCTGTTATCTTCCTGACTGCCAAGAATGATATTGACAGTAAAATCAATGGCTTGAAGTATGGGGCGGAAGCCTATGTGGAGAAGCCTTTCTCGTTCGGTTATCTCAAAGAACAGATATTATCATTACTCAATAACCGTCGACGGGAGAGAGAGGCATTCTCGAAACGTCCGTTCTTCTCGGTAGATAATATGCAGATGAACAAAGCGGATGAGGAATTTATGAATAAGGTGATCCGGATTATTGAAGACAATATAACCGATGATAATTTCGGAGTAGAGAAAATGGCGGATATTCTCTGTATGAGCCGCTCTAGTTTGTTGAGAAAAATCAAAACGATATTTAATCTCTCCCCACTCGACTTCATTCGCCTGATTCGCCTGAAGAAAGCGGCGGAATATATTCAGGAAGGCAAATACCGGATTGGAGATATCTGCTATATGGTGGGCATTAATTCTCCGTCTTATTTCAGCAAGTTATTCTTGAAACAGTTTGGTATGACTCCGAAAGATTTCGAGAAACAGTATCAAAGTGGAAAACAAACAATCATTCCACAGGATATAAGGAATACGGATACTATAAATGATGCGGATAAATAGAAAATTTGCGGATTCAGAGAGATTGTGAAGCATATTGCCGTAAATCTTTCATTTTTTGACTTGTTTACGCCAAGCCATACTTCCGGCAATGCCTATCTTTGGGGAACACTTTTATTCTATTTAAAACCATATTCATTGTGCCATATGAAAAACAGACTTCGACAGTTTAAAATCATTTTCGGAACTATGTTCCTGTTATTCACTTTATCCGGATATGCTGCCGGATATAAAGGTCTGACGACGGGCGGCTGGCAAATCCGCTTCGATGATCAGAAAGGGGGAGTTTCACTTTATAAAAAGTCAAAAAATATTTGTGAAGGACTATATGCTTCTTACCTATGGGGAGAGCAGACGGTTACTACGCGTGACTATGCACGCCATAAGGTTAGTATTCGAAAAATATCAGATGCTTTCGGTAAAGGAACTCTTTATAAGATTGAACATACAGATAAATCTTTGCCTAAGTTGACACAGTACTTTTATCTTTATCCGGATAAAGAGTATATATTGACGGAGTTTAGTATAGAAGGAAAGAATAATGTCGCTTCCAATCGGATGGCACCTGTGAATGTAGACCGCATGGCTGAATTACTTCCGGCAGGTGACAATCGTGCTTTATTTATGCCTTTTGATAATGATAAATGGATCAGATACCAGTCTCATGCACTTAATTTCGACACATTGACCAGTTATGAGGTAACGGCTGTTTTTAATAATGAAGGGCGTAGCGGACTTGTTGTAGGTTCTGTGGAGCATGACAATTGGAAAACGGCTGTAATGTTAGGTAAAGGAGACCATAGAAACATCGGCTCTTTGACTTGTTACGGTGGAGTAGCTGATGAATTGACGCGGGATGTGAAACCTCACGGAGCATTGACAGGCAAGAAGATCAAGTCTCCCAAAATATTACTGGGATTCTTTGAAAACTGGTGCGACGGACTGGAAACTTATGCAAAGGTGAATGCAATCATAGCACCTCCGAAGGAGTGGGGAAAAGCAGTTCCGTTCGGTTGGAACAGTTGGGGGGCTTTGCAATTCAACCTTACTTATGATAAAGCGATGGAGGTTTCGGACTTTATCAAACAAAACCTTCAAAATCGTCATTTTGTCAATCCGGATCATACGGTTTATGTCGGATTGGATTCCGGTTGGGACTGTATGAATGAAGAACAATTGAAGTCATTCATTGCAAAATGTAAATCAAATGGTCAGATTGGAGGTATCTACTGGACTCCGTTTACCGACTGGGCGCGTGATCCCGAACGGACGGTGGATGCCGCTCCTGAATATAAATACAAGGATATCTACCTTTATGCTAACGGAAAGCCACAGGAATTGGACGGTGCTTATGCTATCGACCCTACTCATCCCGCTGTAGAGGCAATGATGAAAAAGACATCCGGTTTGTTTCATCGGACAGGATTCGAGTATGTGAAAATGGATTTCATGACCCATGGAGCGATGGAGGCTGATAAATGGTATCTTCCTGAAGTGACGACAGGTATTCAGGGATATAATTATGGGATGCAGTTGCTGGATAAATATTTTGGGGATATGTATATCAATCTTTCTATTTCTCCTGTTTTTCCGGCACAATATGCCCAGTCGCGTAGAATTGCCTGCGATGCATGGAATAAAATCAAGGATACCGAGTACACGCTGAATGCATTGTCTTATGGATGGTGGCAGAAGTACATCTATCAATTCAATGATGCAGACCATATTGTGTTGAGAGATGCTACAGATGGTGAAAATCGGGCGCGTATCACTTCCGGCGTTATTACAGGTATCTACATTGGCGGAGATGATTTTAGTGCCGCCGGAGGAAAAGACGGGAAAGACAAAGCGTTGAAATATCTGACGAATCCTGATATCAATGCTCTTGCCACGGGTGAAGTGTTCCGTCCGGTAGAGGGAAATGGAGCTCAATCAGAACAAATCTTTGTAAGAAAGGAGAAAGATGGAACATTCCATTGCGCACTTTTCAACTATTCGGAACAGGAGCAGACGGTGACACTTTCGTTGGATAGAATAGGGCTGGAGCAAGCACGCAGTTATCAGGTGAAAGAATTATGGAGTGGCAACCGGACTACTGCCGGAAATCAGATAGAGATTACCATACCTGCCAAGGATGTGAAAGTACTGGAATTTAATTAATAGCCCGGAATCAATTAACTAACCGAAAATGAATAAATATAGAATGACTCTTGTGGCTCTGTGCATAGCTGTTTGTACACAGGCTAAAGTCACTTTACCATCGTTTTTCACCGATCATATGGTGATACAGCAAAAGAGTACCTTGACATTGCCCGGCAAGGCAAAATCCGGCAAGCAAGTGACCGTAAAAACGAGTTGGGATAACCGGAAATATACAGTCAAAGCGGGAGTGGATGGAAGTTTTACTTTACAGTTACCTACTCCTGCCGCCGGAGGTCCTTACCAGATAACCCTTTCAGACGGCGAAATGCTGACTTTGCGAAACATAATGGTGGGAGAAGTCTGGTTTTGTTCCGGACAATCCAATATGGAAATGCCGGTTGCCGGATGGGGCAAGGTTATGAATTATGAACAGGAGGTGGCGGAAGCCAATTATCCGTTTATTCGTCTGTTACAGGTAAAAAAGACTGTATCTTTAACTCCGCAGGATAACGTAGAAATGAACGGAGGGGGTTGGCAGGAATGTAGCCCTTCCTCTGTTCCGGAGTTTTCATCTGTCGCTTATTTTTATGCCCGTCAATTGTGGAAAGAACTGAATGTACCTGTTGGTGTGATAGATTGTACTTGGGGCGGCACTCCGGCCGAAGCGTGGACAAGCTTCGGCACCTTGCAACAGGTGATGGGTTTTCAGGGAGAAACAGCTAAAATGAGGAGACTGAATTTTAATAAAGAAGCTCTTTCTGCTGTTTATCAACAAGAAATGAAGGACTGGCGTGAACAGTTTATGATCCGGGATGCCGGTTTTGCTCAAGGGACTCCGCAATGGATTTCGGCTTTACAGACTGGGAAAGAATGGAAGTCTATGGAGTTACCCGGTTATTGGGAGGAAAAAGGACTGGATGGGCTGGACGGTATCGTCTGGTTTCAAAAGGAGATAGATATTCCTGCCGAATGGGCAGGAAAGGAGGTCACTCTTAGTCTGGGAATGATAGATGATGAGGATATTACTTACTACAATGGTAAGGAAATAGCTAGGGGATCGGGGTTTGCCACCCTCCGGAAGTATATGATTCCGGCTGCGGAAGTGAAAGCCGGCAAAGGTATTATTACGGTTCGTGTATCTGATTTTGGGGGAGAAGGCGGTATTCATGGAAAACCGGAAACTTTGTATGCGGAAATGGGTGGACAGAAAATATCATTGGCCGGAAGCTGGAACTGTCGCATCGGATTAACTTTGGATGAAATGCCATCTGCGCCCATGTCACCGGAGGGTTCCAGCTACCTGTCTGTATTGTATAACGGGATGGTACATCCTTTCACGATTTTTCCGGTTAAGGGGGTTATATGGTATCAGGGTGAAGCGAACGTAGGTCGTGACCGGCAGTATTCTCCTCTTTTTCAGTCGCTGATAGCTGACTGGCGGAAACAATGGAAACAGGAGTTGCCTTTCTACTTCGTGCAGTTGGCAAATTACTTGCGTAGTCAGGAGGTGCAACCCGATTCGAAATGGGCTGCATTGCGTGAAGCGCAGTCTGATGCACTTTCTATGGAAGGCACGGGGATGGTACCGGCTATTGACCTTGGTGTAGCGCACGATATTCATCCTAAAAAC
This sequence comes from Bacteroides sp. D55t1_190419_B8, assembly GCF_015558905.1. Taxonomy (NCBI): domain Bacteria; kingdom Pseudomonadati; phylum Bacteroidota; class Bacteroidia; order Bacteroidales; family Bacteroidaceae; genus Bacteroides; species Bacteroides sp. D55t1_190419_B8. Next base: position 110,544 of record NZ_JADMOU010000002.1, read on the forward strand.
AAACAGGAAGTGGGAAGACGCCTGGCCCTCTTGTCATTGGCAAATACTTATCAGAAGGGTACGTTTGATGTACCGACTTTTCAGGGCTACCGTATTTCGGGAAATAAACTGATACTTAGCTTCGATTGTGAAGTGAAGGCCGCAACAGGCGAACCCAAAGGATTCATTATGGCCGGACCGGATCAAGTTTTTCATCAGGCAACTGCCACTATCCGGGGAAAAGAGGTGATCCTTGAATCGCCGGAAGTGGAAATACCCATTGCGGCACGTTACGGATGGGCGGATAATCCGGAGTGTAATCTTTATGGAACTGCCGGACTTCCGGTTGCTCCGTTCCGTACTGATAAATAAAAAATGATTGTAATCACATTAAATAAATATACCGTGAAAGTAAAAGCTATTCTCTTATGCTGTCTTTTGAGCATCTCCTGTATGTTGAAGGCAACTGACAAACCTATTATCAAGATTGAAACAGATGGCACAAGCCTGATCTTCCAAGTGGGAGACAATGGTCGTCTATACCAGCGTTATCTGGGGAAAAAACTGAATCATGAATCGGACTTTGCCTACTTGCCGCAGGGAACCGAGGTTTATATCACACATGGGGCGGAGGATTATTTCGAGCCGGCCATTCAAGTGCTTCACAATGATGGAAACCCGTCTTTATTGTTGAAATATGTAGAACATAGTAGTAGCCGGCAGAATGACGGAAGTGTAGAAACAGTGATTACTCTAAAGGATGACAAATATCCTGTGACTGTGAAATTGCACTATATAACGTATGCTGCGGAAAATATCATCAAGACATTCACTGAAATCAGTCATCAGGAGAAGAAGCCTGTTGTATTGAGCAAATATGCTTCTTCTATGCTTCACTTTAACCGTGATAAGTATTTTCTCACGGAGTTTTCCGGTGACTGGGCACATGAGGTCAACATAGCCGAGCGTGAACTGGCATTTGGTAAAAAAACGATTGATACCAAGTTGGGTGCGCGTGCCAATATGTTTGTTTCTCCGTTTTTCCAGTTGTCTCTGGGTGCTCCGTCGAAGGAAAATTCAGGAGAGGTATTAGTCGGTACTTTGGGGTGGACTGGTAACTTCCGTTTTACTTTTGAAGTGGATAACAAGAATGAACTTCGTGTCATTTCAGGTATTAATCCATACGCTTCGGAATACAACCTTCCTGCCAAAGAAACTTTTCGCACACCGGATTTTTATTTCACCTATAGCCTGAACGGTAAGGGAGAGGCCAGCCGCAACTTTCATGACTGGGCACGCAAGTATCAGGTTAAGAAGGGTGACCAGACCCGTATGACACTGCTCAATAACTGGGAAGCTACTTATTTTGATTTTGATGAGAATAAGTTGATTGGATTGATGGATGAGGCTGTCAAGCTGGGAGTGGATATGTTTCTGCTTGATGATGGATGGTTTGGTAATAAATATCCGCGTAGCAGCGATCATCAAGGACTGGGTGACTGGAAAGAAACGGCGGATAAACTGCCGAATGGTGTAGGACGTTTGGTAGAAGAGGCACAAAAGAAAGGTATCAAATTCGGAATATGGATAGAGCCTGAAATGGTGAATCCGAAAAGTGAATTGTATGAAAAGCATAAAGATTGGGTGATTCATCTGCCTAACCGGGATGAATATTATTTCAGGAATCAGTTGGTGCTCGACTTGAGTAACCCGGCAGTGCAGGATCATGTATTCGGTGTGGTAGACAAATTGATGACAAACTATCCGGGAATCGCTTTCTTTAAGTGGGATTGTAACAGTCCCATCACCAATATCTATTCTTCCTATCTGAAGGATAAACAGTCGCATCTGTATATCGAATATGTGCGCGGACTGTATAAAGTGTTGGAGCGTGTGAAAAATAAATATCCGGATTTACCGATGATGCTTTGTGCCGGTGGTGGCGGACGTTCTGACTTCGAAGCATTGAAATATTTTACGGAATTCTGGCCTAGTGACAATACAGACCCTATCGAACGTCTGTTTATTCAATGGGGATTCTCACAAATATTTCCTAGTAAGACGATGTGTGCACATGTTACGACCTGGAACCGGGGAACCAGCATCAAGTTCCGTACGGATGTGGCTATGATGTGTAAACTGGGTTTTGATATCAAGCTGGATGATATGAACGAGAATGACCATATCTATTGCAATCAGGCTGTGGAAAATTATAATCGTTTGAAACCTGTAATTCTTGATGGAGATCTGTATCGTTTAGTTTCTCCTTATGGCAGTAACCATACCTCTTCTATGTATGTAAATAAAGAGAAGAATAAAGCTGTATTGTATGCATTTGATATTCATCCGCGTTATGCAGAAAAGGTATTACCGGTGCGTTTGCAGGGATTGGATGCTGATAGAATGTATCGTGTGAAGGAAATCAATCTGATGCCGGGTAACCATTCTTCGCTTCAAGGTAACGGTCAGCTGTATTCAGGAGAGTATCTGATGAATGTGGGACTGGAAGTGTTTACTACCCAACAACTGAACAGCCGGGTGGTAGAAATCATTGCTGAATAAATCAATTGCTATGAATAAATTTATAACAGGAATCTGTGCATTTTCGTTGGTTTTTGCCACTTTGCAAGCCGGTGAGACTACTAAATATGTGAATCCTTTCATTGGTACAGGAGCCATTAACGGAGGGCTTTCCGGAAATAATTATCCGGGTGCTACTTCGCCGTTCGGCATGGTACAGCTTTCACCCGATACCAATGAAGCTCCTGACTGGGGAGATGCTTCGGGCTACGATTATAATAAACGTACCATTTATGGCTTCAGTCATACCCGCCTGAGTGGTACGGGAGCTTCCGATCTGATTGATATTCTTATCATGCCGACGAGTAGCGGACGCACTTCTTCCGCGTTCTCTCATGAAGAAGAAAAAGCCAGTCCCGGTTACTATCAGGTAATGTTGAAAGATGAAAATATCAATGCCGAACTCACAACGACTCCGAGAACCGGTATTCATCGTTATCAATATCCGACAGACAAGGATGCGGAGATACTACTGGATTTAGACCATTCGGCCAATAAAGGCAGTTGGGGGCGTCGCATCATCAACTCTCAAATCCGTATTCTGAACAATCATGCTGTAGAGGGGTATCGCATTATTACAGGATGGGCCAAATTGCGTAAGATTTATTTCTATATGGAATTTTCGAGTCCGATTCTTTCCTCTACATTAAGGGACGGCGGGCGTACATACGATAACACAGCGGTGATTAATGGAACCGATCTCCACGGCTGTTTCCGCTTTGGCAAACTGGATGGTAAACCGCTTAATTGCAAAGTAGCCCTTTCGTCTGTCTCTATGGGAAACGCCCGTCAGAACATGGAACAGGAAGCGCCCCATTGGGATTTCGACCGGTATGTGGCAGCAGCAGATGCCGACTGGGAGCAGGAACTGGGAAAGATTGACGTGAAAGGAACCGATCTGCAAAAGGAGATATTCTATACCGCCCTTTACCATACAATGATTCAGCCTAATACCATGTCTGACGTGAATGGTGAATACATGGCTGCGGACTATACAACCCGTAAAGTAGGCAGTAACGAGACGCATTATACTACATTCTCGCTTTGGGATACTTTTCGTGGAGCGCATCCTCTTTACACTTTGTTGGAGCCTGAACGGGTGACTGATTTTGTGAAGAGTATGATTCGTCAATATGAATATTACGGTTATCTGCCGATCTGGCAATTGTGGGGACAAGACAATTATTGCATGATTGGTAACCATTCGATTCCTGTGATTGTAGATGCCATCTTGAAAGGGATTCCGGGAATTGATGTAGAAAAAGCTTATGAAGCGGTGTATAACAGTTCGGTCACTTCGCATCCTAACTCTCCTTTTGAAGTATGGGAAAAGTATGGCTACATGCCGGAGAATATTCAGACTCAATCGGTTTCCATCACGCTGGAGCAGGCTTTTGATGACTGGTGTGTGGCCCAACTGGCAGCAAAGCTGAAAAAAGAGGCTGATTATCAACGTTTCTATCATCGTTCTGAATTCTACCGGAACCTTTTTAATCCGGCAACTCGTTTCTTCCAGTCGAAGAATGATAAGGGAGAATGGATGGAACCTTTCGATCCTTATAAATACGGTGCAAACGGAGGTTATCCGTTTACGGAAGGAAATGCATGGCAGTATTTCTGGTATGTGCCGCACAATGTCGAAGGATTGATTGGACTGACAGGTGGAACTAAAGCTTTTGAGCAAAAGTTAGATACGTTTTTCACCATTCATCATCAGAGTGGCGAATTGAATGACAATGCTTCCGGGTTTGTAGGCCAGTATGCGCATGGTAACGAGCCTAGTCATCACGTTGCTTATCTCTATAATTATGCAGGACAACCGTGGAAGACCCAGAAATATGTCAGTCATATCATGAATAATCTATATAACAACACTTCCTCCGGATATGCGGGAAATGATGATTGCGGAGAGATGTCTGCATGGTATGTGTTCAGTGCGATGGGTTTCTATCCCGTGAATCCTGCTGACGGCCGATATATTATCGGTACTCCCGTTTTTGATGAATGTACGCTGAAACTTTCCGGTAATAAGGGATTCCGTATTCAGACGATACGTAAATCACCTGAAGATATTTATATTCAGTCGGTGACCTTGAACGGGAAGAAATACAAGGATTTTTTCATTACTCATCAGGATATAACGAATGGCGGGACAATGATATTTAAAATGGGTAAGAAACCGTCTAATTGGGGTAGATGAATTAATTTTTGTTTGAATAAAATAAAAGGCTGCTTCTGAGCAGCCTTTTATTTTATTATAGATGTTTTTTACTTGGATTCTTCCGAACTTTGCAACATCTGGAACAACTTATCCAGTTTCGGAGCCATGATAATCTCCGTACGGCGGTTTTTGCTTCTGCCTTCTGCTGTTTCATTATCGGCAACAGGCATATATTCACCACGGCCGCTGGGTTGTATCTGCAAAGGATTCACATGATAGTTCTTGATCAGGATACGGACTACGGAGGTGGCACGGATCACACTTAAATCCCAGTTATCTTTGAATTGTACGGTGTTGATAGGCTTATTATCCGTATGTCCCTCGATAAATACATCGATGTCCGTCTGCTTGTTCAACACTTCGGCCAGTTTACCGAGAGCTTCCTCTCCACGTTTGTCCAGGCGGGCACTTCCTGATTGGAATAGTAGTTTGTCAGACATGGCTACATATACTTTTCCGTCTTTCTCACGAACGGTCAGCTCGTCAGTACTGAAGCCAAGTAATGCATCTTTTACATTACTCAAAAGGTTTTGTACCTTATCGTTCTGCGCTTTAATCATGTCCTGCAATTCATTGATGGTGCGTTCTCTTTCGTTAAGCTCGTTTTTTTTCTGGTTCAACAGTGCATTCAGCTTTTCCTGTTCGGTCATGTTGACATTCAACATACTTTGATATTGGCGGATACTATTTCCCATTTTCGTAGTATCACGCAGGAGGTTTTTGATTTGTGCTGACATTTGGTCACCTGTGTCACGGCAGTCAGTCAACAGTCTTTGTAAACTATCTTTGCTTGTGGTGGCTGCCATCTCTGCGAGCATAAACTTCTTTTTCGTTACACACGAAGTACATAATAGTAACGTCAGTAGAGTAAATAATGTAATTTTCTTCATTGTGTTTTATATTTTAAGTGAGTATGCGTAATCAGCGTTGCAGAAACTCACAAAGTTTCTGTACAGCCAGTGCGCGATGGCTGATTTTGTTCTTTATATCATTTCCCAATTCGGCAAAAGTATGGTCGTAACCTTCAGGCTTGAATATAGGGTCGTAGCCAAAACCGGAATCACCACGTTTTTCTTTGATTATTTCGCCTTTTATCACTCCTTCAAAAAGATATTCTTTTCCATCTAAGATGAGTGAAATAGCAGTGCGGAATTGCGCTTTACGGTTTTCCTTTCCTTCCAGTTCATGAAGAAGTTTAAGCATATTGGCTTGAGCGTCATGTCCTTCACCTCCTGCATAACGGGCGGAATAGACTCCCGGAGCTCCGTTCAAGGCTTCTACTTCCAGTCCCGTATCATCGGCAAAGCAATCCAAGCCGTAATTCTTATAAATAAAGGAGGATTTTAATAGCGCATTTCCTTCCAGTGTTTCAGCTGTTTCGGGAATGTCGGTCTGGCAACCGATATCATTGAGACTTAGCAATTCTACTTTGTCTCCCAGTATAGCAGCAACTTCTTCCAGTTTATGAGCATTATTGGTAGCAAATACAAGTTTGCGTTTCATCATTTTATTTTTTGTTTTAACAGAGTTGTTCAATACTTATCAACCGGTTATTTTACTTTGAGTTTATCAAATCCTTCACCATACACACCGATTACGGAGCTTTGCGAAATGAATGCGTTCGGATCAATACGTTTTACCAAACGGAAGATTTCGAGTGACTGACGCTTTTTGGCAAGCACTACCAGCACCTTCACGTTGTTTTTACTGTACCATCCCGTACCGTCGAGTATGGTTACTCCGCGGTTGGTATCTCTAATAATATGGTCGGCTATTTCGTCATATTTCTTGGAGAAGATGAAAAATTGAACCGATTGACGGGCACTGTTGATAATCCAGTCGAGTACGACACCGATAATGAACAGGGTGACGAAGCCGAAGATAACCCGGCGCCAATCATGGAATATAAAATAACAGGAACCGATAATGAATACATCACAGATCATAATCATTCGTCCGAGTGATACATCTCTGTATTTATTAACAACAGCAGCGATAATATCTGTTCCACCCGTACTTCCGTTGTAGTTGAAAGTGATGCCCAGACCTACACCACACATGGCCGCACCGATAATACAAGCCATGAAGTCTTGTCCTGCACCGAGCAGCAACGGTTTGCCGTCAGGCGTCATATCCGGAGCTACAACGTAGTTATTTACTATTAACTGAAAAAGCCAAAGCAAAAAGGTCAACACAAAAATAGCATAGGTAGTCTTTATGCTGAATCGCGGGCCCAATATCCGGATGGCAAATGTCATCAGCACTGCATTTATGATGAAGTATGACCATTGGATTGGAAATCCTGTTGCATAATATATAATAGCCCCGATACCGGTAGTTCCTCCGGTAGTTATCTGATAAGGTAACAGGAATGCAGCCCATCCCAAAGAATAGCTTATCAATCCGAGAGTGATGTAGATATAATCTTTCACTTCTCTCATTACTTCCGCTTTTGTTAGTTTATGCATAGGATTTATAATTATGTTAGGCACGGATTACGCGGATAACACGGTTTAGAATTTAGAGTCAATCAGAACCGTGTAATCCGTGTAATCCGTGCCTAATTTGTTTTTAAACAACAACGTTTACAATCTTTTTCGGAACGACAATGACTTTCTTCGGAGTCTTGCCATCCATCCACTTTTGTGAACGTTCGTCGGCTAATACTGCCGCCTGGATAGCGTCCGAAGCTTCATCTGCTGCAAATTCCATATTGAAACGTGCCTTTCCGTTGAAAGAGATGGTATAGTTGATAGTGTCTTCTTTCAGATATTCTTCGTTGTATGCAGGCCATTGGGCGTCGCATACGGAAGTTTCGTGTCCCAGTACATCCCACAGCTCTTCGCTAACATGCGGAGCGAAAGGTGCAAGAGTGATAATGAGCTGTTCCAGAATCTCTTTTTTGCTGCATTTCAGGTTGAAGAGTTCGTTTACACAAATCATGAATGCGCTGATAGATGTATTGTAAGAGAACTGTTCAATATCACCTGTCACCTTCTTAATCAATTTATGAAGGCTCTTCAATTCTTCTTTTGTTGCAGGTTCGTCCGTTACCAGATATTCGTCTGTACGGCTGTAGAACAGCGACCAGAATTTGCGGATAAAACGGTGTACACCGTCAATTCCGTTGGTATCCCACGGTTTGGATTGTTCTACCGGTCCAAGGAACATTTCGTACATACGAAGTGTATCTGCACCGTATTTTTCAACAATCATATCCGGATTGACAACATTGAACATGGATTTACTCATCTTTTCAACTGCCCATCCGCAAACGTATTTTCCGTCTTCGAGGATAAACTCGGCCGTTTTATATTCAGGACGCCATGCCTTGAATGCTTCCAGATCCAAAATATCATTAGATACGATATTTACGTCTACGTGAATAGGGGTAACTTCGTACTGATCTTTCAGGTTCAGCGAAACGAAAGTATTGGTGTCTTTGATACGATATATAAAGTTACTGCGACCTTGAATCATTCCCTGGTTTACTAACTTCTGGAATGGTTCTTCCATGATAGATACACCTACATCGTGCAGGAATTTATTCCAGAAACGAGAGTAGATCAAGTGTCCGGTAGCATGTTCGGTACCACCTACATAAAGGTCTACGTTCTTCCAGTACTGATCGATTTTCGGATCAACCAATGCTTTATGATTACGTGGGTCCATGTAACGGAGATAATATGCCGAAGAACCGGCGAATCCCGGCATGGTGTTCAGTTCCAGCGGGAAGACGGTTACATTGTCAATCTTCTCATTTTCTACTACACATTTGTTTACTGTGTCCCAAGCCCATTTGGTAGCGTGTCCCAATGGAGGTTCACCTGTTTCGGTAGGCAGGAATTTAGCTACTTCCGGAAGTTCCAGTGGCAGACAGCTTTCGTCGATCATGTAAGGCATTCCGTCTTTGTAGTAAACAGGAAACGGTTCGCCCCAGTAACGCTGGCGTGAGAAGATAGCGTCGCGCAGACGGTAGTTCACTTTCACACGGCCCAGATTATGTTCTTTTACATATTTCTTGGTTGTTTCTATCGCTTCTTTGATAGTCAATCCGTTCAGCGAAAGATCGCAATAAGGAGTGACATCAAGACGCGGAGAGTTGCAAACGATCCCTTCTTTGGCATCGAAACTTTCTTCGCTTACATCACAACCTTCTACCAACGGACGGATTTCCAGTCCGAAATGTTTGGCGAATGCATAGTCGCGGCTATCATGAGCAGGTACAGCCATAATAGCACCTGTTCCGTATCCGGCCAATACGTAATCGCTGATCCAGACGGGCACTGCTTCACCTGTGAACGGGTTGATGGCATACGAGCCGCTGAATACACCGGTAACACTGCGGTCGGCGATACGTTCGCGTTCCGTACGTTTTTTGGTACGGTCGAGGTAAGCATCTACTTCTGCTTTTTGTTCAGGAGTAGTTAATTGTGCCACCAGTTCGCTTTCCGGAGCCAATACCATGAAGGTGACACCGAACATGGTATCTGCGCGAGTGGTGAAAATGGTGAATTCGAGATCACTGTCTTTTACTTTGAATTGCACTTCAGCACCTTCCGAGCGTCCGATCCAGTTTCTTTGAGTTTCTTTCAGAGAATCTGTCCAGTCGATTGTATCTAATCCGTCGAGCAGGCGTTGTGCGTAAGCAGATACACGCAGACACCATTGACGCATTTTCTTTTGTATAACGGGGTAACCACCACGTTCGCTCACTCCGTCCACTACTTCGTCGTTCGCCAATACAGTTCCTAATTCAGCACACCAGTTTACCATGGTTTCACCCAGATAAGCGATACGATAGTTCATCAGGATTTCCTGCTGTTCTTTTTCGCTTTTGGCATTCCACTCTTCGGCAGTAAAGCTGATTTCTTCGCTGCAAGCGGCGTTTAATCCTTCGTTTCCGTAGATTGCAAAAGCCTTTTCCAATTCTTCGATAGGACGGGCTTCCTGTTCATCGTTGCAATAGTAGCTATTGAACATTTTTTGGAAGGCCCATTGTGTCCAGTGATAATATTCCGGGTCGCAAGTACGGATTTCACGGTTCCAGTCGAAAGAGAACCCTATCTTATCCAACTGCTCGCGGTAACGGTCGATATTTTTGACGGTAGTGATTGCAGGATGCTGTCCGGTTTGGATGGCATACTGTTCTGCAGGCAGACCGTATGCGTCATATCCCATCGGATTGAGTACATTGAAGCCTTGCAGTCGTTTGTAACGGGCATAAATATCGGAAGCAATATATCCCAGCGGGTGTCCTACGTGTAGGCCGGCTCCTGATGGATAAGGGAACATGTTTAGTACATAAAATTTTTGCTTCGAATCATCTTCCGTAACTTGGTAGGTTTTCTCTTCCACCCACCTTTTCTGCCACTTCTTTTCAATTTCTCTGAAATTGTACTCCATAGTGATAAAGTTTTTATTTATAGTGATTTATACTGTTATTTCTAATTCGAGGCACAAATTTACGTGTTTATTTTCAGATAACCACGCTTTCCCTATTGACTTTCTTGTTTTTATTTCGTATATTTGGGGAAATTAAAAATAGAAAACGAATGATGAAAGATATAAATATTGTGACATAAGTTCAATAGGTGGATGTGCGAAATGCATAACATAGGATAACGAATGGGCAAGAAACTGTGAAGGTTCTTGCCCATTTTTGTTGCAATAATTCTATTTCAGGTATTAAAAGCGTCAAAAAAGAGTTTATAATAAACTTGGATACCGTTTATAATAAACCCCTTCGTTATTTATTAAAAACTTGAATAGAGTTTATTCGATTTCGAGGTTTTCGTGTAAAGAAGAAAGAATGACTGCAATGAATAACCGTCATCTTCTTTTCTTATTTGATAAATAATTGATACAATAGAACTAGTGAATGCGTTGATTATATTATTTTACAATATGTCGTTGTTTTGCCCGATAATCGATTCTCCAACGTAAAAAGCTTCAGATTGAACAGAAACCATTGTTGAGTCAAAAAAAATGTAGAAATCGTCTGTCATATCATATAATTCTGTAATTTTGTTGTGCAAGTCCCATAAAACAGCACTTCTAAGTTAATCTTTTAATACTAAAAAATACATATAAGTATGAAAATGAATTTCCATTGTTTTGCGAATCTTGTTCCGGTAATGATTTTCGCGCTTTTCTCGAATAGCGGACTGATAAACGCAACTGAAGTCGGAAAACGTACTCACGCATTGGAAGCGTCGGCCTGGAACGAATCCAAATGGATTTCAGCAGTAGACGCTCCTGTAGTGAAAGGACATAACAACGGTCGCGCAGCCGATGGTGCCAGTTGGTTCGTGTCCACCGTGAAAAATGAACAGAAAGTCATCTCTGCCAAGTGGATGACCGCCGGACTGGGAGTTTACGAGTTGTATGTGAATGGGAAACCCGTAGGCGGAGAATTCCTGAAACCGGGCTTCACACACTATGCCAAGACCAAACGTTCTTTCACCTATGATATCACAGACGTCATCCGTACCAAGCCAAACGCCGACAACATGCTCTCCGTACAGGTGACACCGGGATGGTGGGCTGACAAAATCATAACCCCCGGAGGATATGACGGCATGATAGGCAAAAAGTGTGCCTTCCGCGGTGTATTGGAACTGACTTTTTCTGACGGAACTAAGAAGTGCTACGGTACCGACCTCGAAAACTGGAAAGCCGGAATTGCCGGTCCGGTGAAACATGCCGGCATCTTTGACGGAGAAGAGTATGATGCGCGCGAACCGATGGGCTACGAATGTGTGGACAAACTCTCCACACCCGAAGAGAATACCGAATTTTCTGGTGACATTCTGCCTTCGGACGGAGCGGAAGTCTATCTGCGCACTGATCTCGCCCTCGCTCCTGTCAGAGCATACATTTGGAAGGATATAGAAGGAGCGAAAGAGAACGAGTTCGGTAAAGTGATTATTGCCCGTGAGTTCGCATCGGGCACGGAGATGACCATAAGTCCGGGAGAGACGTTAGTGGTGGATTTCGGGCAAAACTGTGCCGGTGTACCCTCTTTTGTATTCAAAGCCACCGAGGGAACAGTGCTGACCTGTCTTCCCGCAGAGTTGCTCAATGACGGCAACGGTGCCAGGATTCGTGGCATGGACGGTCCGGAAGGAAGCTGCCACCGCGAAAACCTGCGCATTCCCCACACCGGCATCCGTCTGGACTATACCTTTGCTGCCGGAGATAACTATGTAGCCTACTATCCTCACTGCACCTTTTTCGGCTACCGCTACGTTTCCATAACTGCCACCGGGAATGTCGCCATCAAGTCGTTGAAATCCATTCCCGTCACTTCCATCACAAAGGAACTGGAAACCGGCACTATCACCACAGGCAACGACCTTGTGAACAAGCTCATCTCCAACACTTATTGGGGACAGCTATCCAACTACCTGTCCATACCCACCGACTGTCCGCAGCGCGACGAGCGTCTGGGCTGGACAGCAGATACACAAGTGTTTGCGGAAACCGGTACGTTCTTTGCTAACACCATGAAGTTCTTTCACAAGTGGATGCGTGACATGCGCGACACCCAGAACAGTTTGGGCGGATTCCCCGGAGTGGCTCCTTTGGCACAATACGGTGATGAGAAAATGCGTTTGGGGTGGGCCGATGCCGGAATCATTGTGCCTTGGACGGTGTGGAAGCAATTCGGAGATACGCAAATCATCGAGGAGAACTGGAACGCCATGGACTTGTTTATGAACCACATCAACGACACCAAGTATAACCACGAGACTCTCTGCGGTGAGAACGGCAACTACCAATGGGCCGACTGGCTAAGCTACGAACCGCTGGAAAGCTGTAGCGGACTGGCTTTCTCTCCCCAAGGTCCGCTTCCTGATGCCATTAGCTACTGGAACTATCTAAGCGCTTCCTATTGGGTGATAGATGCTTTCATGATGCGCGACATGGCTACCGCTACCGGTCGCAATTCCACCAAATACCAGCAGATGGGTGACTTGGCAAAAGCATACATCAAAGAGAACTTCCTCAACGAAGACGGCACCTTCAAAACCGCCATCCTTAATACCATGCAAACTCCTGCTCTGTTCGCCTTGAAAAACCAGCTTGTGGAAGGCGAAGCCAAAGCGAAGATGATAGACCGTCTGCGCGAAAATTTTGCACAACACGACCTTTGCTTGCAGACCGGATTCCTGGGTACATCTATCCTTATGGCCACCCTCACGGAGAATGGTATGGAGGACATTGCCTATGAACTACTCTTCCAACGTAAGAACCCAAGTTGGCTGTATTCTGTAGACAATGGAGCTACCACCATCTGGGAACGGTGGAACAGCTATATGATAGATAAGGGAATGGGACCACGCGGTATGAACAGCTTCAATCATTATGCCTACGGATGCGTATGTGAATGGATTTGGGAAACTGTTGCCGGCATTGCAGCCGATCCTGCCACCCCCGGCTTCAAGCATATCATTATGAAACCCATTCCGGACAAGCGATTGGGACACGTAACTGCCGAATACCGTTCCGCCGCCGGACTCATCAAGAGCGCCTGGAAATACGAGGGTGACACTTGGACTTGGGAATTCACCATTCCTAAAGGTGTTACCGCTACCGTAACCCTTCCCGGAGAGATGAAGTCAAAAGACTATGGAAGTGGAACTTACAAGGTGACCAAATAAAGTATATAGTTGCGATAGTTTTTCATGTAGGAATTTGATAGTAAGGAGATGTGTCGAAACTCTCTTTTAACGTGATTGGGAATGTGTAAAAACTCCCCTTTTATCGAAATCACCCTCGCTACAACTGTCTGTGGCGAGGGTGATTTTAAGTTTATGAGAGTTTCGACACACCCTCAATTCTTCATTTATAAAGGTTTTGACATACATTTTTTTCTCTTGTTTTGGCAAAATGTATGTCATGTATTTACTATTTAAAAAGGGAGATATCTGGAAAACAAATTGTACAAGAATGGGGAACTGTAAAGGTTATCGTACTATATTTACGATATACGGTTTATATCTTTTCTTTCTCTTCTTTTTCTATCATCTCATCGTAATATACTATGCGTGCGGCACATTCCCGAATAGTCACTTCGCGCAGCACCTCTGTTCGTGCCAGCATATACTCGTATTGCTCTTTGCTAACGGTGAATAGCCGGTTGTATCGCGCTTCGATATATGCCCTGCATAATTTATCAAACGCTTTATTTTCTTCGGGAGTATTGGTAGGGAACACATTTGCGAATTCTCGTGAACAGCTTCTGGCCATTGCTCCCAGCACTTTCAATTCATGAGATTTAGGGCGAATGCCGCCATATACAAGCGTAAATGTTTTGTAGAAGCGTTCGCAGGCTTGATGTAATTCAAATGAACCGTATTTAAAATTACCATTTTTGTAAGCAGTGTGTCCCGAATCCAAGAAACATTCTCCCATGTCGAAACATTCTTCATATTCTTCCTCTGCATATTTCTTAATCTCCCGATACGGCAACTTCTCCGGTTTACCAATCTGAAACATGCCATCGTCATACAACAGAATGCCGTCTTTTATAATTTCATAAAAGAAATAATGCTTCCTTCTTATAGCTCGATTGATGGTCGCTGGAGTTTCTACAATAATACTAGGAGGCGCCGGATGCCGTTTCCCTTCCATTCGTGTATCATATTTGGGGACGATAACCTCGCGTGCATGACTCTCTGCTTTAGCTGCATTTCCCGTATCGCATATCACCAGAATATCCAAATCACTTTGGTAGTAAGTACCTCCTCCGCACCCGTCGTATGTTACATCCCAGATGACATATTTTCCCCGCGCATAACTTCCATACAGGATAATCATACGCACGTTCGAAAGATTCGACAATATCAGTTCTTGCAGCACCGCCAACTCTTCTTGCGTGCGTTTGGGCAAACGTTTTATTGATTTTTTCATATTGTTAGCCTATCTGTTTTTTGCATGATGCGCTTGTAATGAGAGTTCCTTTTTTGTATTAAACCTCTTCGCATATCGGCATATCCATTCCTTTGTATACAACTACGATTTTATGAAGCTGTGTAGTGCCGACTGCTCTCTTCACCGTATCGGTGTCAGCATAGCGATTGGCTTGAGCAATAGCTTCCAGTCGCAGTTCTTCTATGCGGCTTTCGGGGTCTTTATACTTGGCATATTTCAGTTCCACAATGTAACTGTGCTTCATGTCGGAATAGATATCCAGTAGCGGACAAAGGAAAATATCGACATAACCTGCCTGTGTGTCCTGTTCAAAGATGGGGCGGTAGAAACGGTTTTGTGCTGTCATGGCAAGTGTGAAGCCATGGACAAAAAATTCGCCTTTCTGCTTGTCGCGCTGGGAAGTGTAGCGTTTCAGACAGTCGGCAATATAGCCGAAGTAAGCTTTCCAAGAGCCATCGTAGGCAAGGGCACTGGCAAGTTCGTTTTTCTCGTAACTGCTGAAATTGAGCTCGGCTTCGTTGTAGGTACTTAGCAGATAGGTGTAGATTTGTTCGCGGACTACCTGATTGGGGATGGTGAGTTTGGTTTTTCCTTTATACGTGCCGCTAATGGTGAGCATACCGAAATAGTAGAGTAGACTCACAAAGTTGTCAGGGTTGGTGATATTGATGGCAGGAAAACCTTTTTTCAGTTCTCCGGTGACGTAGCCTTCGCTCACCAATGTTTGTATGATGGAGGCATCGTGTGCAAACTCTTTGTCCTTCCGGATGAGCATACGTAATTTTTCGTAGTCGATACGGATATTGTCTTCTACCATATCCCGGGGGGCTTTGCCTCGTTGAATATAATTCTTGACGAAGTAGAGTACCATGTTGGAGTTGTACATAGTGGTTTCACCGTAACATTCTTCTGCAAAGCAGTAGTTGTCATACCAGGGTTTCATTATTTCTATCAGTTCGTCTACACTGTGATTGAATGGACTGGTGGTGGAATAATAGGTAAGCATTTGGCGGACTTCTTCTTCCGTGAAACCTATCATCTCGTTAAATTCCGGTGTGAGCGAGTAGTTGGTTCCGATGTTGAAACCGCTTGTGAGGTCGTCCATTGTCACGGGACTTACGCCGGTAATGAAACAACGTTCGATGCTGGAATAGGTTCCGGCTTTAATTTTATTGAAGAAGGCACGCAGATAACCTTCGCCATGCGTTTCGTCCGTATAACGGTGCAGGCTCTCTATATCAGAGAGAATGGCATTGGTGAAATGATCGTATTCGTCAATAAAGAGGTAAATACGTTGGTTGGTCTTATTACATTCTGTGAACAGGTATTCAAATTGTTCGACAGCTCCTTCTTTTTTGTCGAGTTCTTCCTTGATGCCTTTGGGGAGATAGTCGGCATAAATATCGCAGAAGTAGTCGAACATTGTTTGGCAATGCGCGTCCAGTCCCTTGCGATAGTTGTGCAGTTCGCCTACTATTCCGGAGAAGTTGAGGTATAGTACCAGATAGCTGTTCCGGTCGCGCGTAGGATGCTTTCCGATGTAAAGGTCGCCAAACAGCGCTTCGAATTTATCCTTGGCAAGTATATCATAATAGTGCTGCAACATACTTACTGTGAGACTTTTGCCGAAACGGCGCGGGCGAATAAAGAAGAAAAACTTGTCCGCCTCTTCTATCATGGGTATAAACCGGGTTTTGTCTACATAATAACAGTCGTCGCGGCGGATTACTGCAAAGTTCATCATGCCATAGGGGATACGTTTCCTGTCCGGTGCTGTATATTTTTCCATAACTTATTCCTTATTTTAGGAGCTTTCTTTGAACATAAACAAAGGTACGGGCTTTTTGTTACTTCTCCAAACAAACATTCCATAACTTCTCGCTATCTTTGCACTCTATTAAAAAACATCACCATCACTATGGAATTGAAGCATGGATATTACCATCTGATTGCGATACTTGTAGTTGCTATCTGGGGACTGACCTTTATATCAACCAAAGTACTGATTAATCACGGACTGACCCCTCAAGAGATATTCTTTTATCGTTTTCTCATTGCTTATTTGGGCATTTGGGTGATTTCTCCCAAACGTCTGTTTGCGGGTAATTGGAAAGACGAACTTTGGTTGATGGCAGGAGGTCTTTTCGGTGGCTCACTCTATTTCTTTACCGAGAATACAGCTTTGGGAATCACGCAAGCATCTAATGTCGCTTTCATCATTTGCACAGCTCCTTTGCTTACCACCATTCTTTCCCTTCTCTTTTATAAGAGTGAAAAAGCCACCAAAGGTTTGGTTTATGGTTCCATATTAGCTTTAATCGGAGTGGGACTGGTGGTCTTCAACGGCAGTTTTGTACTTAAATTATCTCCGGTAGGGGATTTGCTTACTTTACTTGCCGCCCTGTCGTGGGCATTTTATAGTTTGGTGATAAAGAAAATGACGGGGCGTTACCCCACTGTATTTATCACTCGCAAGATATTCTTTTATGGAGTATTGACCATACTTCCCGCCTTTCTTCTTCATCCGCTACAACCGGATCTTGACATACTTTTAAAACCGATTGTATTATCCAATCTTTTGTTTCTGGCTGTTCTGGCTTCCTTGATATGTTATGTCCTCTGGAATGTGGTCTTAAAACAGTTGGGAACAGTTAGAGCTTCCAATTATATCTATCTCAATCCGTTGGTGACAATGGTGGCATCCGTAATCATTCTTCACGAACAAATCACGTGGATTACATTATTGGGAGCAGGTTGCATTATATTTGGAGTCTATCAGGCAGAAAGAAAGGCTCGGTAAAATAAAGAGGATTTGACTGCAATTTATGGGGAAGTGAAACGTACGGACATAAAAAAAGGAGCAACGCCTTGCTCCAACCTTTGTTAACCTTAAATCTAATACTATGAAAAACACATTGCAAAGATACGGACTATTGGGAAATTAGCAAATTATCCAAGAAAAATAGTATGTTTTATAACACGTTTTAATATTTTTCTCCTACTTGTTAAGAAATAAACCCTCTTTTTTTGATGGTATGCAACACTAATTGTGAAAATTGAATTGGAGAATGCCATTGATTCTCTGCCGAAAAACCGTTATCTTTGCAAAGATATTGCAATTGTTTACCCTAAATAAAAAAGAAAAGGAGAGAACCGTGAACGAAGAAGAAATCGTCCTCACCCCGATGATGAAACAGTTTCTGGATTTGAAGGCAAAACATCCGGATGCAGTGATGCTGTTTCGTTGCGGTGACTTTTATGAAACATATTCTACGGATGCCATCGTTGCATCGGAAATATTAGGAATCACATTGACGAAGCGTGCTAACGGAAAAGGAAAGACTGTTGAGATGGCGGGATTCCCACATCACGCTCTCGATACTTATCTTCCGAAATTGGTTCGCGCCGGAAAGCGTGTCGCTATCTGTGACCAGTTGGAAGATCCGAAAATGACGAAAAAATTGGTGAAACGTGGCATTACCGAACTGGTGACTCCCGGTGTTTCTATCAATGATAATGTCCTGAATTATAAAGAAAATAACTTCCTGGCTGCCGTTCATTTCGGGAAAGCTTCCTGTGGGGTTGCCTTTCTTGATATTTCTACCGGTGAATTCCTAACTGCAGAAGGACCTTTTGATTATATTGATAAACTGTTGAACAACTTCGCCCCGAAGGAAATTCTTTTTGAACGTGGCAAACGTTTGATGTTTGAGGGGAATTTCGGCAGCAAGTTCTTTACCTTCGAGCTTGATGACTGGGTATTTACGGAGACTACTGCCCGTGAGAAGTTGCTGAAGCATTTTGAGACGAAGAACCTGAAAGGTTTCGGCGTGGAACACTTGAAGAATGGTATCATTGCTTCCGGTGCTATCCTGCAATATCTGACGATGACGCAGCATACACAGATTGGACATATCACTTCTTTGGCCCGTATTGAGGAAGACAAATACGTTCGTCTGGATAAGTTTACGGTGCGCAGCCTTGAGTTGATTGGCAATATGAATGATGGCGGAAGCAGTTTGCTGAATGTCATCGACCGGACAATCAGCCCGATGGGAGCACGTTTGCTGAAGCGCTGGATGGTCTTTCCTTTGAAGGATAAGAAGCCGATTGACGAACGGTTGAATGTGGTAGAGTATTTCTTCCGTCAACCGGACTTTAAGGAACTGATTGAAGAGC
The DNA here is from genome assembly GCF_015558905.1 of Bacteroides sp. D55t1_190419_B8. Taxonomy (NCBI): domain Bacteria; kingdom Pseudomonadati; phylum Bacteroidota; class Bacteroidia; order Bacteroidales; family Bacteroidaceae; genus Bacteroides; species Bacteroides sp. D55t1_190419_B8. The sequence continues at coordinate 129,442 of NZ_JADMOU010000002.1, forward strand.
AGCTGCATCTGATAGGCGATTTGGAGCGTATCATTTCCAAAGTTGCTGTAGGGCGTGTATCACCTCGTGAGGTGGTTCAGTTGAAGGTGGCTTTGCAGGCTATCGAGCCGATAAAGTTGGCATGTATCCAGGCCGATAACGCAAGTCTGAACTGGATAGGGGAGCAGTTGAACCTTTGTGTCACTATTCGCGACCGGATTGCCAAAGAGATTAAGAATGACCCGCCGTTGGCTGTTAATAAGGGGGGAGTGATTCAAGACGGGGTGAATGCGGATTTGGACGAACTACGCCGGATTTCGTATTCGGGAAAGGATTATCTGCTTCAGATACAGCAGCGCGAAAGCGAACGGACGGGTATTCCGAGTTTGAAAGTGGCTTACAATAATGTGTTCGGTTATTATATTGAAGTCCGTAATGTACATAAGGATAAAGTTCCGCCCGAATGGATTCGTAAACAGACGTTGGTCAACGCAGAGCGTTATATCACGCAGGAATTGAAAGAATATGAAGAGAAGATTTTAGGGGCGGAAGATAAGATTCTGGTGCTGGAAACGCAGCTATATACGGATTTGGTACAGGCATTGACGGAGTTTATTCCCCAGATACAGATTAATGCGAATCAGATTGCCCGTCTGGACTGTCTGTTGTCATTCGCCAATGTGGCTCGTGAGAATCGTTATATCCGTCCGATTATTGAAGATAATGATGTATTGGATATTCGCCAGGGGCGTCACCCGGTGATTGAGAAACAGCTTCCTATCGGCGAGAAGTATATTGCTAATGATGTAATGCTGGACAATACTACGCAGCAGATTATTATTATTACAGGTCCAAACATGGCCGGTAAGTCTGCGCTTTTACGTCAGACGGCATTAATTACGCTATTGGCTCAAATCGGTTCCTTTGTTCCTGCGGAGAGTGCGCACATCGGTTTGGTAGACAAGATATTCACTCGTGTAGGAGCGAGTGATAATATATCGGTCGGAGAATCAACATTCATGGTAGAGATGAATGAAGCGGCAGATATTCTAAATAATGTTTCTTCCCGAAGTCTGGTGTTGTTTGATGAGTTGGGTCGTGGTACGTCTACTTATGACGGTATTTCCATTGCTTGGGCAATCGTAGAGCATATCCATGAGCATCCGAAAGCTAAAGCACGTACCTTATTTGCTACGCATTATCATGAGTTGAATGAGATGGAGAAATCCTTCAAACGTATCAAGAATTATAATGTATCGGTGAAAGAAGTTGATAATAAGGTAATCTTCCTTCGTAAGCTGGAGCGGGGTGGTAGTGAGCACTCTTTCGGTATTCACGTGGCAAAGATGGCCGGTATGCCGAAAAGTATTGTGAAACGTGCCAATGAGATACTGAAGCAGCTTGAATCTGACAATCGCCAACAAGGAATTTCCGGTAAACCGTTGACGGAAGTGAGCGAGAACCGTGGAGGGATGCAGTTAAGTTTCTTCCAACTGGATGATCCGATTCTCTGCCAGATTCGTGATGAGATTCTGAATTTGGATGTGAATAATCTCACTCCGATTGAAGCATTGAATAAGCTGAATGATATCAAGAAGATAGTCAGGGGGAAATAATTATTTCCCCTTAATTTAAAATCTGTAATATGAAGCAATGGGGGAGAATGCTAATCCTTGTTTGTGCTTTATTTTAGTAACTCTTCTACTTTCCTGTAAAACAATGAAAGATGGTGCCCGTCTATAAATCCATGATGAATGGTCATAGCGATAGGCATTACTAATTTGCCTTCTTTGGTGATTGCTTTTCCTGTCCGCTCCCCAAGTTTCTATATCTATGATATGTTTCATTTCTTTTCTACTTTCTTCCGATCATAGAAGAACATGAAATAAACGCCTATGATGATAAATGGAACGCTTAACCATTGGCCCATATTGAACATCATGTGGTCTTCAAATGCTTCTTGGTTCTCTTTCAGGAACTCGATGAAGAAGCGGAAGACAAAGATGTAAGTCAAACAAAGTCCGAAGAAGAAGCCGCGGTGCAGTTTCTTACTGTAATTCTTGTACAGATAAATCATGATGAAGAATAGGATAAGATAGGCGATAGCCTCGTAAAGTTGTCCCGGATGACGGGGCTGCATATCTACACGCTCGAATATAAACGCCCAGGGTACATCAGTCGGCTTGCCGATGATTTCGGAGTTCATCAGGTTGGCAAGGCGGATGAAACAGGCTGTGATTGGAGTGGCTACGGCAATCATATCCAATACATCCATATAATGGAGCTTTGTCTTGCGGCAATACAGCCAAAGTGCGACTATCAATCCTAGTGTGCCACCATGGCTGGCCAATCCCTCGTATCCGGTAAACTTCCAGTTTCCATCCGGCATAAACTTGATGGGAAGAATCATTTCCCAGAAATGTGACAGATAATATCCCGGATCATAGAATAAACAGTGTCCCAGACGGGCGCCGATCAGAATACCAAAGAAACAGTAAAAGAAAAGCGGATCAAACTTCTTTTCTTCTATCTTTTTATCCCGGAACTGGTAGTGAACAATAACATAAGCAAAGAATATTCCTACTGCCCACAATAATCCGTAATAACGGATAGAAATACCGAACAGGTTGAATAGTTCGGGATTCGGGTTCCAGTTGATGTTGAGAAGTGAATACATAGGCTTGGTAGTATTATTTATTTAATAGGTTTCATTCTTTCTCTAGTGGCTATTCTTTGAATTTTTCTGCAACCATCCGGTAGGTCGGTATGTCAATCCCTTGTTCTTCGGCTGCTGCAATCATATCGAAAAGCAGTCCCTGTATCTCGGATTCGTGTCCGCGTGCCAGATCTTTCTGCATGGAAGCAGTGCTTTCGGGATCCAGTTTATCGATGACTTTCAGATTGTAAGTGACAGGGTCTTCCGGAAATTCCACACCTAGCTTCTTTCCTAAAGCAGCGCTCTCTGTAGTGAGTCCGATGAATGTATTCCGTATCTTTCCCGGTTTTTGAACTTCACCCATCGGAACATCGTAGTATGCCCCTGTTAAAGCCATTGCAGAAATAAACGACCATTTGATAAATGTATCCCGGTTGATATCCGGTGAAAGGTCTACTTTGATACCTGCTTCCTGCAAATCCTGTTGGATGGCTTCCAGTAATCCGGTTTTAACGATAGTGCCGCGATGAGCGCCATACACTAACCGGAATATTTTCCCCATCTGGGTGATTTCTCCTGTGCCGGATACAAACCCCACAATATAGATGCAACCATCCAGAACGGTAACTCCCGGAACAAGTTTCTGTATCCGCGGTCCTGTTCCATACACATTCAGTATGGGGATGACAACCGTGTCTTTGTGAGCGGCTCTTTGAATGAGTTCTACAATAGAATCGACCGAGTAACCTTTTACGCATACAAATATCACATCCGCTTTTCCATTGAATTCTTCAGCGGTAGTTGCCGGAATCCGGAGCGTATGTTCGCCTTTTAAATCCGACTTCAGTTTTAAACCATCCGTTTGTATTGCTTGCAAATGAGCACCACGGGCAATACAGGTTACATCTTTGCCTGCCAGCGACAAAAATCCTGCGATACTGCCGCCTACACCTCCAGTTCCTGCGATGAGATACTTCATGTTATTAGCGAATTAATAATTAATGAGTCGTTGGTGATTATTGATAATCACACATTGAAACGGAAATGCATGATGTCTCCGTCCTGCACTATATATTCTTTTCCTTCCACACCCAGCTTTCCGGCTTCTTTCACAGCTGCTTCCGATCCGTATTGAATATAGTCCTCGTATTTGATAACTTCGGCACGGATAAAACCTTTTTCAAAGTCAGTATGGATAACACCAGCACATTGAGGAGCTTTCCATCCCTTTTCGTAAGTCCAGGCGCGTACTTCCTGCACGCCGGCTGTGAAATAGGTTTCAAGATTCAATAGTTTATAAGCTGATTTGATAAGGCGTGCTACACCTGATTCTTCCAAGCCTACTTCGGCAAGGAACATCTGGCGGTCTTCGTACGTTTCCAGTTCGGCAATGTCCGCTTCTGTCTTGGCTGCAACAATCAGGATTTGAGCATCCTCGTCTTTTACAGCTTCACGCACCATATCTACGTATTTGTTGCCACCCACTGCGCTTGCTTCATCAACGTTGCAAACGTACATCACCGGTTTGCTGGTCAATAAGAACAGTTCGTGAGCAATCTTTTGTTCGTCTTTCGTTTCGAAAGTCACTGTACGTGCAGATTTACCCTGTTCCAGAGCATTTTTGTATTGGACAAGTACATCATAAGCTAACTTTGCAGCTTTGTCTCCACCCGTCTGCGCCTGTTTCTGTACTTTCTGGATACGGCTTTCAATCGTTTCCAAGTCCTTCAATTGAAGTTCGTAGTCGATGATTTCTTTGTCACGGACGGGGTTTACGCTACCGTCTACATGTGTCACGTTGTCGTCATCGAAACAACGGAGCACGTGGATGATTGCATCTGTTTCACGGATATTGGCTAGGAACTTGTTTCCCAGTCCTTCACCTTTGCTTGCGCCTTTCACCAGTCCGGCGATATCTACGATTTCTACAGTTGTAGGAACAATTCGTTGGGGATGTACCAATTCAGCCAGTGCGTTCAGACGTTCGTCAGGAACGGTAATTACACCTACATTCGGTTCAATTGTACAGAAAGGGAAGTTTGCCGCTTGTGCCTTTGCGTTCGACAAACAGTTGAAAAGAGTCGACTTACCCACGTTCGGTAGTCCGACAATACCACATTGCAATGCCATTTATCTATTTCGTTTTATTTAGTTATCGATAATCTGACTGCAAAGATAGGTATTTTGATAGAGTTTTAGTATTTTGCCTGGTATTTCTTATAAAAAATCAAGAACAAAGTGAATCCGATCAAGGCAAACGGTACACCTGTCAGGGCAGGATAACGGTATCCGCCACTAACAGCCAGTCCGCCTACATAGGCACCGATGGCGTTTCCGAGATTGAACGCAACCTGTACGCAGGCTGCTCCCAACATTTCTCCTCCTTTTGCTACACGGATAATCAATATCTGTTCCGGACTGGATACAGCAAACAGTCCAGCCGTACAAAGGCACATTAACAGGGCGGCTGCCCATTTGTATGGAGAAAGGAAGAAAATAAGCAATAACATCATGCAGATGAGTGCTTGTGCGGCAGTTCCCACCTTTCCGGGAGTGTAACGGTCGGAGAGACGGCCACTAATCAGGTTTCCCATCACCATACCGAAACCGGCAAGGATCATTAAAGGCGTAATGCTTTCTGTGGAGAAGCCGGACACATGGGTAAGCAGCGGATTGATGTAGCTATACCAACAGAATACACCGCCGTTTCCTAAGGCTGTAGCACCGAGAATCAACCACGGAGCCGGAGTTTTAAGAAAACGGAACTGCCCTTTAAAGCCGGTGTCCTGCAAACCTTCTACATGGGGAACCCATCGCCAGATATAGTACATGATAACAATTCCCCAAATGCCGACTAAGAGGAAGGTGGCACGCCAGGAAAGCATGGTACTTAAAGAAGTTCCCAGAGGTACACCGAATAGGTTGGCAATGGTCATTCCCGCAATCATGATGGAGACGGCTTCCGAGCCTTTACCTTTATCGGCCAGTTTCTCGGCAACAATAGAGCCTACTCCGAAGTATGCGCCATGAGGTAAGCCGGAGATGAAACGGGCAACGAGTAGCACCCAGTAATTGGGAGCCATAGCCGCACAGATGTTACCTATCATAATCAAGGTAACTAATACCAACAGAATATGTTTTAATGGATATTTGCGGGCCAATGTCAGTACAGGGGCACCGACACAGACTCCTAATGCATAAGCAGATATGAAATGCCCTGCGGTAGGAATACTAATACCTAAATCTTTTGCCACATCGGGCAAAATTCCCATCATCACAAATTCGGCAATACCCAATCCCAGTGTACCGAACGCCAATGCAATAAGACTCTTCTTCATACTAAACTTTACCTAATACCTGTTGCTTTTTACCTTTTTACCTGCCGCTTTTTTTATTTCGGCTGCAAAGGTAAAACAAAATCTTTCAAGGTGAGTTCAGACCGGACGATTTTGATTTAAATCAATTTATACAATGCTAGTGTGTAGCAAGATGATTGCCGGGAGGTTGGAAGATGGATAAAGCGACTATTTCGTTTGCTTTAGAATCCATTCCGCGATATCTTTTAAAACTTCCGGGCTGATGGTTTCCTCCAGTTGCCCGTATTCTGCCAGTGTTCCTTTTTCGCAAGTCTGAAACAGATGGTTTAAGTTGGGATAGGCTTTGATAGTTACATTTGTATTTCCATTTCCAGTGATTCTTTCTTGGATGGCGGTCAGGTTCATGGCGGCATCCATTTGAATGTCTTTTTCTCCGTTTAGTGCCAGAACCGGACATTTTAGTTCCTTCAAGTCTTCGGCCGGATCATATCGCATAAAATGCAGATACCACGGAGAAGTCATCGAACTGATTTGTGCAGATATCTGCTGGATGGTATTTAAATCTTTCAGCTGTTCGGGAGACATTGTTTGGGTAATGTCTGCATATAATTCTTTCTGTAACTCTTCGGGAGTCTTATCCGTTTGTTGCAGTATGGCGTACCTGTTTCGTATAGACGGTTTCATCCCCTGCCAGACTGCATCCGGCATTCCCTGGGAGTTAGATATTAACTCTACCTGCTTCAACATCAGACTGTCACCTTTCACACCGGCCCCTGCCAATGAAACGACAAATGCGATCGACGGATCTTTTTTTGCAACGATGAATGCAATGATTCCGCCCGCACTATGTCCGATGATACCGATTTTCTTTGCATTAATTTCTTTTCTGCTGCGCAGATAATTGATAGCAGCCTCCGTATCTCTGGCAAAATCCTCATTGGTAGCTGTTGCGTGATTACCTTGTGAAGCGGCAGTTCCCCTATCATCACACCTAAGTACGGCAATTCCGTTCCGGGTCAGATAATCGGCGATGACGAGGAAAGGTTTGTGTCCCATGATTTCTTCATCCCGGTTCTGTGCACCGCTCCCTGTCACCATAACCACTGCCGGAAACTTAGTTCCCTTTTGGGGAAGAGTCAATGTTCCGGCAAGATTGATGTCATCCTGCTCATTCTTCACAATGACCTCTTCGCTTTTGTAAGGGAAAGGCGGTTGAGGCTCCTGCGGGCGCTTGGGGCGACCGGCTTCTCCCTTTTCCAAATTCAATGGAATAGGCATTCCCTGTATAAACGTCCCACTGATTGTTTGATTACTATCCAATTTTCCTTTGTAAGAGGCATGGATAATGGGTATCTGGATTGTCAATATAGAATCATTGAAAGAAGTAGTCTGCGTCTTTATGCCGTTAGCTCCTTGGTCGGGGCTGTCCAATGTCGTCACATAAGTTCCCTGTTCTGTTTGACTGATATGGAATACAATAGTCAATGAACCGGTGGGAATGGAAAGTTTTCCATGCCAGGTTCCCGAAATATCCTGGGCAGAAACAGGGGATGAAAAGAACACTCCGGCTACTACTAGTCCGGTAATGAGGATAACGATGCGGGCGGCTTTAATTATTTTCATAAGAGGAAAAATTAGATTTGATCTTATTGCAAATATAAGATATAACAAAGGTAACAATTTTCCTCATTATAAAAATAAGACATTACCCAATCTTGTCAGAATCTGGTAATATCTTATTCAGAAACATCTTAATCTATTCCGATGTCGTGTAATATTTATAATATACCTATTGAATTATTCTAAACTATATAACAATCGCCTTCTGTCCGTGCTGGATGGCTTCAGATATTTTTGGCAGATCTCCTCCCAACCCGATTTATTGTCATAGAAAGAAGCACGGTGCAATATCCAACAACTTGTTTGCAACTCTTTTTCCCAATCCCTGCTTTGCTGGTATGGAAACTCACTTTGTGGCTTGCCGATAAAAGAAGCCATATACTTCAATGCTTTCGCGATGCAACGCCCGTCTTTGGAAGTGCTGTTGTAGACATCTATACCTAATGTATGGCCGATTGCACACATATCCATTATAAGAGCCAGATTGTAGTTTGTGTAACTAAGTCCGTTGGTGCGCTCCAGTTCTCTAAGTTGCCTGCCGTCGGGTTCGATTTGTGGGAACAATCGTAACTTTGCAAACTCACTGATTGTCTTCCGTGCCAGGACAGAATCTCCGGTGAAGAGCGCATATACCGTTTGTTGCACGTCGAAAGATACCCCATGATTATTTTCAGATGTCCGTGCCTCGTCGGCTACAGGACTGGTGCGAATCCATTCCAGATAATCGGTAAACCAATCTTTCAGACCGGAACGGTCTGCTGTTGTAAAGGCGGTGGAAGTATTCATCATCTCTACTGCATCCAGTAAATTGATAAACGAATAAACATCAATCATGCCGAACCCTCTGCCCTTGTTCCCATTATGACCCGGAATCATTTGTGCATAATTCATGTTGGGATTCATGCGAGTTTCAGGGTTCAGAAACCAGATGCGGGTGAGTTCAGCAGCTTTGGCTGCATATTTCTCATTGCCGGAGAAATAGTAGGCGATTCCTAAAGTCGATATATCATTAATTGTCTTTCCGATGTTCGTACAGTCACTCGTTGCATTAGGATTGCGTACTCCGTCTTTGCGGATATAAGGCAGACCGTCGGGTTTCGTCGGATCGGGCCACCAGTAAGGTCCCATACTAATGTAGTCGTGTTTGTCCCCGCTACCCGCAACCATCGTTTTATCCATCACGGAGACAGGTTTACTTTTCAGGGCTTTGTCCGCCTCATTCATCAATTTAGTGATGGCAGATGCATATTCTTTTGACTCCATACGGGCTTTTACCTTAGCCAGTTTCTCTCCGTCGTATATTCTGGTAGATGGAATTTGAGCAGTTACCCTTCCTGCTCCGGTGAATAGGAAGAGAATGACCATCCATAATTTAGTAGATTTCTTCATGGTTTTATCCGTTAGTTTAAACAATTAAATACTCCGTTTTCTTACCGACATGATTTAATATTAAAACAGTTTACCCGTTTTTTCTAATTTGTTTTTACGCATCAACGCTTCTATGAAATAATAGTCTGCATAGACAATAGGTACGTCCACTTCCGTATTAGTCGGTTTGGTACCCGTGCTGTGCAATAACAGGAAACCGTTGTCTTTCTTTAGCGTAGCGCGATAATGCTTCGTCAGGTTCTCTATGATCTTATCCGCATTGCTCCTGTAGCGTTCCCCCTTTTCAGGATCATACAGGCTAAGTTCATAAAGTGCCGAAGCGATGACCGTAGCCGCTGAAACATCACGCGGCTCGTCGGGTATACCGGGCGCATCGAAATCCCAGTAAGGAATAAGATCCTCCGGCATATTGGGATGAGTAAAGAGGTACTTCTCTATGTTTTGTGCCTGCTCCAAAAACTCCGGTAACCGGGTTTCGCGATAACACATCGTATATCCGTAGAGCGCCCATGCCTGTCCGCGTGACCAGGCAGATTCATCGGCAAAGCCCTGATGAGTATTCTTTTTTAATACCTGCCCTGTAATTGTATCATAATCTATCACATGATAACTGCTGAAATCAGGCCGGAAATGATGCTTCATCGTAGTTCTTGCATGATTGACCGCTATCCGGTAAAACGTAGAGTCTTTGCTCTCCTTAGTAGCCCAGAACAGCAGTTCAAGGTTCATCATATTATCAATGATCACCGGACATACCCATTTGGCCGTACTATGATCCCACGACCGGATAATCCCTGCCGCCGGTTTGAAGCGTGTAGCGAGCGTGTGTGCTGATTGCAGCAATACCTCCTTGTAGTGTTCATCTTGCGTCAGACGGTATCCGTTGCCAAAGCTGCAATAGACTTTAAAACCCATGTCGTGAGTACTTCCGTTCATCTTTTCTTTTTCTAATATATCAGTATGTTGCTGGGCTTTCTTTTTCCAGAAATTGTTTTGGGTATATTCGTAAAGGAACCAAAGTTCTCCCGGAAAGAATCCGCTTGTCCAGTCTTTGGACGGCACCAAGTTCAGTGTCCCGTCCGGTTCCGAATTGCGGGGGTTGGTCAATTCTCCCCAACCGTTCTTTTCCCGTTTTGCGCGGCTTTCGGGTGACTCATTGACGATGGCATAATCTATCTCATCAAAAGCAAACCGGAGTTGTTGCTGTGCAAACTCCATGTTATCTTCAATGAGGTTGGTTGCCGGTTGGGGAGTGCAGCCGACGAACCCTGCTCCCAGTGCCAGAATCGCTATTTGTTTTTTCAGTCTCATATCTTTTATTAATGGTTTAAGTAATAGGTATTTCCTTTTTGGGTGGCAAATCTGATGCGGTTCTTACTTTCCCGGATAGTTTTCACTTTCTTTCCTTTGGCGTCTTTGATTGTAAAATTGGCAATATCCTTGTATTGAATGACGCATTCGCCACCCGCTCTGGATAAGACATCCATTTGAGTCATGAGTCCCTGTTTCCAGAAAACGGAAACTACAAAGTTTCCCCGGGCTACCAAACCTTCATAACTTCCGTCTCTCCATGCAGCCGGCAGGGCGGGGAGAGGGTTGATATACCCTTCATGACTTTGAATCAACATTTCTGCTACTCCGGCAGTCCCTCCCAGGTTTCCGTCAATCTGGAAAGGCGGGTGCATATTCCACAGGTTTTCGAGGATGTATTTCTTCAATAACAGCTGGTATCGTTGGTACGCCATATCCCCGTCTTTTACCCGTGCCCATAAGTTTAAACGATGGGCGACACCCCATCCTGTCGATTTATCTCCCCGGTTGTTTAAAGTTACGGTAGCCGCCTTCAACCATTCGGGAGTCTCCGCATTAATCAGCGTACCCGGATAGAGTGCGCATAAATGCGAAATATGGCGATGGCGCGGATCTCCGATGTCACTATACTTTTTTTCTTCACGATATTCCTTTATCTGCCCCGATTCTCCGATCTGGATGGCATCCAGTTTGCCAATCTGCTCTTTTATCGTCCGGAGGAAAGGCGACTCCTCTTTCAGGATATCCGCTGCTTTCAATACATCATGAAAACTCTCCCAAATCATTCCCTGATCGAATGCACAACCTTTCGTCTGGTAGGTCGTACCGTTATGATATTGTTCAGGCGAAGAAGACGGATCAGCCAGCAAATATCCTTCCTCTGTCGGTTTCAGAGTTTTCGAAAGAAATTTGGCCATACCCAGCATGGCGGGATAAGAGTGTTTCTTCAGTATATCCTCATCCCTGGTGAAATCATAATAATCCCAGAATAATTTGGTGGTGAATCCTCCCGTTCCAGGTCCCGAATGTCCGCCGGGGCTATCTATTGAGAAAGCGTTTGCCCCCGTTCCGATGGTCCATCCGTTTTCTTCGGGGATGGCCGATAAGGCGTCAGGGTTATTCTTTTTGATATAACTTGTCGCTTTCTCGTTGGCCGATTGACGGAAAGCTTCATTGTATTCCACATAAGGAATAAATACTTCCGCCAGATTCGTGTTAAAGGCAGCCCAGTAATTCATTTGTATATTGATGTTATGCCAGTAGCCTCCGGACCAGGGCGCATATTCATACTGGCTCCATGCTCCCTGAAGGTGGGGTGGTAACGAACCCTTTCTCGACGAAGCGATTAATAAATAACGTCCGTACTGGAACAATAATTCATCCATATATAAACTTTCTTTTCCTCTCTGATAGTCGTGCAACAGGCTGTCAGTCGGTATACCGGGAGTCTCATCACAAAGACGCAAGTCCACCCGGCTGAAGAGAGACTGATAATCGGCTATATGCTCTTTGCACAATGCCTCATATCCTTTGTCGGCCGCTTTCTGTATGCATTGGCTGACAGCACGGTGCGGATGCTCGTTTCCGGTAAACTTGTTTTCCGGAGATGCCGTGAATACCGAACTTTTCAGTTGATAAGCTGTTTGTGCATTAATCAGTAACACTACGCTGTCAGCCTGTTGTATGCGGATGGTTCCGTTGTTTCCCGATTCGTCGTTCATCGCTTTTAGCTGTCCCCCACTGGGAATTACTTTAATCTGCGCTTCATACGGCAGCCGGAAAAACTGTATATCTCCGGTCAGGGTAATCAAGTCATTCTGTGCTGATACCTTGCCTGTACGTCCGGTTCCTTCGTCGTTATATTCGTGCAGGTAAGGAAGCACGGGACGAAGAGTGAACGAAATCTTTCCGGGTTGGTCCGCTTTGAGCTTTACGACGATTACATTGCTTGGGTAGTTGGCGAAATATTCCCTTGTATAGTTCACACCCTCGTATTGGTAGTTTACCGTAGAGATGGCATCGTTGAGGCGCAGTGAACGTTTGTAGTTCAATGGCTGGTCATGGTGAATACCCTCTATATATATTTCCGCAAAGTTGCCGATGCCCCCTTTCTTGTACGGTCCTTTGACGCCGAATGTTTTTTCTGTCAACTGAATACGCTCCGTATCCGTGCGTCCGAATATGCAAGCCCCCATATATCCGTTCCCTATGGGTAAAGACCATCTCTCCCAATATTTGTCATAAGGGAATCCGCGACTCTTTACAATGTTTTCAGCTCCTTCATTAGGTGCAGGCTGACTGTACCACAACGAATATTCTTTCTGTTGTGCTGATGCCGACGGCAGAATAAACAGACACATAATAAGTAAGAGGAATAGTCTGGTTTTCATATATCTTATTTTTTAATTTGAGGTAATTTGATTTCTGTAATGCCCACTCTGTCACTGCCTAACACGATACGCAGGTCGCTGGCAGTAGTTCCTTTAAAAGGAAAGTTCAACAGCTTATGATACTCTTTCACTGTGCCGGAGTACACCGTCAGGAACTGTCCGCCACCACTGGAAAGCTGTATTTCAAAATCGGTTTCCAGTCCGTTGTCCCGATGAAAGGCAATGGAAATGCCATCCACTTTCGCTTCGTTCTGTAAGGCAAAGGTGATGTAATCCCCTTTGTTTCCCTCCCAGAAAGTGGTAGGGTTGTTATCCACCACGTTATTCACCGTTTCATGATTCGTACTTGCACTTATCGGAGCTTCGTTTTCCTTGTTTTGCGGAGTAGAGTCGTTTATGCAGTCAACCACCGTTAACGTGCCGTTCAGACGAATATCCGTAGAAGAAGCCCCTACCATCAGTGTGAAATCACCGGGCTCTACTACCCAATGCATATCCGCGTTCAGCAATTCCAATGCCTTCCGGTCAATGGGAAAAGAAACTTCCTTTGTTTCGCCCGGCTTCAGATGGATTCGTTCAAATCCGGCCAGGTTCTTCTCGTACGTAGTGACGCTGCTCAACACATCGCGCACATAGAGCTGTACTACTTCATCTCCTGCCCGTTTGCCTGTATTCGTCACTTTGCAGGTGACATACGTCTTTTGATTAGGAGTGATAACTGCCGGAGTTATTTTCAGGTCGGAATATTCGAAAGAGGTATAACTCAAGCCATATCCGAAAGCATACAATGCACCGTTGGCACGTGACATATTGCCATCCATTCCCGGATTCTTCCCCCCATCAATTTGAGAAGACGGTTTGCACGGGAAATTGAAAGGAATTTGTCCCACTGTTTTCGGGAAAGTGACAGTTAGTTTACCGCCCGGATTATAATCTCCGAAAAGCACGTCGGCTACCGCTTTTCCACCTTTCGCTCCCGGATACCACGTTTCGAGAATGGCGGGAACAAACTTGTCAGCCCAGTTAATAGACAAAGGTCTTCCGTTGATAAGCACCAGTACGACAGGTTTGCCCGTAGCCACTACTGCTTTCAACAGGTCAAGTTGCCTCCCCGGCAGATCGAGACTACTGCGGGATTTGTTCTCTCCGCACGTACGCTGTCCGCCTCCCAATACAACTACCGCTACATCCGCCTCTTTTGCCTGACTGACAGCTTTGTCTATTTCCTTTTGCTCTTCTTCTGTCAGCGGAAAATCAATCAATTCCGATTCCGGCCAGTTCGCATCTACCAGTTCGCATCCTTTGCTATAAAGCACTTCCGCTTTCCCGTCCGTCTTCTCTTGAATACCTTTCAGTACGGAAGTCACCTCTACCGCCAACGGCCCATAATGTCCCAATGCATAAGAACATTCATCCGCATTCGGTCCGCAAACCGCTATCTTCTTGATACCTGAAATATCCAGCGGCAACACGTCTTGATCGTTTTTCAGCAGTACGATCGATTCCCGGGAAGCCTGCAGGGCGACTTCCTCGTTTTCTGCTTTCTCCACTTCTTCATCCGCCCCTTTCAAATCTGTCTGATACGGATGATCGAACAGTCCGACTAAAAACTTGACACGCAGAATATCCCGTACCCGGTCATTGATGACCTCCTCACTCAATCCTCCCTCTTTCACTAATTCCCTCAACGGCAATACATAAGAATCGGGAGAGCGGAACGTGCAACGGACATTTAATCCGGCTTCTACGCTTTGCCTTACCGCCTCTTTCATATCCTTGGCAGTATTATGTTTGGTATAAAGATACTCCACAGCATCACTGTCGGAAACAACATACCCACGAAATCCCATCTCTCCGCGCAGGCGGGTAGTCAGCCAGTAATAGCTGCTTTGGATAGGAAACCCGTCATAATCATTGTAAGAACTCATCACTCCCAGCAATCCCGCTTCACGGATCACCCGCTTGAAAGGATAAACATGAACCATCTCAACCTCGCGCGGAGACATCTGCGGATCGACGCGGGACATACCTTCACGCCCGCCTTTGTTGTTACTGTAAGCGATGAAATGCTTTCCCGTGGCAGCCACCTGATAATCCTGCTGCATCCCCCGCACCATTTCAATGCCCAGTTCAGCTACCAGATAAGGAGACTCCCCGTACACTTCTTCATAACGTCCCCACCGCTGGTCGCGCCCCACATCGAGTATGGGCGCGTAAACATTGGTATACCCCAGCATACGGGCTTCCCGTCCGGTGATGACACCGACCTGGCGGATGAGTTCCCGATTCCAGGTATGTCCTAATCCGAGTTGAGTAGGAAAGTTCGTTGCTTTGTAACTTTCTACCCCACGAATCCCTTCGTTGGTGAAATCGGTAGGAATACCCAACCGGGTTTCTTCTATAAAGAACCGCTGCACCTCATTCAACGCCCACGCATGACGGGAAGCAGGCCAGACATATTCATTGTCCGATGGAGGAAGTCCCCATTGTTGAAATCCGTTCAGGTGCTCGTCAATGGCTCCGATACCATCTTTCCACAACTGGTTCTTCCATTCGGGAGTGGGCAGATCATCCTTTAATACCCTCTTATATCCATACAGAGTGACCATCTGACAGGTCTTTTCTTCCAGCGTCATCTGCTTGAGCAAATCCTCGATGCGTGCATCGACAGGTGCTGAAGGATCTTCATAGATGTCCTTCACCCCGTTCTTGTTAAAGTCTATCCATCCCTTTTTATACATCTCGGTACGGACAGGTTTATATATGGCAGGTGTTTTAACTGTTTTCTGTGCAGCAAGAAATCCGCAACTTCCTGACAAAAGGACTGTAATTAATAGCTGTTTCATGGTTTTTCTGTTGGGGGTATAATGTTTCTCAAAACGGGGAGATAAGACTATTCTGCTGCGTTACTCCAATAAGAGTTTTGTTTCAGAAGTAAGTTCACTCCCAATTCTTTCATCGGAATAGGCAGGAACTGATGCCTTTCTTCCGTATTGGCTGCATATTCTTTAGCTGCTTTATAATACCCGCTGGTAGTCCACCGTTTGTCGTTCGTGGCTTCAGTTAGTTTGTTATGAGCGGCATCATAATAGATTCCCCAGCGGATAAGGTCGTACTTGCGCAGACTCTCGAAACAGAGTTCGCGGGCTCTTTCATCGCGCACTTCCTGTTGGAATTCCGCGTATGACAGGTTCTCCACTTTATCGATTCCGGCACGTTCGCGTACCTCATTGATTGCATCGTAGGCCAGGTCAGTAGGAGCTTTACCGGCTTCGTTCTCGGCTTCGGCCAGCATGAGCAGCACATCGGCATAACGCAGCACCGGATAGTTGATCTGGTCGTTGTTCTTCTCTTTAGGAGAAGTAGTGGTCCATTCCCTGCGGTATTTGCCGCAACGGCGTGTCACGATTTCCGTATCTTTCCAGTATACCGCGGCGTCGCTGGCGTCGAGCTTGTAAGTAGCCATTGATAAGTCGCGACGTAAGTCACCGGGGTTTTTCTCGAACAAATCCCATAAGATCAGTGAACCGCAATAGAACCCGTAGGCATATCCCTTACCGGTGGAAGAGGTGTTTTCCTGCCAGTTTCCGATAGTGTTTCCTATGCGTGAGTAGGTAAACTTGCCGTCTACGCGGGTACCGATGAATTCCACTTCCCACATACTTTCATTGTATTCCGTATCATACTTGTCGGAAGCGATGTTTTTCCAGATCGCATAGATGTCTCCCTGATACAGTTTGTGCTTATGCGAGTCATACACAGCCTTGGCATACTTGGCCGCTTTTTCATAAAACTCCTTGCCGCCATTGGAGGGCGATCCGGCGCGCCATAAGCAGACGCGTGCCAATATGCCTTGAACAGTCGTCTTTTTGACGTGTGATGGAGACAGGTCGTATTTGGAGTCATCCACCAGGTCGATGCAGTCTTCCATCTCCTTGATAATCCAGTCAATGGCTTCTGCATGCGGAGTTGCCGCAAGGGAGCTGTTATTGATGTCGGTCACGGTTTCTGTGCGGATGGGTACTTCATACCAGCTCTGTACAAGCAGAAAGTGGTAGTAGGCACGCAGGAATTTGGCTTCCCCCTTAATGCGGTTCTTCACGGCTGCATCCGGAATGTTGGCTGCATCGATATTGTCCAATAATACGTTGGCGTTGTTGATACCGGAATAGAGCTGCGTCCACGTCTGGTAAATATCATTATTACTTGAATTGTGTGAGTTGGTATAAACCTGACCGCTTTGGTTCAGGCGGGCATAGTAACTCAAGTCGTCGGTATTGGATAGGATATTCGAGTACCTCTCACCGTATACATGGTCGGTAGCCAGTGTCCAATAAACTCCGGCCAGTGCCATCATACAGTCACTTTCATTTTTGTAGAAGATTTCGGGAGAGACGAAATCATGCGGGTTTTTATCCAGGAAGTCTGAACAGGATGACAGTAATAAGGACATACATCCTAATGCCAGTACAGCGGTCTTTAAATTGCGATATATCTTTTTCATGTTGAATACTCTTTAAAATGTTATGTTTACGCCAAATGATGCATTGAATGAACGCGGGCAGGAAGACCAGTCGAATCCGGGAGTCAATACGCTGTTGCGGACGGAAACTTCCGGGTCTGAACCGGAATATCCCGAGAGGGTGGCTATATTTTCAGCGGAGAAGTACACTCTGGCTGCCTGAATACCCAGTTTGTAGAGTGCTTTTCTTCCTAAGTTGTATCCTAAAGAGATGGTCTTTAACTTTAGGAAAGAGCCGTCTTCCACGTACAGAGAACTGTAATGTTTGGCGTCCAGAGCTTGCGCTCTCGGCATGTCACTGGTAGGATTGGCTGCGCTCCAGCGGTTGTTGTAAGAGGCGAACATATTCGTATTGGTCCGGTTGCTCGGATTTTCGAAAACCATTCTGTTTGCATTCAGAATATCGTTTCCATAGCTCCATTGTAGGAAGATATTCAAGTCCCAGTTCTTATAGACAAAGTTGTTGGTGAATCCTCCCGTGTGTTTCGGTTGTCCGTTGCCGATAATGGTACGGTCATCGTCGGTGATTTTGTTGGTTCCGTCGTTGGACAGTTTTTTGTATCTGGGGTCACCCGGTTGTACACTGTCGGAGATTCTGGGGATTCCGTCTTTCAGTTTGTATGATATGGAGCCGTCCGAATTAGTGGTCTGGTTAAAATCGTCGTACTTGTAAGTACCCTCGTAGATGTAACCATACAGTTTTCCGGCAGATTCACCTACGCGGCTGATATAAGCAGGCATATTGTTGTAGGCATTATCCCATCTGACGTAGCTAAGCATTTCTTTCTGTCCGGAGTTGAGGGCGATAATTTCATTATTGTTGAATGCAATGTTGAAGTTAGAGCTCCATGTGAAGTCTTTCGTTGTGATATTGGTACTTTCCAGGGTGATTTCAAAACCTTTGTTACGCAGCTTACCGATATTCAGTGTTGCTGTGGCATAACCCGAACTTGCCGGAACTTCCGCGTTCAATAACAGGTCTTTGGTCGTTTTGATATAGTAGTCCAGTGTCAGGTTGATGCGGCCTTTGAGGAAGCCCAGATCGATACCGAGGTCGAACTGTTCGGTCGTCTCCCATTTCAGGCTGGGGTTGGCCATGGAACTCAGTACATAACCGGTAGTGAAAGAGCTGTCCCACGGATATTTATAGTAGTCGCTGTGTGTAATCAGCTGCGCCATGTAATCATAATTTCCGATGCGGTTGTTACCCGTCAGACCCCAGCTTGCGCGTAATTTACCGTTTGATAGCCAGGGAAGATTCCCGCTTACAAAACTCTCACGTGAAAAAGTCCATGCCAGCGAACCGGATGGGAAGTATCCCCAGCGATTATCCTTGGCAAACTTGGAAGAGCCGTCGGCACGTATGGTAAAGTTTGCGTAATATTTTGATTTATAATTGTAATTGAAACGGGTAAAGTAAGACATCATAGCGTTGTCGCCCAGCGATGCAGTGGTCGTCGGAGTAGCTTCACTCTTACCGATACCTGCCATGCCGAAAGATTCGTTCGTGATGTAATCCTGCGTGATACTGGTCGTATAATCGGAGTATTTCTGGAAAGTCAGACCGGCCAGTGCGTTGAAACTGTGTTTGTTCTTGTTGAACTGATAAGTCAACGTATTCTCATTCAGGTAATTTCTGGTTTCCTGTTGAGTCAGCTTGGCATTGATACCCTTGCTTTGTGTATTCTTAGGATGCGAGTTACCTGTACGGGTCTGACTGCCGTTGAACTCTTCTCTTTTGATGTCCCGTCCCGTATATCCGGCGGTAGTCTTGAATTTCAGGTTTTTGATGATTTCCCATTCCACTCCTAAGTTGGCTTGCAGGTGATTAGTCGTGTTGCGGCGGTATTCATTCCGTGCGGAAAGTACCGGATTGAAACGATAGTCATCGCTCATCGACACATCTTCATCGTACATGGCCGCCAACAGGTCGGAACCCGACGGAGAAACCGGACGGTATCCCCAAACACTGTATAATAAGGAATGAGACATCGACGAAGCCTGTGCCGACGGACTGACTCCGTTCTGCACGTTACTGGCGAAATTCGCATTCGCATTTACCTTTATCTTCTTATTGATTTGCTGGCTGAAATTGAAACGTCCCTGATAACGGCTCAAATCCGTATTGATAACAATACCCTGCTGGTTGCTGTAAGAGAGCGAAGCCGAATATTTCATTTTGTCGCTACCGCCGTTCAATCCCACATAGTGATTGTGGCTGACGGCTGTACGGTAGATTTCATCCTGCCAGTCATAATCTCTAAAAGTTTTGTAATCTTCCAGAGTGACGCCATTCTTCAGATAATAATTGGAGAAGTCGTCTGCCGACATGATTTCCTGTTGTAACAAAGCGAAATCATAACCGCTCATCATATCCATCGTTTTGTTGACTTTGCTTATGCTGACGCTTCCGTTATAAGTCACTTTCGCCTTGCTGGCCTGTCCCTGTTTGGTGGTGATGATGACGACACCATTGGCACCGCGCGAACCGTAAATAGCTGTGGCGGACGCATCTTTCAAGATGTCGATAGATGCGATGTCATTCGGATTGAGGGCGCTCATGCTGGAACTTTCCTGCGGGAATCCATCTATTACATAGAGAGGAGCCGTGCTTTGCGTCAGCGAACCCGCTCCGCGGATGACGATATTGAAGTTATCCCCCAAAGCTCCGTCGGTAGAAGTCACCTGTACACCGGCAATACGGCCACCCAGACTCTCCGCGATATTGTTTACCGGGGTTTTCGTCATATCGCTTATATTAGCTTTGCCGATAGAACCGGTCAGGTCCCGCCTTCTGACGTCACCGTAACCCACAGCCACTACAGTTACCTCTTCCAATGTCTGGGCATCTTCTTCCATTACAATATCGAATCTTTTCTTATTGCCCACTTTCACTTCCTGGGTTTTATAACCTACAAAAGAAAATTTCAGAACGTCGCCGGATTTTACGTTTCCCAATTTGAATTCGCCGTCCATGTTTGTAGTCACTCCATTTGTTGTTCCTTTTACCACCACACTGACTCCTGCGAGTTCCCCGGAGGCATCGACAACTTTACCTGTAATTTGGTTTCCCGTCTGTGCTTGAATAGCAGATGCACACCAGAACGAAATAACCAATAGCATGAAAGCTACTTTCTGTTTCATAAATATTAGTTTAATAAATTGTTAAATAAAAGATTTCTGTTCTATTTCTGATAACTACTTCGATCGCAGAGATAAAACTCCGACGATGTTTTTCTGACTCAAAAATAGGACGTTCCGACGAGAGTCGATTACACAGGCTATTCTAATGCTTGTAAAAACGGACACTCCCTGAAAAATACGTCATTTTACAAACGTATGGTGGAATATTACAAACTAACGTGCGGAAATGCAATCCATCCGTTCCGCCGATGAGGCAATATTTCCAGTCTCCCTCTTGCTTTTTGCTGTTTAATTTTGTATCTTTAGAGTTTCTCATCCTTCTAAAGACAGATAGTCATATTATAAAGTGACTAATGTCATCTTATAAGGTGATATTTATCATTCTATAAGGTGACTATTATCCCCTTATAACAGGACGACTACCCGACTGCATAAAAACTCACTAATTCCTGCACTGAAAATCCTTAATCTCTGCACTGAAAAACCTTAGATACAACGATGAAATAATAATCTGTTACGGTGCAACAATCAAACATTTAATCGTTTTGAAGGATGACAGTAGGCGTTATTTTCCCTCCGCTTTGTTCTTGAACTCGGTTGGTGAAACGCCATACAATGCCTTGAAGCAATTGGAGAAATAGGCCAGACTGTTATAACCCACCGCACAATATACTTCTGTAATTGTCATATCTGTTTCTTTCAACATCTTGGCAGCAGTTTCCAACCGGAAGTTGCGGATAAATTCATTCGGCGAATATCCGGTGATCTGTTTTATTTTCCGGTAGAGGTTCGATTTACTTAAACCGAGTTCTCTGCAGAAAGCATCCAGGTTCAGGTCGGAGTTGGCAATGTTCTGCTGCAAAGTGGCATACAAGTTCTGCATAAATTTCTCGTCCACAGATGTCATATCCACTCCCAGGGATTCGAGCGAGAAGTTTTTGCTGTACAGGTCTTTCAGCCTTTCTCGGCTTTGGATGATGTTGTCCACTCTGACTTTCAATATCGAAGCGTCGAAAGGTTTGGTGATGTACTCGTCCGCTCCGGCGGCGTATCCCTCCTTAATATCGTTTGTACCCGTCTTGGCAGTGACCATGATGATAGGGATATGGCTGGTATTCATGTCTTTCTTCAGTTGCCGGATCAGTTCGATACCGTTCATTTTCGGCATCATCAGGTCGGTGATAATCAGGTTTGGCAACAGGTTGATGGCCTTGGCGAGCGCTTCTTCACCATTGGTCACTCCTATTACGTTGTATTTATCCGCTAGACAGGAACAGATATAGTTGTTCAGGTCGCGATTGTCTTCTACTATCAGAATCGTGGCCTGCTTCTTGCCCGAATGCTCGGCTTCGAAAGCAGTGTCCGGAAGTTCCACATTAAATAATACGGTTTCATTGGCGGATGATTCTACCATCGTTTCCGGGTCGAAACCGTTTTTGTCGATAGGCAGGACAAATTGGAAGACTGCGCCGGAGTCGGGAGCGTTGTCTGCCCATATCACTCCGTGGTGCATTTCTATAATGGCTTTGCTTAGGCTTAGTCCGATGCCCGTTCCCGATTTGGAATGTTCGTTTTGTGCTACCTGATAGAAAGGACGGAAGATTTTCTCCAGTTCGTCGGGATCAATGCCGACACCGTTGTCCTGAATGGATACGGTGAGGTATTTTATTTCCGGGTCCTTATACTTGTTCAGTCTGGCAGGCACGAAGATAGCAAGTTCGGAGAGTGATTTCACATTCAGTTCCACTCGTATGGAACCTCCGTCCGGTACGTTCTTGAAAGCATTGGAGAGAAAGTTGAAATAAACTTTTTCCAGCAGGTTCCAGTCGAACCACACCGGTTGCTCGTCTACGGCATGTTTGAACCTTAAATGGATGTTCCGGTACAGTGCCAGATCCTGAAAAGAGCTTACCGCTTCGTGTGTGAACTTGACGATGTCATGCTCGGAAACTTGTAGTTTCATGGTTCCGCTTTCATTCTTTTGCAGATCCATCAGGTTGTTGACGATACGGAGCAGGCGCTGCGCGTTGCGCAGCATTAGCTGGGATTTGTAGTGGACATCATCCACCAGATCCGTTCGCTTTACGAATTCCTCCAATGGAGCCATGATTAAGGTCAACGGCGTACGCAGTTCGTGTGAGAAGTTGGTGAAGAGGCGGTTTCGTTCCTGATAAAACTCTTCGTGCACTTCCGCTTCCATTTGTTTGAGCCTGATGTTGTTTTGCAGGCGTTTCTTCTCCGTAAAATAGCGGATAATGAAAGCGATCAGGGCAATGGCGACGACACTGTATATCAAGTAAGCCCACCAGGTCTTCCACAGGGGAGGCAAGACAACGATTTCCAGTGTGGCTCCCTGTTCATTCCAGATTCCGTCGTTGTTGGAGCCTTTCACGATGAAGTGGTAAGTTCCGGCCGGAATATTGGTGTAGTAGGCAGTACGTCGGTTGCCGACCTTGTTCCAGTCAGAGTCGAATCCCTCCAGTTTGTAGGAATATTCGTTCTTGCTGTTGAAGATATAGTTCAGCGCACAGTATTCAATGGTTATATTGGTCTGATTATGATTGAGTACGATCTTCTTTTGGGTGGAGATGTTCTCCTGCAGTACATTCTCTTCGTCATTGGGGCATACCAGTTTGTTGTTGATATATAGTTTGTCCAATATAATAGGAGGGACGTTGGGGTTGGTGACAATATCATTGGGGTTGAACAGGGTAAAACCGTTGTTGCCGGCAAAGAAAATCCGGTTGTCGGACAGGCGGAATCCTGCACAGGGAGAAAACTCCTGTATCTGTATTCCGCTTTCTTTGTTGTAATTGGTGATGCTCCGGGTACGGAGGTCCAATCTCGAAATGCCGTTTAGCGTGCTGATCCATAAACTGTTGTCGGCTCCCTCCACCACTTTGCAAACCTGATTGCTTTGCAAGCCGCTTTTCTCATTGTAGGTGGTGAATTGCTCGGTCGTGATGTTGAATTCACTTAGTCCGCCATCCATGCTGCTGATCCATATCCTGCCGGAACGGTCCTTTAGAATACTGCTGATATGTTTGGCGGTTAGTCCGTTGGTGTGGTTGTAGGAAAGCAGGGAGTGATTGATCTTGTCATAAAAGAATAAGCCTTTCTCTTTAGTGCCGATTAGAAACACATCGTTACTGATTTCGCATACACAGATGACACTGGCAAAACGGAAAGTGCCCTCGCCTTTTATGGCAAATTCGGTCTGCACATGGAGCGATGGGGTATCTGAAATAAACATCAGTCCCTCTTTCGGACTTGTAGAACCTACAACCAGTTCTCCGGAAATGCTTTTACTGATGTGGTAAATCGGATTCCGGTCATTATTCTGAAAGATCAGTGAGAAATGGTGATTGTGCAGGTTGAATTCATAGATTTCCCCGATGCTCGTTCCGCATAAAATCCGGTTCTTGTCGTAATAGACGGTTTTAATGACGCTTTGCATCGACTCACCGGGATTGTGCGGGAGTATGTATTGCTGGAAAGTCTGCTGTTCGAGGTCGAAAGTAATCAATCCTCCTCCTTCGGCTCCGATGTATAAAGTCCCTTCGTGTTCGATGGCAGGACCTAAGATACCCAGAGTTTTGTTTAGGGACGAGCTGGGACTGTAAAAGTCGAAGAGATGTCCGTAAGGGTTATAGTAGCTGATACCTCCTGCATACGTTCCGATCCAGATGGTTTGCATCCGGTCGAACAGAATGCTGTAGATGGAATGATGACTCAATGTGCCCTGTGTGCCGTAGCGATAGGTTTGTATCCGGTTGGTCACCGGATTGAGGATGTTCAGACCGTCGAAAGTGCCTATCCATATTTCACCCGAGGGAGACTCGTTGATGCAACGGACGTTATTGTTGGATAGTCCGTTCCGGGTATTGTAACATACCACTTCCGCCGGATCGTGTTTGATGACATAGACGCCGTGTGTGTCGTTTCCCAGCCATATATTTCCTTTTCTGTCGATGTGCACTTTTCTGATCCGGTTTGACGGGATAGGCAGTGATTCGGAATTCTGTTGAAAGGAACGGACTACTGCCTGCTGCTGTAAATCGTAGATAAGCAGTCCTCTGTTGTAGGAGGCGATGTAGAGTTTGTGGTCTCTTTCAATAATGTCATTTACCCAGTTCCCTTTCAGCTCTTTGGTGGAGATGTTTTTCAGGGAATCTCCTTGGGGAGTGTAGGCAAACAGTCCTTCAGAGGCGGCTCCTACCCATAAGGTACCCTGCTGGTCAAGACAAAGTGAGGTAATCTTGTTCTTGTCCTTGTTTTCCTGCTGGTTGATATAATACCGCTTAAACTCGTTCTTGTTCTTGTCGAGCCTGTTCAGGCCGTTTTCTGTGCCTATCCACAGGTTGCCTTCTGCATCTTCCGCTATGCAATTAATGATATTGCTACTGATACTGTGCGGATCGTCGGCATGGTTCCAGTAAACCTCGAAGGAATTTCCGTTGAATTTATTGAGTCCGTTGCGTGTACCAAACCATATATATCCTAATTTGTCCTGATAGATACAGGTGACGTTCAGTTGGGATAATCCATCTTTGACAGACAAATGAGAGAAATGATAAGGCTGATTGGCAAAAAGAAACTGTACGGAAATAGCAAACAGCAATGTACAAAAAAGTCTTTTCATAAGTGGATGATTTTAAGGAAAGAGTGTTTTTACTTGCAACAAAAATAGCAAAAAACAGTAAAATACCTCCCAAAGATTCCCATTATTTTGTACCCTTTTCCCTATCAGATAGATAGTTGAACGATTCTTATAAGGTTTCGACGGAAAATTATAAGTGCGAAAAGGAATCTGCAATTCTTTGGTGCATATTAGAAAATAGATTGGAAAGGAAGTGTCTATTTTTACCATCGTAGAATTTGTTGAATTGAAAAACATATTATTATGAAAAAAAGCATTCTTTTTAATCGGACACTGCATCTGGTGTCTTATGTATTACTGTCTCTTACGTCCTGCCTGTTTGTATCCTGCGACAAGGACGATGACTGGGACAAGAACTTGGGAAATAACCTGCTGGAGGGAATTTGGACACGCGAAAGCACATCACAGAAGTTTGTAGCGACCTTCAATGCCGATCACACTTCGTACATCTGTACCTATAATATAGAGACGGAGGCACTCGAACATGTGGATTTGCAGGGCAAATATCGTGTGGTGGATGAATCGGTATTGATTTATCAGAGCGGAGACAAGCACCGGTTCAAACTAAGTGAGGACGGCAATACGGTAGAGATTACTTACGGATATGATACGGGCAGTCCGGAAACGGAGAAAACATATACCTATCAGCGGTTTGTTGAAGTGCAGGAACCGGAGCCGGAACCCGAAGAAAAGGAACTTGAGCTTGCAGACGTGAATGCTGCAAAAGCCGCTCTGGGTAGTTTGAAAGCCGGTGCTTCGGTAACGGTGGGAATGAGTAACTGGGAAGAGGTGGTGGTAACGAAAGTCAGCCTGCGTAAGCAGCTTACTATCGAAGATACTCCGATGACCAACAGTAGTCTGGCAAGTGGAAATCTGACTTTCACCGTTCCGGAGAATATGCCGGTAGGCTCTTATTCTTTGATAGTGGCTTACACGATGAATGGCAAAGCGAAAGAGGTGATGTTTGATGCGGTGACTTGCACGGTGAAAGAAGAAGTGACGCCTCCCGAACCCGGAGCCAAAGTGCTGGTGTTCAAAAATCAAATGATGGGAAGTGCGCAGAATCGTGATTTCGGCTGTCTGTTGACAGTGACCGATGCCGGCCAGTTGGATATACAGACTGCCTGCTACATGAACGACGATCCTACATTAAATGCCGACGAGAACAAGAAACGCCGTTCGGAAATAGATTTGATTGCAAACACTTATTCCGGTCCTGCTTTTGCTTTGGGTAATTTCGATAAGATTGCTCATAATCTTAGGAACTTCAGATGTAACGGGACGAATCTTTTCACAACGTCCAAAGATGATGCCAAGGATAAAGAGACTGCTATCACGATGTTCCCGGGATATGCCGATATTCAGACTAAATTTCTCGTGCTTCAGGAAAGCATCGAAAAGGAGAAGAACATTATAGATTTAGTCAGAAACGATCAGTTGGCGGAAATTTCGGAAACGGCGACTCCGGCTTTGTTCGATGGAACTTCGAAGATAGACCGTATCACTGTGCAGAGCATCAAGCCTGGTGAGTCTGTGGGAAGAGACCGGTTCGATCTGAATGGCGTAGTTGTTTTCAAGAGTTCGAAGAACGGTAAGATAGGTATTATGCTGATTCGTCAGATCAATGAACTGGATGGCTCCAATGATGCTGCCGACGCTACCATCGTTTTCGACCTTTATTATCAGAAATAAGTGTTTTATCCAAACTAAATAAAATATCGAATGATGAAGAAAGTATGTTTATTGGTAATCATGGTTGCTGTTGCTCTGATGGGGCATGCACAATCCTTGAGGAATAATTTGTTGAAAGGGTATAAACCCGGGGATCAGTTGGAAAAGGGAGTTTATACGAGCGATCAGAATACACCGCGTTTCAATACCTGGTATGGTGCGTTCAATGCGAAAGCGGTGGAAGTGGAAGAGGGACCTGTTATCGGTGAGCCGCTTTCTTATAAAGGTTACAATGAGGGCGGACCGTCGATTAATCTGGCGGGCGAAGGGCAGTTGAACCGGGTGAGTGTTTATCCGTTGACGAAGAGCAATAAGGAGTATGCCCGTGGTGCGTATTATCTGGCTTTTCTGGTCAATTTCGAGAAACTGGGTTCCACTAAGTTTTATGATTTTGCAGGCTTGGATATTAATCCGCTTAGCAGGGCCGTGCGCGGCAAAGTGTTTGTGGCCGGTGAAGGGAAAGACAAGATTAAATTCGGTGTGGCGGTACGTACGGATTGTACCGAGGGTACTGAAACTTACGATTATAATCAGACGCATTTATTGGTATTGAAAGTGGATTATGACAAGAAGCAGGCTGTTTTGTATGTCAATCCGGATTTGAGTCAGGGCGAACCGGCAAATGGGCTGGTTGCAAATGCCGAAGGAGATGAATTGAAAAACGGGCTGAAGTCAATCTATTACAGGTATCGCAAGAACTATAAAGGAAACATCGGTAACTTCCGTTTTGCAACGACTTGGGATGCGGTAATCGGTAAATAGACATCTCACAGGTTGAAACTCCTCTAAAGAAAATCCCCTTATTTCTCCCTTTTAATTGATAAGACAGGGTTGAAATAAGGGGATTGTTGTATGTAATTGACAGATAATGCGTCAACTTCTTTTGTGCAACTTCTTTAATGATAAAGTCTTCCCGTCCGCTTACGTAATTCCAGTTGTGCTTCGAAAAGAGAGGCAGGTGATACGGTGGCATTGGCCCTTACCCAAATACCGTCCGGACGAACCGGATTCTTAAAGTCTCCTGCATGTTTGGTTCCTTTAGTTCCTATACTATAATTCTTCGCCGATACCCAGGGATTCTGAACACATACTTCTTTGGCGGTGCAGTTCCAGAGTACCTGATTGGCTCCGGCCCAGCCGTGTCCTGTTCCCCAGTTACTGCGATCCTGTATATTGATCGGACCGTCGCTGTTGATGTTGTCATAGAGCGTGCCTACATTCCAACGCTGGTGAGGGCCTGTGTCCCCATGTGCATTCCGTATATTGACCCTGACAAATGCGTTTGGACCGACTCCCTTGCTGCCCGTAACACAGTCATGGCGTCCCTCGGTGGCTTCACAGTCTATCACTAAGCACTGCTGTGCCTGATTCATATTGTAAGAATAGCGTCTTCCACCGGTAATGATGGATTTTGCATCCAGGCATTTGCAGTCTTTCACTGTTACATACCGGGTTCCGGAGTTCAAACTAACCAGTCCGTTGCCGAAATACCTGGAAGTGATATTACGCACCCAGCTCTGCTCCATCTTATTGAATTCTATGGCAACCCATCCGTGGTCTTCATCGGTATCAGACGTATATTCGCTTTCTATCAGCATATTCTCAACTCCGCACCGGTTGATTCTTCCTTTGAAGCTCGATTTGAATACGGCACCTTTATTATATGGGGTTTCCATAGCCATCATGATGGGATTGTCGAAGTGCAGCGCATCGTCTATAATATGAGTGATGGTGCGTTCGTAACTTAGGTTGTAGCTTTCGGGAGTCCATTGCACAATAGGGTCTCCGGTGGTTCTTTCCGGAATCTGGTTCATTTTCAGATCACTGATCCACTGGGCGGTTCCGGGACGGTAGATGGTCACTTCATCCCCTACCTGAAAAGAGGACGGATTTAAAACCCTCACCCAGAACTGTCCTACCGGAACGTAATCATCCTTTATATTGAATAGAGAAGGACTACTGGGAGAAGAAGAACCCGTACCCTCGAATTTAATGAGAGTTCTTTGTCCTTTTCCTGCGGCAATCAATACGGTTCCCGTTTTAGAATCTTCTCCTTCACCACGAAGTACGATTCCTGATGATTGGATGTTCAACGTTCCTGAAATGCTGTAACGTCCTTTTTTCAGAAGGATGGCTCCTTTGAAACCATTGGTTGCGGAAGTGATTTGAGCTACCTTGTCGATCGCATTCTGGATTAACCGGGTGGCATCTGCCCCGTTTGCGGGCGCTTCGATGGTTTCTACCACTTTTACATCGGGAATCTCCTGCTCGCTACCCATATAGCCGATATTACTGAAATCAGGCAGAATATTCCCCTGTTCATCGGTTAATGAAGAAAGAGGCAGATCTGAATCCACTTGCGGATAAGTGGGGGTGGTGGAGGATGAGGCTGCCCTTTGATAGATTTCCACTCTTTTTTCTGTGGAGCCGGAAGAGATGATTAACCGGGTCAGGCGTTCTTTCCCGGTTTGATTGGCGTCTGTGGATACGGACAGGACAGAGGGTGCATTTTCTTTCATCTTGTAATGACACCATTCTCCCCCTTTGGCCACTGTGACGGTCCATTCCCCTGAAGATTCTATCTGCAGTTCCTGCGTCTCTCCCGTACCGTTAAAGTAGAGCACATCCGCATTGACTTGAATGGATGCGGTTCCTTCATCGGAACAGGCCTGTAAGTTTCCCGCTAAAAAGAGTAATAGCCCCAAGAGTTTTACTTTTATACTTTGTAGTGCCAAAGTATGAATGAGTTTTTTCATGATAGTGTGTTTTTTGAGTAAATAGTATGATGATAATTCTTCTTTTCCGGACGGTGATTCGTAGGAGTTTTTGATAGAAACAAAGGTAGATAATCTTATAGAGACTGTTTTTTGATATTGAACCAAATAGTTGCAATAATATCCCAAAGAAGAACTGACACCCTCTTTTGGGTATTTTCATGAGGTAAAAGATGTATTTTTCGGGGGAATAAGTATAGGATGGACATGACTCCCCATTATTAAACATTTGTTCTATATAAATAGATAAGCGGTGGCTAAATTTGCATCGTTATTAACTGCATAATATGATGAAAAAATTAATCTATCTTGTTCCTACATTGTCTTTGGTAGGTTGTACCTCGCAGCAAGTAGAAGAAAAACCGAATGTGATTGTGATTCTTGCTGATGATCTGGGATTTGGCGATGTCAGCGCTTATGGATCGACTACCATTCATACCCCGAATATCGACAGTCTGGCTCATGGAGGAGTCTGCTTCACGAATGGATATGCCACTTCGGCGACCTCCACTCCCAGTCGTTATGCCTTGATGACCGGAATGTATCCGTGGAAAAATAAGGATGCAAAAATCCTGCCCGGCGATGCTCCTCTTATCATCAATGAGCATCAGTTCACTCTGCCGAAGATGATGCAGCAATGTGGTTATGTGACCGGAGCTATCGGAAAATGGCATTTGGGTATGGGCGACGGGAATGTCAACTGGAATGAAACCGTCAAACCGGGTGCCAGGGAAATCGGTTTCGATTACTCTTGCCTGATTGCGGCAACCAATGACCGTGTGCCGACCGTTTACGTGGAAAACGGCGATGTCGTGGGACTCGATCCGGCTGATCCCATCGAAGTAAGTTATGAGAAGAATTTTGAAGGAGAACCGACTGCCATCTCTCACCCGGAGATGTTGAAGATGCAGTGGGCACACGGACACAATAACTCCATAGTAAACGGAATACCCCGTATCGGTTATATGAAAGGCGGCCAGAAAGCCCGTTGGAAAGACGAGGACATGGCCGACTATTTTGTAGATAAGGTGAAGAATTTTGTAACCGAACACAAGGATGCTCCCTTCTTCTTGTACTACGGCCTGCACGAACCTCATGTACCCCGCGCTCCCCACCAGCGTTTTGTGGGCAAAACAACCATGGGGCCTCGTGGTGACGCTATCGTTGAGGCGGACTGGTGTGTCGGTGAATTGCTTGCTCACCTGGAGAAAGAAGGATTGTTGGAAAACACACTGATTATCTTCTCCAGCGATAACGGTCCTGTATTGAATGACGGCTACAAAGACGGTGCTCCGGAGTTGGCAGGCAATCATCTTCCTGCAGGAGGACTTCGCGGAGGCAAGTACAGTCTGTTTGATGGCGGTACGCATATCCCTTTGTTTGTTTATTGGAAAGGAAAGATTCAGCCGGTTGTATCCGATGCGCTGGTTTGCCAGGTGGATATCCTTGCTTCTTTGGGTTCAATGGTACATGCCGATTTGCCGGAAGGGCTGGATAGCCGGAATTACCTCGATGCTTTCTTCGGAAAAGCTTCAACTGCCCGCAAAGATGTAGTATTGGAAGCGCAGGGACGTATGGCTTACCGTTCGGGCGACTGGATCATGATGCCTCCTTATAAAGGTTCCGAACGCAACCTGACCGGAAATGAATTAGGCAACCTGGGCGAATACGGATTGTTCAATGTAAAAGCCGACCGGACTCAACATCAGAACGAGGCGGCCCAACACCCCGAACTTCTGGATTCTCTGAAACAAAATTTCTTTGCCGAAGTGGATGGTTATTATCGCAGTGAAGTAGAAGAAGAACCATTAAAATAAGGTCAAATGTTTATTCTGAACATAAATCCCGTTGATAAAACAATCGTTCTATTCTACCGGGATTTATTTCTCTACCTTTGTTCTGTTCGATGTCGGACAATTAACCTTGAAGTATGTATATGAAAATGAAAGCTTTTTTAATGTTTGTATTGCTGTTCTTATGTTCAATGGGAACAAAGGCGCAGGATTTGGGGGCGAACTATAATGAAAATATAGACTACCCGATTACGGAAATAGAGATGCTGAAGCAGTCGAAAGTGAATTGGGTGAGAGGGTTTGTCAATGTCCCCGCTCTGTTTCTTCAAAATGAAAACGGGAAAATTGTAGGCGTGAAAGAAGAAGCCATTAAGACACATATTCCCACACTGAAATTTATCCAGGCCAAGAAAGCGTTGGGCGACCGCGTGAAGTTCATATTAAGCCTGAAAATACCTTTTGAATTATATACCGATACGGTTCCCAAAGTAGGGACGAAGGAGATGGAGTACATATTCCGGGCAACGGAAGTGTTATTGCAAACTTATCAGATGGCGCAGAACATTGACATTTTGGTTATGGGTAACGAACCGGAGTGGGAAAATGCATTGGATACCGATCTTTGTCATGCCGACGGTGATGATTACCGGGCATTCCTGAATGAGTTTGCCAATCGGCTGACTACTTGGAAGCAGGCGAATGGCTGGACATTTGACATTTATGCAGGGGCATTGAACCGTGTTTCCGAGTTGCCGAAGAGCGAAACGGTTCCTGCGGTAGTCTCTGTGGTTAATAATAATCCTAATGTGGTGGGACTCGACCTGCATGTTCACGCATTGAATATCAATCAGGCGGAAGATGATTTCCGGATCATCCGCAATAAGTACGGTGTAACCAAAAAACTGATTTGCACGGAATTCTCTATGGTGCGTGCTTTGAATCCTCATGTGGCCGATGCGTTGGGAGAATGGGGAACCAAGAATGGTTATACAGCCGGAATGAAAATCTACGAATATCTTAATCTGATAGCTGAAAAGGCGAATGCCGGTACACCGGTTAGTGCTGCCGAGTTCAAGAGTCTTTTTGAGAGTTACTCCTGGTATCCGAAGAATTGGTATAAGACTTTTTATGAGGTATTCAAGAAATATGATACGTATGCCATTACCGGGCGTTTTAGCGTTGTTCCCGGTGGGGCGAGAGCTGTTTACGATGCGAATACTGAAATGTGGGAGCTTGGAGGAATTTATTTTTCCCGTTATTTAGGACTGGATGCAAACGGGTTCTACAATCCCAATCCATTATTATATCCTGATTTCATCGCTGCTCAAAATGGGCTGGCAATTTCCAGTCTTGTCGAAGGACAACAGGAGTTATTTATTAGTTGGGGTAACGGAGCTGATAAGACGGGAGTGTTGTCGGTGACAGACAAGGACGGGACCGAGGTAGTGCGTCAGCCGCTTGATTCGGAAAGCGATTATACGCTGGTTAAAAATCTTGTTCCCGGCACAACATACCATGTAGCGTTGCTGAAGTCGGATGACAGTGTGTTGTGGGAAGATGATGTCAAAACTAAGCTTGTGACGGGAGAGTTCCCTCTGTTGAAATATCAGCAAGTGGATGGATATGCGTTGGTGCAACTGTTGAATTTGCCGGCTGATGTCGCTTCTTACAAGCTAAAGGTGGATGGACAGGAAATCGATATAGTGAATAAGAACCTGAACGGGCAAGTGCTTACGGCCGAAGTGACTTATAAGGATGGATCGGTAGAAACATTGTCGGCAACTATTAGAAAGTAATGATCTTAAATTTATTCGCTTATGAAAGTAATATATGTATTATTGGCATACCTGTTGGTTTTCGCCTCTTGCGCAAAAACGGATTATGCTGAAAACGGCGTTGATAGAAAGGATATAACGGGATATACCGAAATAGGATTTTATAGTTTGGATGGAGTTTGTATTTTTGCAGAGCAGGAACAAGTTCAGACTGCAATCAATTCCAAGCGCCTGACCTATCGTTTACAGAATTCGGATCAAAGCCAATACATTCATGTGAAGTTTACCGGGAAACCTGCAACTATCGGTCAGAAAATAAAGGCAGCGTTCTCATTCCGGGGAGTTTCTTTCCTCAAAGAAGAGATGGAAATGGAGGTCGTTCGGATAGATGGTGGAAAAGTGTGGTTGTCAGGTGACAATGTTGGTATGGTAATCCCTGTTTTTTAATCATTAAAAAAGAATTGAATTATGAAAAGATATATTCCTATTGTAGCGTCGCTGATGGCGTTTTCATTGGTTTCCTGTGGTGAAGTCATGGATTTGACGCAGCCGGAAAAGGCGGAAGTTACTTATTCCGGTATCACTTTGTCACTTAATCAGACTGGCAAGTATGACCTATATCTGGATGAGCCTGAATATGAATATACCATTATGGTAGAGAAGAGCCATTGCGAAAAGGAAGCGAAAGCGGAATTTGCAGTAGTCGATGCTCATTCGTTTGGCGAGGAATACACGCTATTGCCTGCGGCTAACTATGACCTGGATGCCAACAGTCTCGACTTTAAAGGTGACGATGTGTTGCATGCTGTGGGTCTGCGTTTCCACGATCTTACTACACTGGACAACACCAAAAAATACGTGCTTGGTCTGAAACTGAAGTCTGACGATCTTGCCGTCAATGAAGAAAAGAGTACCATGACTTTCTATCTGCAACAAAAACAAGGTGGTATCGGTAATCCGTACATCATCACTGCGGCCAAAGACTTGGCCAAGCTTGGTGAATATCTCAAAAACGGACAGACTACTTACGTACGTCTGGGTGCGGACATCGACCTGCAAGGAACGGACTGGACTCCGGTGGAAGCCACTGCTGTCAGACCTGTGGATTTCGACGGCTGCGGACACGTTATCAATAATCTGAAAATTACATCTTCTTCATCCGGTTATCAAGGCTTCTTCGGTATGTTGACAGGACGGTGTGCCAATGTGACCTTTACGAACGCGCAAGTTACCGCTGATAAGAAACTTGCGGGTATTGTTGCTGGTCAGGCGGGTAATGTTTCCGGTGCGGGTATAGTAGAGAATGTTCGGGTGTCAGGTACTATCAGTCTGACTTCGGGTAATGCCGCATGGGACGACGGTCAGGCGGGTGGTATTTGCGGACGACTTCATGGAGCAGACAGTAAGATTTATCAATGTGGTTCGGAAACGAAGATTACTGCTTTGTGGTCGGCAGGTGGTATCTGCGGTGAAGTGCGTGAGGGAGCTGCTATAGAACAGTGCTATCATATAGGTGATATCACTACCCAGTCATGCGTCGGTGGTATTGCCAGCCGGTTGCTTGGAAGCAAAATTTCCCACTGCTATTCACACGGAGTGATGAAAGCGGTTCCCATGGTGGTGGCTAATCCGGGTGGTGGTATAGCAGGATGGGTGCAACCTATGTCCGGTGCTTCTACAACCTCTACCATATCCTACTGCTGGAGCGACTGCGATGTATCTGCACAAAACCAGGTGGGAGGTATTATGGGTAATGCCAACAATACTACCGGGAGCGGTATTACTGTTCATCACTGCGTGGCATGGAATACGTATTTATTCTCTCAAGCTGCGCCCAAATCGGGTAAGGTATGCGGACGGTACAGCGAGAACGTCGCTTATTCCTGTTACGCTAATCCTGCTATGGAATGTGTGTTCCCCAATAATCCCATGTTGCCTGACCAAGCCAGCGTAAACGTGGACGCTGTCATTACGGTAGACCGTTACAATGGCCTGACTACCATCAATAACTTGATGGAAGCTGTCCGTACTCTTGACTGGGATAACTCTATATGGAACCTTGACGGTGAACAACCCCGTTTGGCATGGGAACTGGATTAATAAGAAGTGATATAATAATTAAGATATAAACTGATGAATACATTCAATAAAATCCTCTTACGAATGACACTTGCTTTGGGAGCGACATTCATATCTGTCTCCCAACTGCAGGCTGATGATTGGAAAGAAATATCTTTTGCCGACCCCACTATCTTTGTGGAAAATGGAAAGTACTACCTCACCGGTACGCGCAACCAGGAACCGTTGGGCTTTTCCATCCTCGAATCGACCGATTTGGAGCATTGGACGGTTCCCGACGGCAGTTCCCAGCAACTGATTCTTCGGAAAGGTGACCGTACGTACGGTGAAAAAGGCTTCTGGGCACCTCAATATTTTAAGGAGAAAGGAACCTATTATTTCACTTATACCGCCAATGAGCAAACGGTGATTGCTTCTTCAAAATCGGTATTCGGTCCTTTCCGTCAGAAAGAAGTCAGACCGATAGACGCTTCCGCCAAAAATATCGACTCATTCCTGTTTAAGGATGATGATGGGAAATACTACCTGTATCATGTTCGTTTTAATAAAGGAAATTACCTTTGGGTAGCCGAGTTTGACATGAAGAAGGGAGGCATCAAACCGGAAACGTTGAAACAATGTATGGACTGCACGGAGCCTTGGGAAAAGACTCCGAATTACAAGTCCGCACCAGTAATGGAAGGACCGACGGTTATGAAATGGGACGGAGTGTATTACCTGTTCTATTCTGCTAATCATTTTATGAATATTGACTACTCGGTGGGCTATGCTACTGCTTCTTCCCCTTTTGGTCCGTGGAAGAAACATCCGAACAGTCCGATCATACATCGTAGTCTCGTAGGAGAAAACGGATCGGGACATGGAGATGTGTTTAAGGGGTTGGATGGAAAATACTATTATGTCTATCATGTCCATCGTTCGGACTCCACGGTGCAACCTCGTAAAACGCGTATTGTTCCGCTTATGCTGGAGAAAGGAAATGACGGCGTATATAGCATCACCGTAGACAAAGATCACGTCATAAAGCCAATGTGGAAATGATTTGTTCAGAAATGTAGTAGAGAAATCTATTTTGCACATTTGTACGGGTTTTAAGGAGATTCTTCCCTTTCATTTGAAGATTTTCCCGCTTAATTTGTGCTATGAGATAAAGAATTTGTTAACAGTTAAAAATAATGTTTATGAAAAGGAACAGACTTTATTTTTCTTTCTTCTGTCTTTGTTGCTTTTTGCTTTGTACATTGAGCGTACATGCACAACAAATCTATTGGAAGGGACAAGTGAAGGATGCAGTATCCGGTGAGCCGATGATAGGTGTCAGCGTTCGCGTGAAAGGTACAGGCAGCGGTACGATTACTGATTTTGACGGTAATTTTTCCGTGAAAGCATCGAAAGGAGACATACTTGTCATTTCTTATGTGGGCTATAAAACTCTGGAACTGGATTTAAAGAATAAGACGACGCTGGGAGTCATTTCTTTGGGAGAAGATGCGGAAACGTTGGAGGAAGTGGTAGTGGTAGGATATGGTGTTCAGAAAAAGGTATCTAGCGTTGGTTCCATTGCTACGGCAAAGGGAGACGACTTGTTAAAGGTAGGTAGTGTGAACTCTGTGTCCGAAGCCTTGCAAGGTCAGATGCCCGGTGTGGTTGCCATCAACTCCACTTCGAAGCCGGGAGCCGATCAGGCCTCTTTGTTGATTCGCGGTAAGTCCACTTGGGGAGAAGCTGCGCCGCTTGTACTGGTGGACGGCATCGAGCGTGATTTCAATGATGTCGATGTGAATGAAATAGAATCCATCTCTGTATTGAAAGATGCTTCGGCCACTGCGGTTTACGGTGTGAAAGGTGCAAACGGCGTTATCCTGCTTACCACCAAGCGGGGACTGGAACAGAAACCGGAGATTTCGTTCACTGCCAACTTTGGCTTCAAACAACCGTCTGCCGCTCCCGAATGGGCGGATTATGTGACTTCCATGAAACAGTATAACAGAGCCCAGGCGAATGATGCCAACTGGGGGGCACTGGTTCCCGAATCTACCATTGCTGCATGGGAAAATGCGTATGCTACCGGAAATTATGGTCCTTACAATGATGCTTTCCCGCAAGTGGACTGGTGGAAAGAAATGGTAAAGAATGTAGGTTACGAGCAGAACTACAACCTGAATGTACGAGGTGGTACAAAGAAAATGAGTTATTTCGTTTCTTTGGGTTATTTGCATGACGGTGATATCTTTAATACGACCAAACAGGAGGAATTTGATCCTTCCTTCTCCTATCGCCGCTATAACTGGCGTAGTAATTTCGACTTCAATATAACGAATACTACCAAACTGTCATTTAATGTAGCCGGTAAGATGGGGTATCAGAATCAACCTTCTTATTATGAGAATGTCGATTCTCCGGATGAACGCTTTTTCGGAACGTTCTTCACGGCTCCGAGTAATGAGTTTCCGATTAAATACAGCAATGGAATATGGGGAGACGGGTTAAGTTCCGATCAGAACATTGTCTGTCTGATGACAGAAGGGGGGAGTCGTAACATTAAGCAACATCAAGGTTTCTATGATGTGATCCTGAATCAGAAACTGGACTTTGTCACTAAAGGATTATCATTGAAAGCATCCTTGTCTTATACCACTTCTTCATCATGGAGTACCCAGATTATGCCGGGTAAGATTCTGGGTAAAGATGATTTGGTTGCTCAACGTACGCATATTCGTATCAATCGTGTGTATGATTATGCCAATCCTATTTACAATCCCGATGGAACCATTACTTATAATTATACGGAGAAACGCTATCCGGATGAAAACGCCCCTGGAGATTTACCTGTCGGCGGTGCTTATGACGGATTCAAGGCTTACGGACGTAAGTTGTATTATGAAGTGGCATTGAATTACAACCGTCAGTTTGGCGACCATGATGTAAGTGCCTTGTTTGTGTTCAACCGTAAGATGAACGAGTCGACTAGTGATAATGTGGCCGTCATGAACTTCCCGGCTTACGAAGAAGATTGGGTGGGTCGTGTGACTTACAACTTCAAAGAACGTTACCTGGCCGAGTTTAACGGTGCTTATACCGGCTCGGAAAAATTTGCTCCGGGACATCGCTTCGGTTTCTTCCCGTCCGCTTCTATCGGTTGGCGTATCAGTGAAGAGCCTTGGGTGAAGAAATGGACCAAAGGAATACTGACCAACCTGAAAGTGCGTTATTCGTATGGTGTGGTGGGTAATGATAAAGGGGCTACCCGTTTCAACTATATTCAGAAATTCGAGCAACTCTCCGATAACGCACAGTTCGGTAAATACCAGACCAGTAATTGGGGACCTTTATATAAAGAAGGCAAACTGGCCGATCCGGATGCCACCTGGGAAGAATCCGTTAAACAGAATATCGGTATTGAGATAGGTTTGTGGGGCAAATTGAACTTTACGTTGGACTTGTTCGATGAAAAGCGAAATAATATTCTGATGACTCGTAATACAATTCCGTCTTGGGCGGACAGTGGTATTGCTTTCCCGCAGGTGAATCTGGGTAAAACTAAAAATCATGGTTTCGAACTGGATGTTACTTGGAACGATCGTATCGGAAAGTTTAATTATTATGCAAAGTTTAATTTTGCAACTAGCGAGAACCGTGTCGTCTTTATTGACGACCCGAAGAATCAGAGTGAATATCTGAAGAAAGCCGGGAAATCAATCGGATACGTCAACAAGTACCTGGCAACAGGTAACTTCCAGTCGTTGGATGACATTTATAACTCGGCGCAGTCTACCATTGCCAACGGTGCACACAACACACTGATTCCCGGTGACTTGTATTACATTGATTACAACGGAGACGGTATGATCGATGCTAAAGATATGGTTCCGATGAAAGACCTGAACTATCCGGTAACTACCCTCGGATTTACGCTGGGAGGTTCTTACAAAGGATTTGGATTCAATATGTTGTGGTACAGTGCCATGGATGTTTATAAGGAAGCGATACCGTCTTACTTGTGGGATTTCCCTGCAGGTAACATCAAAGCTCAACCCAATACATTGAACACATGGACAGCCGATGCCCCGATTCAGAGCGGAGCCGTCCGCCCTAGTATTCATGTACAGAGAAATTACAACTCGGTGGGCAGTACTTATACGTATACCAACCATGCTTATCTTCGTCTGAAGAATCTGGAAGTGAATTATGAGATTCCGAAACGCTGGTTACAACCTGTGCATCTGACAAAGCTGCAGATATATATCAACGGTACCAATCTGCTGACATTCTCGAAAGGCGATTCACGTCGTGACCCGGAGCATTCGGGACAGAATGTGTATCCGATGGTGAGACGTTATAATATTGGTTTTAGATTAGGATTATGAGACACTTTAAATTTACTGATATGAGAAGACATAAGTTGAATTGGATATGGATCATTATGCTGGGGTTGTTTTTCGGAAGTTGTGAGGACTACCTGGACCGTTCCCCTGATGACGGACTTTCCGAAGATGATGTTTATAAAGACTATAACAGCTTGTTAGGGTTCATGGACCGCATTTTTCTGAATGGTGATATATTGATCTTCACACATGGCATCAACTCCTATTCAAATACGTATGTAACGGTAGGTAATTTGTCCGATGAATATGCATCTGTCCGTGATGATGACCCGTCGAAGTTTGTCAATGCAGGCAACTGGCTGGAGAATGCGAGTACACGTTTCGAAATAGGAAGTAAAAGTGATGGAGCGAATTTCAAAAGTGCTATTTCGCGTGCCTATACCGGACTTCGTATCGTGAACCGTGTGATTAACGGAGTCGACCAGGTGAAATCGATTACCGAAGACCAGAAAAGAAAATTGCTGGGACAGGCTCACTTCCTGCGTGCTTACTTCTATTTTGAAATCATCAAACGATATGGCGGAATGCCTATCTTTGACCAGCTTTGGGGAGCATCAGACAACTTCGATCTTCCCCGTAAAACTTATCAGGAATCCAATGCATGGATGCAGACTGATCTGGATAAAGCCATTGAATATTTGCCATTAAGTTGGTCGGATGTAGAGCACGGTCGGCCTGACAGAGTAGGTGCTATGGCATTAAAAGCAATGACGCAGCTTTATGCGGCCAGTCCTTTGATGCAGAATGACCTGAATACCATTGAAAACAAAGGATATGGAAAAGAAATGGCTGCCGAGGCTGCCCGCAGTGCGCAGAAGGCTATCAACGCTATCGAAAGCCACGAATATTATCGCCTGATGAATCATGACGAATACCGCAGTATTCAGTTAATGCCTAATTCCAACCAATTCGCACAACCGGAATACTTATGGTTTCTGCGCTGGCATCACGGTAACTGGTCGGCTTTTGTCAGAGCGCAGTGGTTGACACAACCTTATGATAACAAGACCGGTGCCGAAGGTACTCCTTATAATGCTCCGACACAAAATGCGGTAGATATGTACGAACGCATGGGAACTGATGGTAAGTACTATCCGATCACTGATCCGCGTTCCGGTTATGATGCGGTGAAGACTACCGATCCATACTCGGATAGAGATCCTCGTTTCACTAACAATATCCTTGTCCCCGGTGAACAGTGGGGAAAGAACTTGCAGGGTGTTCCTTATTATGTAACCACTTATTCGGGCGGTTATTCCGAGAACTTCATTTCTACCAACCAGTTTACGAGAGGTTCCCAGCAGACCGGATATATGTGTAAGAAGTTTATCTGGCCGGAAGCAAGTGTGCCTTTGTTTGGCGAAGCAGGTTTCCAATTATATCGTCTGGTGGCTGTATACATTCGTGTTTCACAGGTTTACCTCGATATGGCAGAGGCTTCATACGAAGCAACAGGTGATCCGGATGCAATAGTGACAGGTTGTACGATGTCGGCCCGTCAGGCATTGAATAAAATCCGTGTAAGAGCCGGAATCGGTGAACTGCCGGATGGAGTGGACTTTAGAGAAGCTTATCGTCGGGAGCGCGGTGTGGAATTGATGTTCGAAGGACACCGCTGGTACGATATCCGCCGTTGGATGATTGCTGAAGACTTGTTTAAGGGTGAATATCCGATTATGGGCGTTAAAGCTACCCCGATCAACCATTCTTATACCGCCGACCAGTTGAAAGTGGAAAAAGCCTGCACTTATAAGTTGACCGACTTCACCTATGAGTATGTTCCGGTAAAGACAGCCGTGCGGACGTTTAACAAGCGTAATTATTGGTATCCGTTGCCGATGGATGAAGTGGCGGCTTTGGATAATCTTCAACAGAACCCCGGATGGTGATACCTAAAATAAAGAAAAGTATATGAGAAACAAGATTAGATATATAAGACTGATAGGGCTCATATTTGTCCTTATCGTTGGCTCTAGCCTGACTTTCGCACAAAATAAATCAAAGAGAAAGTCGGCGAAGAAGCCTTTGGTGGAAATAGTTTCTATTGTTACCGACGAGAAAGGTAGTCCGCTGAAGAATGTTTCTATCATTTGTGGAGAAGGTGCAGTCGTTCTATATACAGATGAAAAGGGACGTTTTCAGACGAAAGTGGAGAATGACGCAACCGTTATGATCGAAGCTTTGGGATACGAGGATAAAGTGTATAAACTGACAGGTAGCAATATCGTTCCTGAAAAGATTGTCCTGAAGAAAGAGCCTCTGTTCCTGACCGGAGAATCCTTGGTGAACAGAGCCGATGGCGGAAAGACATATAAAGGGAATGAAGTAGGTGCAACGAGTGTACTGGAGAACGGGCAGTTCGGAACGTTTCCGGATTTGACTTTGACGAATATGCTGCAAGGTAAAATGTTAGGTTTGCAGGTCCGCTCTACGGTCAGCGGATTGGGAAATAATACGCCTGATTTATATATCCGTGGCCAGCACGGTATGTCGGAAAATACGGCTATTGTTATTATCGACGGTGTGGAACGTCCGGTTGCGGATTTGATTCCTGAAGAAATTGAACGTATCGAGTTGCTGAAAGATGCCACTGCTAAGATTCTTTACGGAGCACGTGCAGCGAATGGAGTACTTTGGGTAACTACCCGCAGAGGAAAGGCCAACCGCCGTATTTATAATGCCACTGCCGAGGTGGGAGTGGTGCAGATGACACGCACACCGGATTTCCTGAATTCCTATCAGTATGCTAATCTGTATAATGAAGCGCGTGCCAATGACGGGATGACTCCTTACTATAACCAAAAGCAACTGGAAGGATATAAAAACTCCAAAGGAGCCAATGACCTGTTATACCCGAACGTTGATTTATATGATCAGTTGTTGAATAAGAATGCCAATTACCGGAAAGTATCATTCGATATGACGGGAGGTACCGACAGAGTGCGTTACGCACTGATTGCCGGATATGTAGGAGGTAGCGGATTTGAAGACGTTGCCTATACTCCACAACTGAACCGCTTGACGCTTCGCGGAAACCTCGACTTTAACGTAACGGATTTCCTGACTATATCCGCAGACGTTGCCGGACGTATGGAAATGCGCAAATGGGGACAACTGGACTGTGGACAGGTATTTACGGCCTTGTCTACTCACCGCCCGAATGAATACCCTCTGACAATGTCAACGGAAGAAACCGGACTGGCAGGCGGTTCGGACGGGATTCCTTTGTTCGGTGCAAGCCTCCGGCAGCCGATGAATGCTTATGCGGAAACCATGTACGGAGGATATACAGACGAACGCTATACGCGTAGCCAGACCAATATCGGTTTGAAATTTGATCTTGATATGCTGACGAAAGGATTGAAAGCCGGAGCTTTCCTCTCTTTCGACAACTATGATTACCTGCAACTTTCCTTGAGCAAAGTCTATCCGACGTATGCCATCAAGACATACCGTGACTTTGCCGGTGAGGAAAAAATCATGTACACCCAGATGAAGAAAACAGATGTAGCCACTTCACAAAGCCGGAAGTCGACTACCCTGCAACAGACATTGGGATGGAATGCTTTTGCCGGTTATGAGAATACATTCAATCAAAAACACGATGTATCGGCACGCCTGACTTATATGTACTCGAAAACAACCAATCAGGGAGTGACCCAAGACATCATCAATGCCAACTACGCATTGCGCCTGAACTATATGTACGACCACCGTTATGCTGTGGAAGCCGACATGGCATTGATGGGAAGCAACCGTTTCAAACCGGGAAACAAATATTTCTTCTCGGCTGCGGGGGGGCTTGCCTGGATTCTAAGCAATGAAGATTTTCTGAAAGACAATGAATACGTGAACTTCCTGAAACTGAAAACCAGTGCCGGTATTCTGGGATATGACAGAAGCACGGAACATTTATTGTATGAACGTGCCTGGGCACAAGACGGCAGTTTCCGATTCGGAACAACGAACAACGGTGCTACGGCTTACTATTCTACTTTTGTCCGTGCAGGCAATCCGAACCTGAAATGGGAAAAGGCGGCAGAATGGAACATCGGTGTGGAAGGTCTGTTCCTGAACAACCGCTTATATACCGAAATAAACTATTTCCGTGAAAAACATACAGACATCATCGGTTCTGTCGATGCATCTTACGGGGATTATACAGGCAACTTTACTTACCAGGATAACATGGGTTCTGTCTTGAATCACGGTATAGAAGGAATGTTCACCTGGAGCGACCGCGTCAACGACTGGTCTTATTCGGTAGGAGCCAATTTCGTATGGTCAAAGAACAAAGTATTGAAATGGAATCAGGTGAAACATGGTGAAGAATACCGCTACACCGTAGGACGCTCTACCGATGCTATGATGGGATTGGTTGCCGAAGGATTATTTGGTAAGGACGTAGCTATCAACGGACATGCAACCCAGACATTTGCCGATTATCAGGAGGGCGACATTGCCTACCGGGATCTGAACGGTGATAAGGTTATCGATGGTCGTGATGTGAAAGAACTTGGAAACTCATTCCCGCGTACTACACTGGGTATTGACTTCAGCGTAAGCTACAAAGGTTGGGGGCTGTATCTTCAGGGATACTCCGAACTGGGTGTTCACACTTGGGCAACGAATGCCTATTATTGGAACAACGGAGAAAGTAAATACTCCAAACTGGCATTAGACCGTTACCATCCGGTAAACAACCCGACCGGAAGCTATCCTCGTCTGACAACAACTGCCGGTGAGAACAACTTCCGTAATTCTTCCTTTTGGCTGGAGAATACAAGTTTCTTCCGTATGAAGAATGTCGAGTTGAGCTATACGTTCAATCAGTTCTCTCCGAGTTCGGTGGTGAAAAAGATCAAGGTTTTTGCCCGTGGTGCCAACTTGTTCGTGCTTTCTTCCGTGAAGGATCTGGATCCTGAACTGCTGAATGCCGGTGTGACCAACTATCCGGTGACACGTAGCTTTACAGGTGGAGTCTCTTTTGTATTTTAATTTTGAACAATTAATAGATGGCAATATGAAACATATATTAGGAAGTTGCGTTTTAGCAGGTCTGTTTTTCTTTTGTGCTTGTGACGACACATTGGATACCAAGGTGACGTGGCAGATCGGAGACTCCGATACATGGAGAGT
This sequence comes from Bacteroides sp. D55t1_190419_B8, assembly GCF_015558905.1. NCBI lineage: Bacteria > Pseudomonadati > Bacteroidota > Bacteroidia > Bacteroidales > Bacteroidaceae > Bacteroides > Bacteroides sp. D55t1_190419_B8. The sequence continues at coordinate 174,106 of NZ_JADMOU010000002.1, forward strand.
TCCGGAGCTTGCTCAAGGCGTACTATATAAAGCTTATAATGGCATAGCCAACCGTCCGGATTGCTTCGAAGATAACTTTCTGGATTGTGCTACTGATAATGCAATGACCAATTTGCGTAGCTCTTCTGTCTATAAATTAAGCATGGGCGGTATGACAGCGTTTAACAATCCGATTGGAAACTGGAGCAATGCATACAACATGCTGAATTATGTAAACTCTTTCCTCGAAAACGGCTTGACCGACCAGGTGCAGTACAACCGTACCGATCCGGAAGTGGACAAGCAAATCAAGTTACGTCTGAAAGGTGAATCGTATTTCCTGCGTGCATGGTGGCATTTCGAACTATTGAAGATGTACGGTGGAAAGGGTAAGAACGGAAAAGCATTGGGTATTCCGTTGGCAGATCATTTTATCTCGCAGGAAGAAGCTGCGCAGAATGGTGAGTTCCTCCGTCCTACATATCAGGCAACAGTCAATTTTATTGTAAACGATTTGAATAATGCCATCGAACTGTTGCCGAACGCATATCAGGGAGATGACCTGGAGTTTGGTAATACACAAATCGGGCGTGCCACGAAAGCTGCTGCGGCTGTTCTGAAAAGCCGTGCGCTTTTATATAGCGCCAGCCCAGCCATGCAGGATGATGACGTGACGAAGATTACCGGTATGGGACAATTCGAAATACTGAACCCTACAGTTTATCAGGCAAGATGGGAAGCGGTAGCTAAAGAGATTAATAAGATTCTGGGTATGGAAGGTTTCGGTACTTTTGTTCCTGTCACGGCTTCTTCCATAGCCGATGTTCAGACGGAAAGTTCCGATTATGCTTTCCGCAGGTATTTTAATAATAACCTGCTGGAAGGTTTTCATTTCCCGCCGTTCTATTATGGAAGTGCCCGTGCCACTCCTTCTCATAATCTGGTAAAGGCTTTTTATACGAAGAACGGTTATCCGGCAACTGACGTCCGTTCGGGTATCGACTTGTCTGATCCAGACTTTGATATGATGCAGCTTTATGCCATACTGGATAATCGTTTTGCATTGAATGTTTATTACCACAGTGCTACATTTGGTGATTCCGGTCAGTCACTGGATATGTCCGAGGGTGGAAAAGATTCTCCGTCGTTTAGTGAGAATGCTACACGTTCCGGTTATTACCTGGCTAAATTCGTATCTAAGAAATCGGCTATGCTGAATCCGATCCAGACGTTAAGTTCGGTTCATTACAATCCTTTATTACGGAAATCGGAAGTTCTTCTTAACTTTGCCGAAGCTGCCAATGAGGCATGGGGCAACCCGACGGTGAAAGGGGAGGGATGTCTGTATTCTGCTTATGAAATAATGAAAACGATCCGTTTGCAGGCAGGAGGTATTAACTTTGATCTTTATCTGGATGAAGTAGCTCAAAGTAAGGATTCGTTCAGAAAGCTGATTCAGAATGAACGCCGCTTGGAGTTTGCTTTCGAGAATCATCGCTATTTTGATATGCGGCGCTGGGTATTGCCGTTGAACGAAGAGGTGGAAGGAGTTGCCGTCACCCGCAATGAAGACGGTACATTCAGCTTCAAAGTACAGAAGGTGGAGCAACGGAAATATGAAGTGAAAAACTATTTCACTCCACTGCCATATTCAGAGCTGGAAAAGAATAAGAATCTAATTAATAATCAGGGTTGGGAATAACATGTGGTTGATATAAATACTTATTTACAATGAAGAAACTAAATATATTATGGATAGGGCTGATAAGCGTTCTGATGACTGCTTGTTATGATGATTATGAAAAGGACTACGATAAGAGTACGGTGTACTTTGCTTCGCAGAAACCTTTGCGGACACTGGTAGCCGACACAGATATGTCGATAAAGGTAGGAGTGGCCATTGGCGGCAAAAGAGAAGTGCATACCGATGATTGGGCTACGTTCGAGATCGATCCGTCTTTATTGGATGGTACGGGCTTGACACTAATGCCGGAAAACTATTATCAGTTGGCTGATCCGAACAAGATGACGATCAGCAACCCGAACCTGGCAATCGCAGATGTGAAAGTGACTTTCTCCGATGCTTTTTATAATGACGATGCCGCTTTGGATAAGCATTATGCCATCCCTTTCCGGTTGGTCAATCACAATCAGGATGAAGTAAGTACCGACGTGAATGGCAATTTGAAGGATTACAGTATTGTAGTTGTCAAGTTTGTCAGCCAGTATCACGGCACCTACTTTGTGAAAGGGAAAGTAACCAACTTATCCACCCAGCAGGTGACTGAATACAATAACAAGGATTTGAGTCAGAATATGACCCGCGACTTTGTTTCATTAGGCAGGAACAAGGTACGCAGACCGGGCTTCGGACAAACGTTGGAAAACAATGAATCGGTGAATCTGACAGTCAATTCAGATGGAAGTGTGACTATCGAGGCCGGGGGAAGTGTCGCTATCGCAGATGCATCCGCCACATTAGATCCTGCAGCCGAATCACTGGAATTTGTAGGGAAACAGCCTAAGTTTACACTTTCTTATAAATACACGAAAGGCGGTGTTACTTATCAAGTCAATGAAGAATTGATTCGTCGTCAGAATCCGGAAGCCGATTTACGCTTCCAGGAATGGTAGAATAGGTATTAGTCGATTATAGGTGTCTATCTGTCACCGGTAATTAGCTGAATCAACGATGTTGCAGGCTGATTACCGGTGATATTTTTAGACATTCTGTTAAATTTATATCGCTTAAATTAGCTTACGACTCTACTTTAGAATAGATTTTCCTTTTTCTGTTATCATCCAATAACCTATCTTTTTCGAGCCTTTTCGAATAATGCAGCCATTCACTTTTAAGTTGCGGAATGCTCTCTTGATCGTAGCACTGGAAACAGATAAAGATATGGCTAAATTATCATATGTTGACTGATTATCTTTTACTATCAATTTTAATATATCTTTCTCTAATGATGATAGTTTTAAAGGGTCATTTAAAGGGTCATTTAAAGGATCATTTAAAGGGTCATCGTTCTTAATTCTGTTAGGTCTATATATGATAAGTGTAACGCCACCGGCTTCATTTATAAACTCCGGTTTGCGGAGCCCTGCTTTCGTCATACCCTCATAAATTTTATGAATACCTCGTCCCCATGATTCAATAAATCCGGCACGGTAAAAAGTTTCGGCGATAAGGCGATTCCGGGGTTGTGAAGCGTGGTCACCTAATAATTGTTCGATAGTCATACCTTCGGGAAGTGTCCCCGGATTCCAAAGGCGGATGCGGTCATTATACACTTTCATTTGTATATGTACTCCCGTGTACAACTTATGCACAATACTATTGAATAAACTCTCCCGCAATGCATCTTCTGGAATTTCTAAAGGTTCAATGCGCTGCAATCCTTCATAATGGACAGGTGAAATGAGATACTTGGATTTCAATACTTCTATCACGCGATCGGTCATCTGAATGATATTTCCATCCACTACATCTTGAAACATCAGGTCGGCTTCATCACGACCAAACCTCCCAATACGAAATTGTACACTGGTGAAAAACTTTGCAGGATTTTTGCCGAATAGAAGTAAAGCAGCATTGCGCAACTTACCTTCCCCACCGATAAGATTCAGATTAGAGAGTACTTTTTCCGTAGTTTCATTCAATGAATCTACTGGCATACGTCCGGCATCGACGGCTTTACGCAAAAAGAAATCAATAGCTTGGCGGTCGATGTCATCCAATGTAGCTCTTTCGTTTTCAATATCATCCCACGAATGCCCCATTTTGCGAAGCAAAAACTGTTGCAAGGCTGCACCTTTCAACTCCTGTTTGGTAGAACCGCTGCGATAATGATATATACCGTGATAAGCGATAGGCAAATTACACGGTTGCACGGCAATCTCGATGTAGTCTTTACCCTCTTTATGCAAAAGATTTACATCAGCTACAATGCCCAGGTAGTTAACAATCTTATTAGGAATGTCTTCCATTAGTCGTTTGGTGTCTGCTACACCAACCACTTGTTGGTTATCGTCTATACCGATATAGATACGTCCACCTTGTGCATTTGCAAAACCACAAATCCACTTTAGATATTCGTCTCTCCACGATTCCTTATATTCAATATTCTGACTTTCACTCATAATTACTACAAAGTTACATATTCTTTTTCAAACTTTGTAGAGTATAAGGAGATTTACAAGTGCCAGTTCCGGCGAATTACTTCAATTGCTTGAGAAACTCTGTCGGAGTGATATTAAATTCCTTTTTGAAACATTTTGTAAAGTAGTTCGGGTCTGATATACCGACAGCGAATGAAGCTTCGGAAACATTCATGCCGTTCAGTAAATGGGTTTTGGCTTCCTTCATCTTGATGGTACGTATAAACTGTGTGATGGAGCATCCCGTGAGTGATTTCAGTTTCATGTGCAGCAGACTACGGCTGATGCGGAGATGGGCTGTGATTTCAGTTACTCCAAAATCTTCCTTGGTGAGGTTCGCCATGATCAGCTCTACCAGTTCTTTCATAAACACCTCATCCCGTGGATTGTTGGTGATTTGCTTGATGTTCAGTTCCTCCGCCTGTTTAAAGTGCTCGATATTCTGCTTCCGGCTCTTCTGGATATTCTGTACCAGCAACTCCAGGTTCTTGGCGTTGAAAGGTTTGGTGATATAGGCGTCCGCTCCCCGCAGATAGCCTTCTGTATGGTCGTTTTCATCCGTCTTGGCAGTCAGGAGGATGACGGGGATATGACTGGTCGTTACATCTTGCTTGACGCGTTCCGTGAATTCCAGTCCGTCCATCACCGGCATCATTAAGTCCGATATAATCAGATTCGGCAGTTGTCTGGCTATCTTCTTGCAGGCTTCCGCTCCGTTGTAGGCACGTATGATGTCGTATTTCTCGCCGAATATACTGGCGAGGTAATCATTCATTTCTTTATTATCCTCCACAATCATGATAGATTCTCTGCCGGAGTCTTTCTCTTTGTTGGTCAGCTTTTCGGGGATGAGTTCGATTGTTTCCTTGATTCGCTGGTTGTATTTTTGTATTTCTTCGGTCGTGATGTTTTCGGAAGAGCGTTCGTCGGGTGCGTAGGCATCCTCCGATACGTTCAGGGTGACGATAAAGTCCGAACCTTTGTTGACTTCGCTCTCTACCCGTATTTCCCCTTTGTGCATGTGGATGAGCGAACGGGTGAGCGACAGCCCTAGTCCGAATCCCTCGCGGTGGTCACGCTTCTCTACCTGGTAGTAGCTTTCGAATATTTGTTCTTGGGCTTCCTTAGGGATGCCTCTACCACTGTCTTTCACGGAGATTTGCACAAATGTCTCTTTTTCTTCTTTTATCAGTTTGGCGCTCAACTTGACATATCCTCCCGGTTGTGTGTATTTAAATGCGTTCGAGAGCAAGTTATAAAGAATCCGTTCCAGTTTGGAAGGCGAGAACCATACTTCCTCTTCGGTGTCTTCCAGATTGACAATAAAGTCTATTTCCCGTTCTCCGGCTACGATGTCGAAGATGTGAGACAACTCTTCCAGAAAATGCATGATGTCTCCTTTGCGGACGCTGATATGCATCTGCTTCATTTCGATTTTACTGAACGTCAGTAATTCGTTAATCAGATAATTCATCCGGTTGGCATTGCGGTAGATGACTTCCAGCTTCTCTTTGTCGTTGTTGTTGATCTGTGGCTGCTGGATCAACCGTTGAAGAGGTGACAGAATCAGGGTTAGCGGTGTTTTCAGGTCATGGGAGATGTATGTGAAGAAATTGATCTTTTGTTGGTTCATGTTTTCTATGTTGACACGCTGTTCATGCTCTGTTTTCAGTCGCATGAGCAGGATGATACGTGTTTTGGTATATCTGTATGCGGCGTAAATGATTAACAGGGAGAGTAGCGCATAGGCAAGGTATGCTCCCGATGAGAGCCACCAGGGAGGAAGGATTCTGATGGCAAGGTCTTTTTGTCCCGTTTCATCCCAGTGGATGCCGTCTTTGCTGGCTTTGATCTTTAAGATATACCTTCCTGAAGGCAGGTTTGAGAAACGTACCTGATGCTGGTTGCCTACAAACTGCCAGTCTTTGTCGATACCTTCCATTTTCATGGCATATTGGGTGTTGTAGGTGTATTGATAATTCAGTCCGGAATATTCGAGACGCAGGGATTGGGCCTGGTCGTGTGTCAGGGTAATCTCTGTCAGCTCGGAGATGGAGGAAGGGATGGACGCCTTTTCATTATTGGGTGACATATATTCGCTGTTGCTCCATATAGCAGTCAGGGCAATGTTGAAATGGGGATTGACGGAGCGTACCTGTTCCGGATAAAAAGAAATCATGCCGTTAATGGTTCCGAAATACAGTTCTCCGTCAGGTTTCTTGCAGGCGGAGGAGTAGTTGAACTGGTTGATGGGCAATCCGTCGGCAGTGGTATACCGGTCTATATTTTTTGTTTGGGGATTGATACAGCAGAGTCCGTTTCCGGTTCCTACCCAGATATTACTCATTTCATCCTCAATGATGCCTTTAATGGCGTTGGAACCCAACTGTTCTTTGCTGTAAAAAGCGATGATGCTGCCGTTGCGGTCTGATACATAAAGCCCGTTGTTGTCTGTCCCTATCCATATCCGTTGGTGCGAATCGGGGTAGATATAGGTTACATAGAGATCGGTGTGTGGTAAGATAGGGAGCGAGGTAACTTTCAGTGTACGGGTGTTTATCTGGAACATACTGCCTTTTCGGGTTCCTGCCCAAAGTATGCTGTCATTGAATTGTACCAGATTGAAGACGCGCAGCGGTGAGACCTTTTCCGGACGGGCATTGATTTTTTTCTTGTCGATCAGGAACAAGCCTGAAGGACCTCCGTACCAAACGTGGTCGTTTTTGTCTTCGATGATGCAGAAGCCGGACGAGACCTCTTCCGACAATAGATTATAGTTCACCGTACGGTTCAGATGCGGTATATAGTGAAGAGCTCCTTTCAGGAACAGTCCGAGCCATAGGCTGTTATCTTTGTCGAGCCATAGAGAGTGTATGTTCTTGGCGTAGATTTGCATCTGTTTGTGAAGCCGTTCGGCGCGGGTAATCTCTTTTTTACTGTTCAGGTAATTCAATCCGCCATCCTCCGTAGCGATGTACAGGCCGTTGTCCGGAGCATTGATAATCTGGCGGACAGCTTTTCCGCTCAAATGGTTGAAACTGCTTCCGTAAGGATATATCTGGAATTGGTCGGAGCCGAATATATAATAGTTGACTCCTCCGAAATAGGTTCCCACCCACATATTATGTGCCTTGTCCTGATAAAGACTGTAAATGGGCGAATCGTTCAGGGCACTTAAATCCCGTTCGGATTGTTCGTAGTGCGCAATCAGTTGGTAGAGTTTGTTGAACACGAAGATGCCGTACTCCGTTCCTACCCATATATTTCCGGTATAGTCGGTTGACGCACACCGGAAATCTTTCACTTCGAGGTCTTTCGAGAGGTTACACAGGGTGTTGCTTTGTATGTGGTAGACGAAGAAATCACTATTAGTATTCAACAAAAGCTGGTTGGACGAGATCAGGACAGCATTGTTACATTGTTGTGCAAAAGGCTGGATGAGAGTAGGGAGGGAAACGAATTGTTTCTTTTCCAGACTGTATCGCATCAGTCCTTTGTTGGTATCTATCCACAGGGTTTTGTCTCCGTCCTCTGCGAGGTATCTCACATGGGGCTTCTCTTCATTGAGCAGGAAAGGGACGAACAGGCTGTCCTGTTCATTGTAACGGTAGAGTCCGTTGCTGCAGGCCGCCAGGAGCATACCGTCGCTGGTGTTCAGGAAACAAACATCATCTTTGGTGTTCCCTTTGATCCGGTAACGGGTAAAATCTTCCGTCCGGTAGTCATAGCTGCAGATGCCCTGATCGGTAGAGATCCATAGAACGTTGCGGAGTGAGTCATTGTACAGACGGGTGATGAAGTCATGGCAGAGTGAGGTACTGTCGGCTTCATTGTGTGCGAACAGGTTGATATTATAACCGTCAAACCGGCACAAGCCGTTGCGTGTACCAAACCAGATGAATCCGTGATTGTCCTGTGTGATTGCATTAATGGTGTTATGCGGAAGTCCTTCGGTTATACTTAACTGTTTGAAACGTATGTTGGTATATTGTATCTGTCCCGTAGACAGGTTTATGTTTAAGAGCACGAGACTAAATAAGAGGATGATTTTAAGTGATGTGGTTCTCATGGCTTTTCTGATTAATTTTCACGACCAAAGATACGTCTTTTTTTGTTTTGGACGGTCGTAGGATTGTTCAAACGGACAGTACTAATGTTCAGTTTGTTGCCCGACAACTGATTTTTATACATGATTGCAGGTATTAAATACTATTTTTCTGTTTTTCTTGGATAGAAAAGACCACATTTGCAAGGTGAAACTCTAAAAGTCAGAAAAAGGATCACACGTTTGATGTGTGTCCGGATGCGGCGATTAAGGATATGGAAGGTATGCAGAAAATTTTTGTAACGATGGGACATGATATGAAGTCGGTTCCATGATTGTACACCGTTTTGAATAAAAGACTATAAGATTAAAATAAGCAAATATGAAAAATACACTCTTTTGTATCACAGGACTAGCTATACAGGGATTGCCTCTGTCGGTCACAGCGCAGAACGGTAAACCGAATATTGTGGTTATCATGACCGACCAGCAGCGTGCCGATCTCTGCGGCAGAGAGGGGTTCCCTCTTGACGTGACTCCTTATGTAGACCAACTAGCACAGGAGAATGTATGGTTCAACAAGGCATATACCGTGATGCCTGCCAGTTCCCCCGCCCGTTGCTCCATGTTCACCGGACGTTTCCCTTCTGCCACTCACGTACGTACGAACCACAATATCCCCGACATCTTCTATCAACAGGATTTGGTAGGAGTATTGAAAGAAAACGGATATCAGACAGCATTGGTCGGCAAGAATCATGCTTACCTGAAACCTGCCGACCTGGACTTCTGGTCTGAATACGGACACTGGGGAAAGAACAAAAAGGCGACTCCCGCCGAGAAAGAAACTGCCCGTTTCCTGAATCAGCAAGCCAGAGGGCAATGGCTCGAACCCTCTCCAATCTCCCTGGAAGAGCAGCATCCCACCAAAATCGTGAACGAAGCACTGGCATGGATTGAGAAGCAGAAAGAAAATCCTTTCTTCGTATGGGTATCTTTCCCGGACCCCCACAACCCTTATCAGGTATGCGAACCCTATTACTCCATGTTCTCACCAGACAAACTTCCCGTATTGAAGACATCGCGCAAGGATTTGGCAAAGAAAGGAGAGAAATACCGTATTCTGGCAGAACTGGAAGATGCATCCTGCCCCAATCTGGAACAGGACCTGCCCCGAATCCGTGCCAACTATATCGGAATGATCCGGTTGATAGACGATCAGATCAAAAGATTGATCGAATCATTGAAAGCCGGCGGACAATATGAAAATACCATCTTTGTTGTACTCTCCGACCACGGTGATTATTGGGGAGAATACGGATTAATCCGTAAAGGAGCCGGACTTTCCGAGAGCCTGGCACGTATTCCGATGGTATGGGCGGGCTATCAGATCAAGAATCAGCCTGCACCTATGGATAGCCACGTGTCGATAGCCGACCTTTTCCCCACTTTCTGCTCTGCCATCGGTGCCGAAATACCGGCAGGCGTTCAGGGACGTAGCTTGTGGCCGATGTTGACCGGGAAGGCTTATCCCCAAGAAGAATTCTCCAGTATAGTGGTTCAACAAGGCTTCGGCGGGGCTGACGTCGGACTGGACGCTTCCCTGACTTTCGAACAGGAAGGCGCATTGACTCCCGGCAAGATAGCCCACTTTGACGAACTGAACACCTGGACGCAAAGCGGCACTTCACGCATGATAAGAAAGGATGACTGGAAACTGGTGATGAATCATTATGGAAACGGTGAACTTTACAACTTGAAGAAAGACCCTTCGGAAGTTCATAATCTGTTTGGCGAGAAGAAATATAGCGAAATTCAAACGGAACTTCTGACCCGGTTGCTGGCATGGGAATTACGTTTGCAGGACCCACTACCTCTTCCGCAAAGACGCTATCATTTTAAACAGAACCCGTTTAATTATCTTAAATAGGAAGAATACGTAAACATAAAACAGGAATATATGAAATTGATTGGACGATTAGGATTGATCTTGCTTACAGGATTTATTTCCATCTGTACAGCATCAGCGCAGTTATATGGAACGGCAAATACAAACGCTCCGGAACTACGTGTTCCGAAATCTGTAAAGCCGGCATTTGATTATTGGATGAGGGACACCTGGGCTACGTTGGGACCTGACGGTTATTATTATATCACAGGAACTACCTCTACCCCCGATCGTCATTTTCCGGGACAGAAACATTGCTGGGACTGGAATGACGGTTTGTACCTGTGGCGTTCCAAAGATATGAAGTCGTGGGAAGCTATGGGACAAATCTGGTCGATGGAAAAAGACGGCACCTGGCAAAAGAAGCCGAAAGTATATAAAGCAGGAGAGAAATATCAGAAAAAATCCATCAACGGTGATCCGATGGACAACCGCTTTCATGCAGTGTGGGCTCCGGAAATGCATTATATCAAAAGCGCGAAGAACTGGTTTATTGTTGCCTGCATGAATGAGTCGGCAGGCGGGAGAGGTTCTTTTATTTTGCGCAGTAAGACCGGAAAACCGGAAGGACCGTACGAGAATATCGAAGGCAACAAAGAGAAAGCCATCTTCCCGAACATCGACGGAAGTTTGTTTGAAGATACGGACGGCACAGTTTATTTTGTCGGGCACAACCATTATATCGCCCGTATGAAACCGGATATGAGCGGATTGGCCGAGGAACTGAAAACGTTGAAAGAAAAGAAATACGATCCGGAACCGTATATTGAGGGAGCATTTATTTTCAAATACGATAACAAGTATCATCTGGTACAAGCAATATGGTCGCACCGTACGGCAGAGGGAGATACCTATATCGAGAAGAAGGGAGTGACTTCGCCGAAAACACGTTATAGTTATGACTGTATCATATCGACAGCCGATAATGTGTATGGGCCATATAGTGAGCGCTACAATGCCATCACGGGAGGAGGACACAACAATCTTTTTCAGGATAAGGCTGGAAACTGGTGGGCTACCATGTTCTTCAATCCACGCGGGGCACAGGCGGCAGAGTATAAAGTGACGTGCCGTCCCGGATTGATTCCGATGATCTATGAGAATGGTAAATTCAAACCCAACTTTAATTATAAAACCAAATGAAAACTTCTTTATTGATAGCAGGCAGTCTGGCTCTGGTTCCGATGGCTTATGCGCAGGACAAGCCGAATATTATAATTATACTGGCTGATGACTTGGGATTTTCAGATCTCGGTTGCTTCGGTGGTGAGATTCATACACCGGTATTGGATAAACTGGCGGAGAATGGCGTCCGTATGACGCAAATGTACAACAGTGCACGCAGTTGCCCGTCCCGTGCCAACCTGTTGACGGGACTTTATCCCCATCAAACAGGACTGGGACACATGGACGGCAGTCACCCTGCATGGCCGAAGGGATATTCGGGATTCCGTTCCAATTCGGATAATGTCACGATTGCGGAAGTCTTGAAAGATGCCGGATATTTTACGGCTATGTCGGGAAAGTGGCATTTGGGGAACAAGTCGAATCCTGTTCTTCGTGGTTTTCAAGAGTATTACGGGTTGCTGGGCGGATTCAATTCTTTCTGGAATCCGGCGGTATATACCCGTTTGCCGAAAGACCGTACCCCCAGACACTATGAAGAAGGGGCTTTCTATGCAACGAATGTGATAACGGATTATGCGATTGACTTCATCGACCAGGCACATCAGGAAAAGAAACCGCTGTTCCTGTATCTGGCTTATAATGCTCCCCATTTTCCTTTGCACGCACCGAAAGAAGTGACTGATAAATATATGTCTCTCTATATGCAGGGATGGGACAAGATTCGTGACGCACGTTGGAAACGGATTGTTGACCTGAAACTGATGCAAGGCAAACCGGAACTTAGTCCGCGCGGCGTGGTTCCCGAAAGTCTGTTTGAAGATGAAACGCATCCGTTGCCGGCATGGGACTCATTGACGAAAGATCAGCAGACCGACTTGGCACGCCGTATGTCTATTTTTGCAGCGATGGTGGATGTGATGGACGCGAATATCGGCCGGGTAGTGGATGAATTGAAAAAGAACGGTGAGCTGGACAATACATTTATCATGTTTATGTCTGATAACGGAGCTTGTGCCGAATGGCATGAATTTGGTTTCGACAAACAGACCGGAGTCGAATATCATACGCATACGGGAGCCGAACTCGACCAGATGGGCTTGCCCGGAACTTATCATCATTACGGCACAGGCTGGGCGAATGTTTGTTGCACGCCGTTCACGCTGTATAAACATTATGCTCACGAAGGAGGTATCTCAACCCCATGCATCATTTCCTGGGGCAATCATGTGAAGAATAAAGGCGGACTGGATCATCAGCCTGCACAATTCTCCGATATCATGTCTACTTGTGTGGAACTGGCAGGAGCCACTTATCCGAAAGAATATCAGGGAAGAGCGATTCTGCCCACGGCAGGTAAATCCATCCTCCCGATTGTGAAAGGAAAGAAGATGCCCGAAAGGTATATCTATGCGGAACATGAAGGCAACCGCATGGTGCGTAAAGGTGACTGGAAGCTGGTTTCGGCCAATTTTAAGGGAGATGAATGGGAATTGTATAATATCAAGGAAGACCGTACCGAGCAGCACAACCTGATCGGCAAATATCCTGAAATGGCAAAAGAACTGGAAACGGCCTATTTCGAATGGGCAGACAAGAGCGATGTCCTGTATTTCCAGAAAATGTGGAATACCTACAATAAGAATCGACGGAAAGATTTTAAAGAATATAAAACCCGCTAACGCTTATGGATAAGAGAATCTTGTTTACTCTGGCTTTAGGAGCCATGTCGCAGGTGTTTGCCCATGCATGGGAGCCTAAAGGAGACAAAATCAAAACAGTATGGGCTGAACAGGTGACGCCGGAAAATGTGTGGCAAAGTTATCCCAGACCGCAATTGCAACGGGCAGAATGGATCAATCTGAACGGATTGTGGAAATATGCCGTAACGGATCAGAACACGCCCCGGAAGGATGTTTCCTTTGAGGGGGAAATCCTTGTTCCGTTTGCGATTGAATCGTCACTGTCCGGAGTGCAGAAAACATTTCTTCCTACGGATAAACTATGGTATCAACGTGAGTTCACACTAAATCCTTCCTGGAAGAATAAATCTACTATCCTGCATTTCGGAGCAGTGGATTATGAATGTCAGGTGTGGGTGAATAACCGGTTGGCCGGCACGCATAAAGGAGGGAATAATCCGTTCTCGTTTGATATTACTAAGTTTTTGAAGAAAAGCGGGCCTCAAAGCATTGAGGTAGCTGTAACCGATCCGACAGATACGGAATCTATTTCCCGTGGCAAACAGCAACTCAATCAGGAAGGGATTTGGTATACTCCCGTATCGGGTATTTGGCAGACAGTCTGGCTGGAAGCGGTAGATAAAACTTATATCCGTCAGGTGCTTCCTTCCACTGATATTGAGAAGAAGTCTGTAAAACTGAATTTCGACATAGCCGGAGCTAAAGGCAATGAAGAGGTAAAAATAGAAGTATTGGATGATGGTAAAGTAATCAGGACGGTGGAACAGAAGTTGCGTGATGCGATTGAGATAGATGTTCCGGATGCTGCTTTATGGTCTCCCGAATCTCCGAAACTGTATCATCTGAATATTTCCTTATCCAATGGAGGGCGTGTTTTAGATCAGGTAAAGAGTTACTTTGCTTTGAGAAAGGTAGATGTACGGAAAGATGAGTGCGGATATAACCGCATTTGCCTGAATAATCAACCCATCTTCCAATACGGTCCGCTCGATCAAGGCTGGTGGCCCGACGGATTGCTGACTCCTCCTTCCGAGGAAGCGATGCTGTGGGACATGGTGCAGTTGAAGAAGATGGGATTTAATATGATCCGTAAACACATCAAGGTAGAACCGGAACAATATTATTATTACGCCGATTCTCTCGGTCTGATGATGTGGCAGGATATGGTATCCGGTTTTGCTACATCAAGGAAGAAAGAGGAACACGTTAATCCGTCGGCTACTGCCGATTGGAATGCTCCCGAAGAACATACCCGCCAATGGCAAAAAGAAATGTTCGAGATGATTGACCGTCTCCGTTTTTATCCTTGTATCACTACCTGGGTTGTATTCAATGAAGGATGGGGACAGCACAATACGGTGGAAATCGTGAATAAAGTGATTAAGTACGACGATACACGTCTGATAAACGGGGTGACCGGGTGGACGGATAGAGGCGTAGGTGATATGTACGACGTACATAATTATCCTGTCACTTCCATGATTCTGCCGGAGAATAACGGTAACCGTATTTCCGTATTGGGAGAGTTCGGCGGTTATGGCTGGGCGATCAAGGAGCATATCTGGAATCCGAATATGAGAAACTGGGGGTATAAGAATATCGACGGGGCAATGGCATTGATTGATAGCTACGGTCGCCTGTTATATGATTTGGAAACGCTGATTGCCCAGGGATTGAGTGCGGCAGTCTATACACAAACCACCGATGTGGAAGGGGAAGTGAACGGCTTGATTACTTATGACCGGAAAGTGACTAAAATACCGGAAGGCTTATTGCACCTGATGCACAACCGTTTGTATGAAATCACCCCCGTGAATGCGGTTACTTTGATTGCGGACAGTCAGAATGGAAGCAAGAATACCCGCCTTGTCGGTGTGAACGGTCAGGAACTGAAAATGACTTCTTTGCCTTTCGAATGTTCCCCTCGTTCCACAATAGTATCTGAAGCAACTTTTAATGTAGATAAGGGCTTCAATCACCTGTCTTTGTGGCTCAATGTTGCCGGAGAAGCAAAAGTGTGGTTGAATGGAGTGGAAGTCTTTGCGCAGGAAGCAAAGCAGACCAGGCAATATAATCAATACAATATCAGTGACTACAGCCGTTACTTGCGGAAAGGGAGCAATCTGTTGAAAATCGAAGTGAAAGATAGCAAGAAGATGAGATTCGATTATGGGTTGAGAGCTTATTAACGGAATTGTTTTTCTTTTGTCTGTTTCTATTATAAGGTACTTACCTTTGTATTCTTCTTCCCGAATTGGCTTAGGAATCGAAACACTGTAGAATTTTTTGGTATCTGGGAGAAGCTGAACAATCCCACTTTTAATTGTGTAGAATCCGACATAATTAAAAGTGGGATTGAACAGTTATTGCCTTAGCGCAAAAGAATGGATACAAAATACAAATGCCATTGGTATTATATCAAAACTGCTAGATATGGTGGAACATGCCCACAAAGGCATTGATTTTATAAACATTCAGTGCAAAACTTCTTGTATTTATTGCCTTATTTCCAATATATTCCAAATAAATCATTTATCTTTGTCACACGCTTTCCGCCCATCAGCGTGATGGAACTGGTGGAAAGTGGTTTTATTTCTTAATAGAGTAAAAGCGTATTATCTCTCGTCTATGAAAATTAGCAGTTTTAAAGGAGAGAGGTGATTCAGCAGATACTCCACGCGAACGGTGTATATCAACATATCCGTCAGAGATGTGTTATATATAAACGATTGGCGTGGGTGTCTGTTGTTATCATTATCTTCCGAAGGGTATTGCTAAGCCTCATAGACGGATAATGGTGCAACAGCATCTGCGCCTTTCTTGTATCCGGTCGGTTTATTCATAATACCCCAATATAATCTGACCAATCCCCGCCACCGGACTGCAGGAAGCGTAGATGCCCGTTGTGCTAATATAATAAAAAGAGTATCCCTCTTTCATTGTATCACACATAAAAAAACGAACACTATGTCAGAATGGATTAGCATAGAAGAAGCGGCCAAGAAATACGGTATCGAAAAAGAGTATATCCAACTTTGGGTGGATATGCAGGTAATCATGTCATATTTCAAGGATTACAGAACCGTCGTAAACGATCAGAGTCTCCGTGGATTCCTGAAGATTAGGGAGAAAGGAATTAGCCCGGAATACGTGAAAGTCTTGGAGCAGCTTTGCATCAGTAAATCTGAAGTGTGTTCGGCATATGCTTTTCTCTTAGGGGCACGCGACAAGGAACTCGAAATGTACAGGGAAGCCAAATCACAGCGGGATGCATTACGGGGCATGTGGATAGAGCTAAACGAACGGACACGGGATTTAGAAATAGAACTTGAATTAGGACGGGGTAGTTGTTATAAATGCCCGTTAAAAAAGCTGTGTATAAGAATCAAAAGAATAAAACAGAATTGGTCCACAAAGATGCAGAAATGAGCAATCATCTTATTTTGTTTAGGCTAATACTTAGCGATTTGTACTCTTTTTATTGTCAATCTGTCAGGATGACATTCAAGTGCTTGAATATCAATTTTATACTGCCTGACAATAGGTGCTGATAATAGGCTGACAGTAAAACATCTGCACTTTTATTGTCAGCCTTGATTTCTTGTCAAGTGCCTTGTTTTAAGATTAATCAAGTGGGACTTTATAGGAAGAGTAGCCGGTATAGTTATGTTGGGATACCGGTATAGTTACATTAAAGTATCGGTATCTTTAATTCGTCACGGTCGTGACGAGATCTTCCCACGGCCGTGGTAGGATCTCGTCATGGCTGTGGGAAGAAGTTACCACGGCCGTGGGAAGTTAGCGATATCGGCACGTTAATGGACAAATGGTTATGGGATAATGGAAGTATAACAGCTGTATAACGTTTGTTTAATGGGGACTTGTCACAAAAGGTAAGTAGGCTGGATGGATTGAGGATAATACGGGAGGACAAATCATTAAATAATAGACTGGCAATAGGAACTGCTAAATTTATATATGTGAATACAATCGGAAATACTGCTTATCTTCAACCAAGAAAAGGGAAGAGAGGGTAAGCTGACTATGAGAAATACCCTGAAATGTTATGAGAATAAGCTGAAATTTAAGCTAAAATAGAGAATATCTTATGAGAAATACCGTATTGAAAAGTATTTCTCATAAGATATTTGTTTGATTATCTGATGTTTATGTGAATTAATGAGAATATGAGAAATGCTTTCTATATCTCTAAATCCGGTAAGGTATCAACTAGTTTCTTTTCCACACGCTTACCACCGACTTGATCTACAATAGTCGTAGCACCATTATTCAAATCATAATCAAAGTTCAGCGAAACACCTTTCTTTTTATTTTCTATACGGAGAAATGCTTTCTCTCCACCATCTAAATTACATTCAATAACCCATTCTTTTACAGTTATGCGATTTCCTTCACGATCCACCACAGCATCAGCACGGTTATTCCCATGTACATCAATCACATTCAAAAAACAGACCTGATTGCTGGGAGACGTGGTTGCTGTGAAATGGTAATGATTAGGGAGTGTCTTGCCAAGTCGTTTTTTCCAATCAACAGCAGCCACAAAGAAGGTATCTGTCTGTGCGTAAGTCATCTTTTGTGAGGAAAACAAATGGGCTACAGATACTCCGTCTACCTTATTCTTTCCCAGAATACGCAGTCCACCCCCTTCTTCAACCACTTCCATCGGAAGTTCTACCGTATGCAGTAAATAATTCCACTTTACAGGTTCCTTACCTGTCAGTTCATCATAAATGACAAATAGTCCCGAACGTCCTAATTGGACAATGTGCCTGCGGAAGAAATCCAGTTTATTCTCATCCCAACCCATTTCTGGAGTAAAACGAGTGCCGGACAAACGTCCGCGTTCCAGCCATAACGGAGAAATGACTTTGCCATAGGCATTGGAAGCATCACCTACAACGTAAGAGATTTCTTCACCTTCGTAATAGCGGGGAATCCAACCATAACCTTCTGTTCCTATCTTTTGTCCCATACCGTTTACCAATATGGAATTATGGGCACGAGTGTTCCGATAGGCATACATGCAGTGGTCATCTGTAAACCCGGTACGATGTCCGCTGCTATAGAAGATGGCTTTACCGCCAAAGAAGGTGTTGAAAGCATTCTGATTCGCTAAGGCATGAGAAGTAGAACCGTAAGGACTGCTTCGGAAAGAAAGCATCGCATTGTTAGTATGGTGTCCGATGTCGGTATGCATCAAAGCAGTACCCGTTTGACTGAAGATTTTGCATGCCGGTAAATCCGACAAGCGCATGCTATAAGCAGGTCTTTCCTTTTTAGTAATACAACGATACCACGTCAGGTCCGCCGGTTTGGTTTCGAAAGCTTTCGAGAAGATATCGGGGTCTTCTTGCATGATTTCGTGTACATAGGCTGCCGCCCACGGGTTGTTACATTCACGCGCTATGGCATCAGCATATCCTACGCGGCCTCCGTTCGGAGTATGCTGTCCCTCATGCGAATTGCCATGACCTCCGGATTTGGAGAAAGGAGGTTGCTGGTAGATGACATATAATGCATTATTGTTATACCACGGATCAGCAAAGAAATTGAAGCCTGAAATACGTGAGAAGAAGGCCGGAATTTCTATTAAGGTGCGTATATTTACATGGAAATAAGCGTCTCCGTTATGCCAGGCACCATCTTTGTTCAGACCGGGAAGGCGGGAAATCCATTCATTATAGCAATAATCTGTCCACACTGATGCTTCCGGTATCTCACCAACCGTAGCGAATGCCGCCATCGTCAGAATACGGAAAGTCATCTGCCATACATGGTTGTCGGCGATACGGTTCTCCAGATGATTGACATATTCATTATAGAACTTATCGCCAATATTGCGAATGTTGTCCAATAGCAGTTGTTTCTCTTCAGGAGACAGCAAGCCATAGAATCCATCATATGTAGATGTACTCATAGATAATAAAGTGGATAGATTAAAGTCGCCTGCAAAGTATTTGCTTTCTTGCCAGGAAAGAATTTCGCTCAATCGGTCGATACCTTCCCGATAATATTTTTTATCTTTCGTCAATAGGTAGGCACGTACCAATGCTTCTACGTTAGCTTCTTCCCTATCCACAATCTTACGGCTTTCCCGTATAAGGGCAGACTTACGCTGTACAAGGTTGGTCAATGTAACCACATTCGTTGTATCTATCTCCTCCCAAAGATGTTTCAACGGATGCGAGATGCATCGGACAGCCTTGTCTATATATGCCCGAGCTTCCGGATTATTTTTATTTTTTGCTATGATCTCCTCCCAATCATCGGCATCTAACAATACACGGGGATGATGGGAAGGGTAACCCGCCAATACTTTCTCTAAAGCAGGTGGATTAAACTCCGGTGTATCTTTATTTATATAGAACTGATAAACCGGCGACCACTCTTCATTACCTTCGGGAGTAACATAAGCATGTTGCCAATACCATTTTCCCGGAGCCAGACACTGGAAAGGATTGAAGAAAGCCCAGGCACGTTCTCCCGTCAGAACATCCTTTTGGAAATTTTTGTCTTGGGAAATACGAATCCGGTAAAGTACTTTCGGCTTTTCGTCCACTTGCCCCGGTACACCATCTAAAACGGAACCTAAATGCGGAAATTTGTCCGGCCACATAAAACGCGGCGGATTCACCGCAACATGTGCGTCATTCAACGGTGAAGGAGTTGCACGGACTTCGTGCATCATCGTTTTTTCAGCGACTTTTATAACGGCTGTTTGTCCGGAACTGTTACATGACATCAACAGACAAAAGGCAGGTAAACCTAATAATATCTTTTTCATTTTTGAATCTTATTTTTATTTGTTGAAAGTAACCAACTCTTTCAAACTGACTGTCTTATTATTGATTAAAAGGGGCTCAAAACCCTATAAATGTACTATATTTCATGCTTGCAAGGCATCAGTTCTTTATGAACCGTCTGTCACCTTTGAACAGTTCATTCTCTTTTTCGTCAGGATCTTCATCCTTATATTGTTTTTGAACCTCTTTCAGTAACGACATTAGTTCTGTTTGCTTATCAGCATACTCTAATTTGCCGAATATATTATTTAATTCATTCGGGTCGTTCTTCAAATCATACATTTCCCACTCATCCACATCATTGTAGAAGTGAATCAGCTTAAAATCAGCCGTGCGAATACCGTAATGCCGCTTTACCGAGTGTTCTGCCGGATATTCGTAATAATGGTAATAAGCCGCCTTTCTCCAATCGGCAGGAGTCTTGCTTCCATTGGTCAGAATAGGTTTCAATGATTTACCTTGAATATCATCTGGTATATCCACTCCCGCAAAGTCCAGCAAGGTAGGAGCAAAATCCACATTCATTGCAATTGCATCCGAAATACTACCCGCTTTTATTGCTTTCGGATATCGGATTATCAACGGCATGCGTTGACATTCTTCATACATAAAGCGTTTATCAAACCATCCATGCTCACCCAGGAAAAAACCTTGGTCTGAAGTGTAGATAATGATTGTATTATCCAATTCGCCCTTTTTTTCCAGATAGCTGAGTATGCGTCCGATGTTTTCATCCACAGCCACTACCGTTGCTAGATAATCGCGCATATATTGTTGGTATTTCCAACTTATAAGTTCCTTGCCCTGCAGTTTGCCGCTGCGATATTCGGAAATGCGTTGTGCATAGACGGAATCCCACTTGTCTTGTACATCGGCAGGCATACGTTTATAAACCTGATACAAACGGTTGGTCGTATCTCTCAGCATTTCTTCGCGAGTCAGCAATTTCAAGTCCCAATCGTCCGTAAGTGTATGCTCAATCGACATATCCTGTTCTTTGGCTGCAGAACCTCTGCCTTCATAGGTATCAAAGAATGTGGCCGGTTGGGGAAAAGTCGTATTGTTGAACATACCCAAATGACGGGGAGCAGGCATCCAGTTGCGGTGTGGCGCTTTCTGATGATACATCATACAAAAAGGCTTGCTCTTATCTCTATTCTCCAGATACTCGATAGCTTTGTCTGTTATAATATCAGTAGTGTATCCTTGTTCTACAATCTGCTTTCCATTCTCGTTGAAAGCAGGATTATAATAATCCCCTTGTTCATGCTGTCCTGTCAGGATACACCAATAATCAAATCCCTGAGGCTCTGTAATCAAATGCCACTTACCAACGATTGAAGTCTGATAGCCTGCTGACTGCAATAATTTAGGGAAAGTCTGCTGACTGCCGTCAAAAGTGCTGGCATTGTCCGTGAATCCGTTGACATGACTGAATTTGCCCGTTAAGATACAAGCCCTTGACGGACCGGACAGGGCATTGACCGCATAACAATTGTCCATGCGGATACCTTCGTTGGCAATTCTATCCATGTTGGGAGTCTGGAGAAGACGACCTCCGTAGCACGACATAGCTTGTGTAGTATGGTCGTCCGTCATCATAAAAATGATATTGGGCCGTTTCACCTCTTCCTTGAGTTTACCTGAACTACAAGCAGATACTCCAATAGCTGTGAGGGGCAAAAATAAAAATGATAGTCGATTCATAACCACTGCCGCTTATAAATGATACTCTAATTGGCGTTTCTTACCATTGACAGATACTTCTATCTTCACACCGTTTTCATCGAATTCTTTATTCAGGTATTTCGCCTTGATATAGGGGAAAGAAGCTGTATCCTTCACCGGATAAATAACTGTGATGTAACGTACCGGGGCCGGACTTTCCTTGACTATATCGAATGATACGGAAGTGCGGGCTACGCGTTGACGATAAGCAATCGAACTCCAGCCTTCCTTTTCTCTGGTAGAGATTTTTTTCTCGGCAAAGCATTGCAGCTTCACATTGTTCGGTCCGTCAAAAGCGGTGGTCAGTATATTATTCTTTTCATCCACATTGACATTTCCTTCGCAGAAATGATAGTTCAGGTTCACTGTTCCTTTGGCATCTCCAACTGCCTCATCAACAATGACAAAATACGTCTGGTCAACAAAAAATACGGAACGCCTGTGTTTCAGCCCGTCATAATGCGGATTTTCCGTTACCAGGATCTGTTCATTACCTTCTGGTTTCCAAAGTTTAGTGACAGACTGCGTGGTTTGTAGATTCTTTTCATCCAATGTCAGTGTATTATGAACGCAAGTCTGGCGGAACCAGTTGCGAAGCTTCATCACTTCATCATCTCCGGCATACACATACGAGCCGCTGTCGGGAAACAGATTCTTGCCATTAAACCAAAGTTCAAAAGTTCCGTTATCGGGCTGACAGTGCCATTCGCCCTTCGGACCTGCTTTCACCACCATTACTGTAGCATCTTGTTTCCACCCGTTTCTGAAAGTGAAAAAGCCAGAAGTCAAAGCACCATGAGACAGATTAGGCAACGGAGTGCCTTCACGTCCTTCGGTTGCATAATAGCGTATCCATTCACAATCCGGGAAAATATTGAGCCACTCCTTATAATTTTTAATTTCTGCCGGACGATTACCCAGTTTGGCATCGCTGAAACAAGGATTGCTATAATCAGGGAAGCAAATATTTGAGTAGAATTCGATCATGCTCTTTACCGTATTCACATATTCAGCAGGAAATTCCTGACGGAAACCGTTAACATCCGCCATGCGCAAAGCTTTACAAAAGATATTGATTGCTGCCAAATGATAATGAGGGTCCAACTCGTACTGACCTCCATCCGGATAAACTTGCTTTTTGATTTCACGGTTCAGAATGCTGATGCCACTTTCCCTCCAAGAGGCAGCCTCTTTAAACTCTGGAAAGAAGGCTCCTGCATACACCATGCGCTGAGCTTCAAAAAGCAAGTGATTACCCTGAGCGGAATAATTATTCAGAATGTGCAGTGCATGGCGATGATAATTCACTAGAAATTCAGTCAAAAATTCTGGAGTGAACGACGGTGAATCGACAAACAACAAGAACTGCAAGGTCTGGTCTTGCAAACGGTTGCTGACTTCCAATGGACGCCAGGCAAAACGTACATTCTCCGCATTGTCTTTTACTTCACCGGCACTGACCAGTTCATATTCTTCCGGTTCCACCTGTGTCAAAGGATTCTTCTTAATCCAATCCATATACTGGTATGCCCATTCTTTGGCATATTTCTCATCACCTGAAAGGCGATAGGCTTTTCCCATAGGAGTAAACCATTTATGGCGATGCAGTTGCCAACGTAGTTCATTGTCTTGCACCGGCCAATATTGCCAGTTGATGTCTTTGCCATAATTATAAGAAGGTTGATATCCTTTATGTACAAAGAATGTATGTTCCAAAGCGTCATCCGCCCACTTTTGCTCTTCTTTTGAAATTTGAATGTTCTTCAAATCAATATCAGGATGGAAGATTCCCGTGCGATGCCGGTAATAATTCAACAGTGCTTTGGCAGCTTCGTCATAATTTTGTGCAGCATAGGCGGCTTTAACCTCCTGCATACCCTGATAGTCCAGATTTAAGAGGCTGAAAGCTTCTTCTTTGAGTTGCTGCGCTTGAATGTAAAAGGACACTGTTAATAAAACAATGCTCAAAATGTATTTCAAATTTTTCATAAAAGTAATATTCTATTCAATTAAAGCGATTCGTAGTCTAATCTTTTTACCTGCATGTATCGCAGCAATGCTTCCAGATAGTAGTAGTCGGCATAATTCAGTGGGGTGTCGATCTCCGAACCATTAGGTAGTGAGCCTACTGAATGCATCAGCAGGAATCCTTGGTTGGTACCGGCTTTTGCCAAATACGCATCTGAAGAAAGTGAATGAAGTAATTTTTCAGCATAATTCAGATATATTTGTCCATTTTCCGTCAAGGTACTAAGTTCTATTAGTGCCGAGGCTGTAATAGAAGCTGCTGATACATCACGGGGTGTTTCAGGAGTATCGGGGGCATCGTAATCCCATAAAGGAATGAGGTCTTCAGTCTTCACACGGTCCATTATCATTGCTGCAATGTTTTTAGCTTGTTGCAGGAAGAGCGTATTTTTCGATTCGCGATAGCAGGATGTGTATCCATATACACCCCAAGCTTGTCCGCGTGCCCAAGCTGAATCGTCATTCTTTCCTTGGTGAGTACATTTCTCTTCTACACTCCGATCGTCATTATAGCTCACCACATGATAAGAGGAATAGTCTTCCCGAAACTGATGTTGTTGTGTTACGCGAGCATGTTGTAGAGCAATCTCTTTGTATTGCGGATTACCAGTAAGTCGATATACATAAAACAAAAGGTCCAAATTCATCATGTTGTCTATGATAACGGGGAAATTCCACCGTCCGAAGTCCCACGAACGAATACATCCTATCTTGGAATCAAAACGTCCGCACAGATTATCAGCGGTTTGTATCAATGCCTGACGTACACTGTCTGCAGGAGCCAAACGATAGGCATTGCCGTAGCTGCAATTCATCATGAATCCGATATCATGCGTACCTTTATATTTCCTTACTGGATAGAGAAAATTTGTAAAATGTATGGCAGCGTCCTTCAGATTTTCTTTGCCTGTTATTTGGTAGATTAGCCACAGGTTGCCGGGAAAGAATCCGCTTGTCCAGTCATAGATAGAAGTGCAATAACGACGAGTACCCAATACTTCCGTCACGGGTTTTACCCGTAAGGAGTCCTTAAAGGTCATAGGATTCTGTTGCAGTTGGCTGCATAGGAAATCTATATCATAACCAGTCCAGATGGAACGAGGCAATAAAACAGAATCACCTATATCAGCTACAGTTTCTTCCAATTGCCTGACAGATGTATCTATTGCACTCTTTAGCCAACCATAGTCTTCTTCGGGCTGAGGAGACGCACAACTAGAACATTCCAATAACGTAACAACTACATATCCCAACAATAAAATATTCTTCATAAAAATATGTCTTATAAATAACTGTTTCTATATGCAAAATTGCCTACAAATCAAAAACTCATTACACGATTCTATGGAAAGAAGTTTCACAGGTAATAAAAAGATTATTACGTCTGTTTTATGACAGAATAATATTCTTTTTATTACCTGTGAAATACTCTACGGAGGGTTTTTATTCAAATCCCGGATTGTTCTGTCCATTCAAAGCTGCATTCGACTGTATCTCAGCTAACGGAATGGGATACAATTCATGTTTGCCATCCACAAAGTTATGTCCAGCCACATAATTGCTTGATGCCCATGAAACAGGATCCCAACTTTGTAGTGTACTTGCATTAATGTATTCATTAGCATCTGGATACCAGGATTCTATGTAAGCTTGTGCAGCTCTCAAAGCATCACCCAGACATCCCCACCGAAGAAAGTCATACTTGCGTTGTCCCTCGTAACAAAGTTCAAAACCACGTTCCCAATACAAAGCTGTACGAAATTTCCCAGCATCGTCACTATCATCAATAAAATCCAAATTATACACCTTAGGAGCTTTCATCAGACTTGCATAGTTGGCACTCGTAATAGGAGTAGCCTCTGCACGCTGGCGTACATCGTTCAGTAGCTTCCAGGCTTCTGTTGCATTGTTAGTCTCATTATAAGCCTCTGCAGCCATTAATACAACATCTGCATAACGCAAAGGACAATAGTTCACACCAGTATTGTTGGGATCCACAAAACCCAAAGCCATCCATTCTCTGCGCCATTTACCCGGATAACGATATAAACTCTTGGCTATAGAACTGGCCGTATATGACTTATCCTGAGTTTCGGTAGTAGCATTCCATACATACGCATAATCCACGAAATTTACATCCCGACGTACATCCTTCTGACTACCATCCGCATTCGATTCATAGAATGATTTCCAGTAGGGTAATACCGTAAAGAAAGCATTGGCGCGTCCCATGTATGAACTCGTGCCAGAATAACTACCCGGAGCATCTACTATCGGGCCATTGTAAGTAGCCCACATTCCAGAATTGTCTGTTTGTCCTTGATTGGGTTCAAAAGCAATCTCCCACAAACTTTCCTGATTATTCAGAATCAATTGAGAATAGTTTTTGAAGAGTTGCTCGTAACCGCCACCATAGAAATTATGATAACCTTCTACCTTGAATGTCTCCCATTCCCTAATCACAGCTTCAAAATAGCTCTTGCGGGTAGTATCATCCGGACGGGTCAACTTTCCGGTAGTGCTGCTTAGGCTATAGCCGGCCCGTTGCAAATACACCCTCATCAATAATGCACGAGCCGCCCCCTTACATGGAATTTCAGAAGAAGCAACTGCACTTCCTACATACAAATGTTCCTTTGCAAAGTTTAAATCGTCAATTATCTGATCGTATATCAATTCACGATCCATGCGAGGTTTGGAAGTCTGTTCATAGCCGCTTGTATAATCTACGCTAAATGGCACATCCCCAAAGAATCTTACCAAATCGAAGGCCAAGAATGCCCGAAGAAATTTGGCCTGTCCAACTAATTCCTGTAAAGCTGTATTCCCTTCATATCCTTCCATCTGCTCAATACTAGCAATTGCTAGATTGGCACGGTCAAGACCTTGATAGGCAAACTCCCAAACGGAAGCAATCCATGTATTCGAAGAAGTATACATATAGTGAGACAAATCACGGCGAGTTCCATCTCCACCAACCCCTCTTACCATAAACATATCATCCGAACCGAAGAAAGGCATAATGTATTGGCCGTAATATTCACCGGTCTCCAAACAGTCATAGATTCCTACAACTGCCATTCGGGCCTTGTCTTCTGTCACGAAATAAGTATCTTTCTCATAATATGAAGTAGGCTTTTCCGTTAAATCACAGGAACCAAATCCTATCACCATCAGTGCGCCAAGCGCATATATCATTTTATTTTTCATTGTATTCCCTTTTTTTATCCTAATTAAAATGCTACATTAACACCAAATACGAAAGACCGACTTCTGGGATAAGCACCGAAATCAACGCCCGGAGTCAGAGCATCGCTCATTGTAGAAACCTCTGGATCAAAACCTGTATAAGGTGTCCATGTCAGCAAGTTGTTTCCAGTGGCGTATATACGTAATTTGCTTAAACCAAGCTTATTAATCATTCTTTTAGGGAATGAATATCCGATGGTTATATTACTAAGTTTCAGATAGGAAGCATCTTCCACAGCCCACGAATGAATGTATGTATTGTTCGAACCGTTGTCACCAAATACAGCAACGCTTTTTCCCCTATTTACAGCCGCCAGTTCTTCCGGATTCTTAATCAATTCTCCATTGCTGTTTACGGTTACCCAACGGTTAGCTTCATTGGCTATTGCCAACACGTTCTTATTGGTCAAAGCTGTTTTTGTATTAGTCAGTTTCGTGGCATTAAGTACTTCTGCTCCGTAGCTATAGGTCAAAAAAATGCTCAAATCAAAATCTTTCCAAGTAAAGGTATTGTTAATACCACCATAGAAATCAGGAAATGCATTACCGATAACAGTCTTGTCATTTTCCGTAATCAAATTATCCTCACTACCATCCACATTCTTAAATTTCCAATAACCCGGTTGAATTTGTTTTTTGTCTCCATGATAAGGAACCCCATCCTTCAAGGTATAAGTATTAGTCGTTGCATCATAATCGAAATCGCTTACCTGATACAGACCATCTGTAACATAGCCATAGAACTGTCCTAAGGGTTGTCCAACTGCAATTTGATGGGACGCACCGGCACCAGAATAACCAAAGCTTGCCAAATACAACTGTACGTCTTCACCTGTCAGCTTGTTGACTTTGTTCTTATTATGAGATAATGTAACAGTCGTATTCCATGAGAAATTCTTGTTGGTGAAGTTCACTGTATTAATAGTCAAGTCGATACCGATATTTTGAGTTTCGCCTGCATTAATAATCATATTCTGATAACCAGATGAGTAAGGCAATTTGGCCGCCAACAACAAATTACTACTTCGGTTGATGTAGAATTCCGGAGAGAAAGTGACACGTTGATTCAAGAAACCAAAATCCATACCTAAATTGAACGTCTTGTTAGCCTCCCATTTCAAATCGGGGTTAGGAACTTGATTGGAAGCATAACCAGCCTGTGCGCCGTTGCCATTAGCAGCTGTAACAGAACTCATGATTGCCAGACTCTGATAACTGTCGATTCGGTTATTACCTGCCAAGCCATAACCGACACGGAGTTTCAAATCAGAGAAGACATTCAAATTCTTGATGAATTTTTCTTCACTCAAACGCCATGCAGCAGAAAATGCCGGGAAATATCCCCATTTATTGTTCTTTCCGAATTTTGAAGAACCATCGGCACGTACTGAAGCTGTAAACAGGTACTTATCCAACAAGCTGTAGTTTACGCGAGCAAAGAAAGAAAGCAGCTTATCATCATAATTCTCAGAAGAAGTAGGAGTACTTGGTGTTCCTAATGAAAGGTCGCCCAGTCCGATTTCGTCATTCGGAAATTGAGTAGCACCTGCTGAGAACGAACGTGCCCATTTGCTTATAAACTCGTGGCCAACCATTGCAGTGATATCATGTATCTTGTTATTCCAAGCATAAGTCAAAACATTGGAAGTCTGAAAACTATTATTTTCGAGATTCGTAATAGTACCTTTGATACTGGAACGCTTAGCTGTTTGCGATTCTGCACCATAGAACACATCATTACGACGAGTTTGATAGAGCATACCTACTGTACTGCGAAACGACAATCCTTTTAGCAATTTAATCGTAGCACCTCCATTGGCTTGGAAAGTACGCCACTCTCTATCATTAATTTCTTCGGCAGCAGAAATTAGAGGATTCTGCATTACATTACCACTGTCATCAGCTAAAATGGGGTCTTCACCTGCCAGAAGTTCTGCATCAGTTCCTTGAATACCGATTGTGGGGCGGTATTGTAGGATATGTTGCATCTTATTGAAACGGTCGCTATCTCCTGAAGTTCCCATGCCTTCTACACGTCTCTGGTCATAACTGATGCGAGAATTTACCGTGAGCCATTTGTTAACTTCATGATTCATGTTAAAAGAGATATTGTGTTTCTTAGTACCACTATACACCATAGCTCCTTCTTCATTATAGAACGAATAAGCCAAACTATAATTCATCTTTTCAGTCTTTCCGGAGACTGCAACACGATAGTTCTGTGTTAAAGCTGTACGTCCCAGTGCTTCATCTTGCCAGTTAATTCCGGGACGATTGGCATAGTTGGCTTCGATATCACTATATTTACCATATCTTTTCTCCCATGATGTCATACCGTCAGCACCAGCATCACCTGTACTCATTCTCCACAAGGTGCGTTCGTAATCCAGTCGTACAAACTCGTAAGGAGAAAGTACATCGAGCTTTTTGGCCAAAGTCTTGAAGCCTACATAACTATCAAAAGTGACTGTTGCTTTGCCGTGGGATTTACTACCATTCTTGGTGGAAATCACTACAACACCATTGGCACCACGTGCACCGTAAATAGCTGTGGCGGAAGCATCCTTCAGTACGTCAATCGTTTCTATTTCAGCGGGATCTAGGCTAGCCATACCATCTTCGCTGGGAAATCCATCGATAACATAAAGTGGTTCATTACTCTGGGTAATTGAAATTCCTCCACGTACGCGTATGGAAACAGTAGAACCTGGAGCCCCCTCACTTTGTTGTACCATCACACCAGCCATACGTCCGCTCAAAGCTTGTGTTACATCACTAACTGGAATTTTAGAAAGTTCTTGTCCGCCTACTGAAGCTACCGAACCGGTTAAATCCTTACGTTTTACAGTAGCATAACCAATAGCAACAACTTCGTCCAGCATCACAGCATCAGCCTTTAAAGTTACGTTAATTACACTTTGATTATTGACCTTCACTTCCTGTGAAGTCATCCCCACATAAGAAAAAATCAGCACATCTTTAGATGCATCTTTTACTTTTAAAGTATAGTTACCATTTATATCGGTAACTGTTCCAACCCCGACAGCACCTTTAATAGTAACACTACTTCCAATCAGTTCATATCCTTCGCTATCAACCACCTTACCGGTTATTGTCAGACTTTGTGCGTATGCAGCCATACTAACAAAAGCGAGGACAAACATTAAAAATAATTCTTTTAATTTGTACATACATAAATAAATCTAAGGTTTAACTTTAGAATTTTTCGATAACAAACATACGACAAGTGCTAAAAAAAGGGTAAAAGTATTGTTTTTAATCTCCCCATTTTTCCACTTTTTTCATATCAATATTGTTCACCATGTAATAGTTTTGTGCAAAAACAGCCTTATAGATACCTAAAACACAGGGTGTTGTTTTAATCAAATAGTAAATTTATGTATCTGATTACACGCCCTTTAGGTTGTTTTTCAGTACTTATTTCAGAAAATCCGCCCGCATCGGAGCAAAACAATCAATCAAAACTCCAGGTTCCAGACAAATGCAGCCATGTAAGATGTCTGGTTCAATATAAATACCGTCTCCTGCTTCCACAATTTTCTTTTCATCACCTACCGTAAATTCGAATTTACCAGTTGCTACATAAGTCGTTTGCGTATGATAGTGGGTATGGGGAGTTCCTATGGCCCCTTTCTCAAACTTAACTTTAACCAGCATCAGTTGCCCGTCGTAACCCATGATTTGCCTGGTCACGCCTTCACCAGCGGGTTCCCATGCTTTGTCCTTTTCATAAATAAAAGTGCCACTTCTTGTTTTCTTTACAGAATTGTCGGGAATTTTGTTATTGGCACATAAACTCGTTATCACCAAAAGAGGCACTCCAATTATAAACATGCATTTCTTCCATACTTTCATTTTCATAATTAATAAGTTTTAGTTGATTAAATATATTATTCTGATATAGTTTCAAATTTATAAATAGTCATTTGGCGGTATATTTCTCCCGGAAACAAGCTTGTAGTTGGAAATTGAGGATTGTTAGGAGCATCTGGAAAATGCTGCATCTCAAGGCAAAAGCCATAATACCGGCCATACTTCTTGTCGTCATGTCCGGCAAGATAATCCATGTTCGAATTCGGAATATAAAACTGCATACCTGGTTCAGTGGTGTATGCTTTCAGAACTCTGCCGGATATGGGTTCTACCACAATAGCCGCCAATTCCAAAGAATCTGAATACCTATTCAGTTTATAGTTGACATCATATCCTTTCCCCATTTTCCGTATTCGTTTTTCTGCCCGTTGTGGAGTAGTGTAATCATATACAGTTCCTGCTACGGCCAGTATCTCTCCGGTAGGAATGCCTGTAGAATCGACCGGAGTTATGGAATCTGCATTAATCCTATAAATATGGTCCAACACCGGTTCTTTACAGCCTGTCAGGTTGAAATAGCTATGGTTCGTAAGATTGATTACCGTAGGCTGATCTGTAGTAGCTGTATATTCCAAGATAATCTCATTCTGATTAGTAAGTTTATAAGCTACTGAAAGATTCAGATTTCCGGGAAATCCCCCTTCCAGGTGCGCACTTCTATATTTAAAAATTACGATGGCCGTATCTTTTACTGTATAGAATGTGTCCGTTTCAAAAATCCGGTTATTGAATCCTTTTGCCCCTCCATGGATGGAATGGCCTTTATTGTTTTTTTCCAGATGATATGTCTGCCCGTTCAATTTGAATTCGGCATTTTTGATTCTGTTGGCAAACCTTCCCACCGTAGCACCTAATTTAGGATGTTTTCCTAAATAATATTTCAAACTATCAAACCCCAGAACTACATGTTCAAAGTTTCCTTGCCTGTCGGGAACGGAAATATCAGTCAGAGAAGCGGCGTAATTCGTCACCTTAACAGACATTCCGTTTCCATTTACCAAGGTGAAAAGCTCTATAAGTTTGTCTCCACTCCGAATACTATCACTCTTAGATACTGACAACTGATATGAAGCCGATTGACTGCACGAAACCGATAGAACTAAAACTGCTGTCAAAACTAAAATAAGGTGTACTTTCATAAGTAATAAATATCATTTCTTTACATACTCTGTCGGCAAGCATCCGATATATTTTTTGAAGCGTGCTGCAAAATAAGAAGGTGTATTATACCCTACCATAAAGCTGATTTCGGAAACAGTATATTTTCCTTCTTTCAATAATTGGCATGCATGGTTGAACCGTATCTTGTGAATAAAATCAATGGCAGATTTTCCTGTTATCGCTTTTAATTTGAGATGAAGATTTGAACGGCTCATATTCATTTCACGTGCAAACTGTTCCGTAGAGAATTCTACATTATCCATGTTCTTCTCAATGACAGCAATGGCCTTTCGCAACAGTTCCTCGTCCATTGTATTATTCGCAAGTTTTTCCGGTTCAATTTCCATCATCTTGGAATACCGCTCGAAAATGCGGTAACGTGTGCGTAGCATATTCAGTATCTTAACCTTCAACACTTCCATAGAGAATGGTTTGGCGATATAATCGTCAGCTCCTACCTGCAAGCCTTCCAACTGGTACTTGACATCCACTTTGGCTGATAACATATAAACCGGAATATGGCAGGTACGTAAATTCTGTTTCACTAACTTGCATAATTTCACACCGTCCATTACAGGCATCATGACATCTGTAATAATCAAATCGACTTCCTGGTCTTTCAATATATACAATGCCTTTTGTCCGTTCTCCGCTTCCAAGAGATTGAAGAAAGCAGACAGACTGTTTACTATGTATTGTCTCAGCTCCCTATTATCTTCTACCACTAGGATGGTGCCGCGTTTACCGCCTTCATCATCTGTATTTTCTTCCTTTTCCAACTTCTCATCATCACTAATATAGATGTCATTTGCATTGGTGGAATATACACGTTGATCTCCTGCGTCCCCACTTCTGCCAGACAGTTCCTCCCGGGTATATACAGATTTATCCTGCGGCAGATAAATTGTAAAAATGGACCCTTTGCCTACTTCACTCTGAAGAACAATCCGCCCATGATGCAGTTCAACCAAGCGCTGAATTAAAGAAAGTCCGATACCGCTTCCTTCACAACCATTCTCCACCTGATAGAAACGTTCAAAAATCTTCTCCTGTTTCTCGAGCGGAATGCCAATACCAGTATCGGCTACTTGTAATACAAGGTTGTTATCTTCCTTATAGAGTTTCACGGTTATGCTTCCGCCGACTTTGGTGTATTTAAAGGCATTCGAAAGCAAGTTATTTGCAATCAGATCCAAATAGTTTTCGTCGAAAAGCACATTTTCAACTTGTAGTTCTGTATAGAAATTATAGTCTATATCTTTTCTTTTAGACAGACTTTCATAATTCATAAAGCAGTTTAGTACCCGTTTAGAAGCATTGGAGTACACAGCTCTGAGTTCAAAGATTCCTAATTCTGCACGTCTGAAATCCATCAATTGATTAACCAAGTGCAGTAGACGGTTGGCGTTCCGCTGGACATAGGACAATAGCTCATGTTCCCAATGCCCGTTGATATGGTTGAGTAATTCCTGTAATGGCGCAACAATCAAGGTCAACGGGGTTCGTAATTCATGTGAGATATTTACATAAAAACGGATTTTCATTTGGTTGATTTCTTCCCGTTTTTCCTTATCGAGTCTTTCCATGCGTATTTCAGCTTGCATATTTTTGCGCAACCAAAAGAACCGTACACTACCGAATACCAGCAAGGCAAACGACAGAATAAATAAAGTAAGTGCCCACCAAGTACAATACCAAACCGGCAGTATGCGGATGTGAAGCATAGTGGGATCCTCATTCCATTTTCCATCATTGTTCGCCGCTTTTATGCAGAAAGTATAGTCTCCTGCCGGTAAATTGGAGTAAGAAACAAGACTGATATCATTTTGCTTATACCATACATCATTATACCCTTCTAATTTATAAGCAAAAGTATTATGCTTACCTGCTATATAATTGGAGACGACAAACGAAATGGAAAATGAATTCTGGGATGACGACAAAGTTATATGGTCAACGTACGCAATGTTCTTTTTCAAAATACCGGTTTCATCATCCGGCAGTACCTCCTTATTATAGACAAATAATTTATTGATTACGGGTTTAGGGGTATAAGGATTATCGATCAATGTTTCAGGACGGAATAAAGTAATGCCGTTGACTCCTCCAAACAGCATATAACCATCGTCTTTTCTGCAGTAAGCTCCTGCATTAAACTGATTACCTTGTAATCCGTCCATAATCGTAAAATTACGGAATTTTCCACTTTCCAGATTCAAGCAACTCAATCCCTGATTCGTACTTATCCATAAACGACCGTAGGCATCTTCCAGGATACCGTAAATAACATTGCTCGGCAAACCGTTTGCTGTTGTATATTGCAAAAATTGCTTGTCACCCTCTTTCAAAGCAAATAAACCGTTGCGGGTTCCAATCCATATATATTGGGAAGAAGATTCGTAGAAACAATTCACAAATGCCTGCTTCAGTATAGAAACTATTTGAAAATCTGTATTAATGAGTAAGGAGGTACCTATCTGATTAAAAACCGAGACTCCCATTTTTCCTCCGGCCCATATACGTTTCTTGGAATCCCGAAACAACAAACGGTTATCTTGCTGCAATTTATGCCCGTTCCTATCTTTATCAACAATCGTGAAGCTGTGTTTAACCATATCAAAGTGGAATAAACACTCCAATGATGCCACCCAAAGTCCCTCGTGTCCATCAGAGATTATAGAATAAATATTATTACTCGGCAAATTGCTGTTCTGGCTATTATAATATTCCACATGACCGGATTTCCGGTGCAAGGCCATCATTCCTCCGGCATGTGCTCCTACATAGACCTTATCTTGCGCCTCATCCACATATACTGTTTTAATATCTTTAAAAGGTGCACTCACATTACCCAAATTAAATAAATAATTCTTATATTGTTGCGAAATATTATCATAGAAATTCAACCCGCCATTACTCGTACCGATCCACAAGTTATGCATATTATCCTCAACAATACAACTGACTACATTATCACTAAGTGAATTTAAGAACGGAACATGCTTGATACGTTGAAAGCGGTTACACAAAGGATGATAGTAATTCAATCCTCCCCAGTATGTACCCAACCACATACCGCCTTGCGAATCTCTGAAAATGCTTCGGACTGAATTCTGTGACAAACTTCCTTCCTGAATCTCCGAACTTTTTATAGACGAAAAGTTATCTGTACCTTCCTTGTAGATATTCAATCCTCCATAAGTTCCCACCCATAAACGATTCTCCGTGTCCAATGCCAAAGAACGCACATAGTTTGAGTTTAATCCGGATTTACCATCTGCATGACGGTAATTTTTCCATTCTTTTGATTTCACGTCATATAAATAAAGCCCATCTCCCTCTGTTGCCAACCATATTTTATTAAACATCTGGCACAATATAGCATGTATTTTCACACCGGCAGGTATATTCACCAGCTTCTCCAGAACACCGCTTGATAGAGTATAAATATACGCGCCATCTTCGGCACCTATATAAATGCAATCGTCCTGGCGTACCAAGGCAGTAGGTTGCAATCTATGCAAGGAAGAAGACAATGTATCATTCAGGAAACATTCCTTCTTTACATCAAAAAGCAAGATACCTTCGGCAGTTCCCAATATCAACCAGTCTTTTTTAATTGATACAATATTGGTTACAGCTACATTCAAGCCATTCTTTTTATAATAATAATTGGAGAAAGCATTCTTTTGATGGTTGTAGAGAGATAATCCCTCACGAGTACCAACCCATATCCGGTCTGAATCATCTACTGCAATGCAGTGGGAGATGTCACTGGCAATGCTACTGGAATTTGTATATTGATGACGATATACAGTAAAATTATAACCATCATATTTATTTACACCATCATACGTAGCAAACCATAAATTTCCTTCTTTATCCTGATTAATAGCAAAAACTGTACTGTGTGACAAGCCCTCTTTCAGACCAATATGGGAGAAATAAATATCTTCGGTTACACCGGCATTCAGCACACAGGGAAACAATCCTCCTAAAAGTACTAACAAAAATTGCAGTGTTTTCATAGTTCTAATCCATTATGAAGCAAATAGATGAAATATATTAGCAAAAATAGATATTTATCTGTATTTTCTTATCAGTGCCTTTCGGTATTATTTGCAAAGGTATAAAAGAAAATCCGGGAACCGGATTGAAGATTCGTCCATCTCCATCGGTCGGTGCCACTTGTATATTTCCAGATTCGCAGGTGATATGCAATACACCTTTGTTCTTCTTTATACAAACTTCACGGGCAGTTATTTCCACCTTTTCTTCAGGCGATGCGATAACCGGCAGCATAAGATAAGCCGATTCATTGCAATGCTCCACACTTATGCTGACTCCTTGTTCCGAGAACGCATAACCCATCACTACAGATACTGCTCCTTGTTTCGGAGACTGTTGATTAATATCAACCAAATGAGTCTGTACATCAAACCGGCAGATTTTGTTTCCGGTAAAACAAGTGATGTCCGTGGCCAAATCATCCAGATTACTATATGCAACCCCATCTTGAATTAATTCAACTCGGGGAGTACCTCCCATCAGATATTTACGGGTATTGCTCT
Organism: Bacteroides sp. D55t1_190419_B8; assembly: GCF_015558905.1. NCBI lineage: Bacteria > Pseudomonadati > Bacteroidota > Bacteroidia > Bacteroidales > Bacteroidaceae > Bacteroides > Bacteroides sp. D55t1_190419_B8. Next base: position 210,525 of record NZ_JADMOU010000002.1, read on the forward strand.
GCATATTAGGAGCTTCAATCAGTTTATATTGATTCATAGTTGCAGCAAAAACAGGCCCTGCTTGCGCATGCCACAGCAAAGAGAGGGCACCTCCCATAGGATGAGTCCCTTTTACCTTATATTCAGCATCATATCCGGTAAATGTGGCACGCCAAGCTCCTTGGGACAGAAGCCAAGTACGAATATCTTTAAAATACTTCATGCCATAAACAGCATCCCGGGGAAGGCTACCCGAGGAATTTATCTTCACAGGAGGCAGTTCCAAGAAAGATGCTAATGCTTTGGCGTGTCCAAATGTATGATGAATACAGGGAGGAATACCGGATGCGAGATAATGCATTCCTCCATAAAGAAGACCGCCATGAGTCGCCTCATCCAGCAAACGGATATTGCGGTGAATGGCCTCCAAATATTCCGGATGACGGGCAGCCATCAGATAATAGCCTCCCATAAATCCGTCACTGGTACGTCCACCCCAGTATGTCCACTTAAAACTGCGTGTGCCCCAACTGTTATCCCAAGCACCGTCGGGCAACATAAATTCCAGATGGGTATTCATGGAACGTTCTACGAGTGACAATAATTCCGTATCATTCGCCATCACTGCATAATATGCCATATTGGGCAGGGATTCTTCTATATTATAAAGTAAATCGACCGGACGACAGCCGTTGCTAGTTTCAGAACTGATATTCGGTCCTTCACCATATAGGAAGCAATTATTTCCCGTGAAATAGCTTTTCAGTCCGGCAGCTATCTCTCGGGCTTCCATCTTGAAATCAGGGCGGTTACACAGTTCACCGATAGCGTACAAGGCATAGGTTGCAGAAGCTGAATAATTGACGTTCATATTCCGCATACCTTTCCGCTTGCGGCTATAAATAAAAGGATTGTCCATTATAAACTCACCGGCATTCAATAATTGTTGCTTCCAATGGTTACGGGTCGAGTCATCCAGTAAGTGCCCATGATAATGTAAGGCCTCGTAGAGGGCAATAGACGCAAATACCGTAGTACCGTTCCAGTCCGAAATATGTACATCATTCATCCATGAACCATCTGGACGGTGCACATTCTCCATCCACGCCATTAGGCGCTTGGCTCCGAGCAGATATTTGTGGTTGCCAGTCTTTTCCGCCAGATACATTAAAGGAAGTACGGCATCTCCTATTCGCCCGTGCATGCGGGCACATGCAGGGCACAAGACGCCTCCGTCAAGTGCGGAATCAGGATGGATGCACTGATAGGTCAAAAAGGTGTCCATCCATTTCGTCAACAGCTTATCTGCTTCACAGCGTAGTGAATTATCAAAAGAATTTCCATTCACATTTCGTGCTTGTCCTGACAAAAATGATACATAAAATAGTATCATTATAAAAAACATGTTTCTCATATCTTTTGCGTTAGATTTCAATATTTAAAATTAAAATTTTATCCTCGGTCTCTTATCTTTTTTTATCCAATATCATATGAATAGATGTTTAAGCGTCTTGCAATATTGTTGAATCGATATTAATTTTGTTGAAAAATTATTTGCCGAGACAATATTAACACACTTTTGAACATAAGAAAATCTCCGTTAGACACAAACGGGCTATTTTAGCAGAAAGAAACAAATATACTTAACATTTTATGAGACACTTACCTTTATTAATGTGTACCGCCTTCTACGGATTGTATTCCGCACCTACAGAGGCAGCAGACAAAAAAAACGAGAGGCCAAATATTCTTTGGCTCACCTTTGAAGATACCAGTGCATACGAATTCGGTTGCTATGGCAACAAAGGGGTACATACCCCCAATGCGGATAGTCTTGCTTCCCGCGGCATACAGTTCATGAACGCATGGTCTGTAGCTCCCCAAAGTTCGGCGGCCCGTTCTTCACTTATCACCGGATGCTACTCGAGTACCTACGGAATGGATATCCATCCCGTACCCTATGATACACCCGCCGACATCTTCTTTCCCCAGAAATTGCGTGAAGCCGGATATTATTGTACGAACAACAGCAAGACACATTATAATTCCACCACCGACAATAAAATATGTTGGGACGAGTGCAACAACAAGGCTTCCTACAACAGTTCAAAACGGGGAAAAGATCAACCTTTCTTCGCCGTGTTCAATACGGTAACTTCACATATGGGACGCATTCGTACTTTCCACACCGACGGACGAAGAGACTACACGCAGGAAGGTATCTACCCGACATTACTTTCATTGCCCTCCTATGTTCCCGATTTGCCGGAAGTACGTTCCGATTATGCCGGTCATCTGGAAGCAGTACAAGACGTAGATATTTGGCTGGGCCTCTTCCTGAAAGATTTGAAAGAAAGAGGATTGGATGAAAATACGATTATCTTCTTCTTCAGTGATCATGGCGGTTGCGTACCCCGTGGTAAAGGATATTTGTACGAAAGCGGTCTAAGAGTACCTTTGATAGCCTACTTTCCACCCAAATGGCAACATCTGGCGAATCAGGCTCCAGGCAAAGAGTACAGTTTGGTCAACTTCACGGATTTGGGACCTACTGTACTTAGTCTTGCAGGGATAAAGCCACCCAAACAGATGCAGGGCAAAGCACTTTACGGCAAGTTTGCAAATAAAGAAAAACGTGAAATGCAATTTGCGTTGGCAGCCAACCAGCTACATCATTTCATGCCGGTACGTGCCGTTACTGACGGACGATTCAAGTACATCCGCAGCTATATCCCCTACCGTCAGTTTGCCTTACGCAATTATTACCAATGGGGGATGCCATCCAATAAAGCCTGGGACAAGCTGGTGTTGGGAGGACACAATACCAACCCCGATTGGGGGCAGGCTTTTGAAGCCCATCCGGCAGAAATGTTGTTTGATCTTGAAAAAGACGCGGGTGAATTACATGATTTGTCCGATGTGCCCGAATATGCAGCAATTCTCACTAAAATGCGCCAAGCACTGTCTGACCATATCCGCACTACCTGTGACTTGGGATTTTTCCTTCCTACCTCACGTATCGGACATATACTTTATGATAAAGTACGGAAAGAGAAATATCCGTTGGATGACTTGTATGTCCTTGTCGAGACAGCTGGAACGGCAACTACCGCTTCCCTTCCTTTATTGGAGAAAGCAATAGCAAGCTCTCTGCCGGAAATGCGGTTCTGGGGAGTAGTGGGATATGCCAAACTTGCTAGAGAAAAACAAATTGGGACTTGTCCGGAAACCTTATTGGCGCTCCTCCAAGATGACAATCCTTACATCGCTTCTGAGGCTGCCTATGCCGTTGCCTATCTGGGCAAAGCCGAAGAAGGTGTTTCACGCCTGATTACTCCCGTTTTGGAAAAAGACAGAAAAATAGCTTATTCATCACTGGAATGCCTGTCATTAGATCCTAACATGCGCGATTGTATCCGTCCTTTCCTGCCGGATCTAAAAGAAGCTGCGGAAACCTTGCCACGCCTTGAAAACGAAGATGCCGGTCTCATGGCACGGGGGATCCTCGTAAACTTGGGTGAAATGGATATCAACAACCTTCATGGTCCCGAAGCTTATCAAAGAGGTCTGAAGTTAAATTACGGTCGCAGGCCAATAGTGCCGCTACCTAACTAAAAGAATAAATTTATATGTAATGTAATCGAGATAGTAATTTTATTGATTTTCGTATGTACTTTGCCATGTCTGAAGTTACATCTTCGGACATGGCAAAGTACATATGCCACACGCATTGATATGGGAATGGCTACCCTTACAATGGAATGCAGGTATTTTTTTTAGGCAATGAATAGAGGATAAGACTGCCTATATGCCTAAGATAATTGCGAAGCACTCCAGGATATAATAGAGTTTAATCTTAGTGAGGATACGAGATGCTATTTATATCACACAAAAAGATACTTTGGGGAAAACAAGGGCATGGAAGAAGTGAATAATAGAGAATAAAAATTTTCAATACTTTCTCTAGTAAGGAGTGACCGGAATAAAAGAATTAACAATGACTGCATATTGATTATTATAAATACAATTATTGTGTTTATAATAAATCTGTTTTGCCCTCTCTTTAAAAAAGATTGTTTTTTCTACCTGCAATAATCTTCTCCTGAAAGCCGGAAGTTTCTGAAAGACTTTTATCTTTGCAGATATAATACATACGGCACTATGAAAAAAGTTATTCTGATTTTTGTGACAATCGTCCTTTCTGGTCTGCTTTATGCAAAAGATAATAAGAGTACCGATGCGTTGCTTCGTGAGATTGATGGTATCATTAAAAACCGCCAGACTTATGGAGCGGAAAAGGAGGCACGAATTGCTGACTTGAAGAAATTGTTGGTTGAGGCTGCTTCCGATGAGCAGCGATATGGTTTTTGCGGACGTCTTTTCGATGAATACCGGGCTTATAATCTGGATTCGTCTTTTGTCTATGCCCAACGGAAAGAGGAACTGGCACATCGTTTAAATAAACTGGACTACTTGGATGATTCTGCCATGAATATGGCGGAAGTGATGGGAACTACCGGAATGTATAAAGAAGCCCTTGAGTTATTGGGGAAAATTGATAAGAAAACACTGCCCGACTATCTATATGGCTATTATTATCATCTGTACCGCACTATTTATGGATTGATGGGTGATTATGCCGTTACGGAGAAAGCCAAGAAAGAATATTACCGGATGACGGATTTATACCGGGATTCCCTGTTACAGATCAATGCTTCCGACTCTCTGGGGCACGCATTGGTGATGGCAGATAAGTGCATCGTTCATGCCCGATACGATGAAGCGATTGATATGCTGATGGAATATTACAGTAAACCGTCTTTAGATGATCATGCACAGGCAATGATTACTTATACCATTTCCGAAGGCTATCGGTTGAAAGGAGATAAGCAGGGGCAAAAACATTACCTGGCTCTTTCGGCCATTGCCGATTTGAAATCAGCGGTAAAAGAATATGTGTCTTTGCGCAAACTCGCTTCTCTTGTTTATGAAGAAGGAGACATCGACCGTGCCTACAACTATCTGAAATGTTCCCTGGAGGATGCCACCCTTTGCAATGCCCGTCTTCGTACCCTGGAAATCTCACAGGTTTTTCCTATCATCGACCAGGCCTATCAATTAAAAACCAAACGTCAGCAGCAGGAGATGAAAGTCTCATTGATTTGTATCAGTTTGCTTTCCGTATTTTTGTTAGTCGCCATTTTCTTCGTTTACAAGCAGATGAAAAAGGTTGCTGCCGCACGTCGCGAAGTGATCGACACTAATACGCTCCTGCAAGAACTGAACGAAGAACTTCACGATTCCAATTCGCAACTGAAAGAAATGAATCATACGCTTTCGGAAGCCAACTATATCAAGGAGGAATATATCGGGAGATATATGGACCAATGCTCCACTTATCTCGACAAGATGGATTTATACCGCCGTTCCCTGAATAAGATTGCTGCTGCCGGAAGGGTGGAAGAACTATATAAGGCTATTAAATCTTCGCAATTTCTTGATGAAGAACTGAAAGAGTTTTATGCGAACTTCGATGTGACTTTCCTGCAACTCTTCCCCAGTTTTGTGGAGGATTTTAATGCCCTGCTTACCGAACCGATGCAACCCAAACCGGGAGAACTGCTGAATACCGAACTTCGTATCTTCGCTCTCATCCGCCTTGGAATTACGGACAGTACTAAGATAGCGCAATTCCTTCGTTACTCCGTCACTACCATTTATAATTACCGGACTCGTGTCCGTAACAAAGCTGTGGGAGAAAGAGATGAATTTGAGGCTAAAGTAATGCAAATAGGGAAGGTGGAAGAATAAGAAAACCACTACTTTTTTAGCCCGACTTCTATTTTGTAACATTCTTATATTTAGTGGTTTATACTGTGGGATACTGTATAAATCACTATATTTTTGCTATCTGCTTTAAGAAGCAGTATGAAATGTGGATACTTTTGTTTCACGGTCATTCCAGCAATGACACAGAGAGTAAAACAAAAGTAACCCTAATATTAACTTTAAATTAATGTACATGAAACAGAGTATGAAGTCGAAAGGCTTTGAACGCCGCCTCTTATTAATAATGTGGGGCTTGTTCCTATCTCTTAGTGCATTCGCACAACAGATTTCAATAAAAGGACATGTCGTAGATGCCACGGGCGAACCGGTGATCGGTGCCAGTGTGGTAGAAAAAGGTACAACGAATGGTACAATTACCGATGTAGACGGTAATTTCTCATTAAGCGTTCCGACTAACAGCACGCTGACTATCTCTTTTGTCGGCTATAAAATGCAGACAGTTCCGGTGAACGGGAAAAACGCTTTGAAAGTAACCTTGCAGGAAGATACGGAAGTATTGGACGAAGTTGTAGTAGTGGGTTACGGAACGATGAAAAAGAGCGATCTGACCGGAGCGGTATCTTCTGTCGGAGTGAAGGACATTAAAGACTCTCCGGTGGCCAATATCGGTCAGGCAATGCAGGGAAAGGTGTCCGGTGTGCAGATTATCGATGCCGGTAAGCCGGGTGATAATGTCACCATTAAAATCCGTGGCTTGGGAACAATCAACAATAGTAACCCGCTGATTGTCATTGACGGAATACCTACCGACTTGGGATTGTCTTCCTTGAATATGGCCGATGTAGAGCGGGTGGACGTATTGAAAGATGCTTCGGCAACAGCTATTTATGGTTCGCGTGGTGCGAACGGTGTGGTGATGATTACCAGCAAACGGGGTGCCGAGGGTGCCGGAAAGGTGACGGTAAACGCTAATTGGGCGATTCAGAATGCCACTAAAGTGCCCGATATGCTGAATGCTGCGCAATATGCCGCTTTGAGCAATGATATGCTGTCTAATAATGATGATAATACAAACCCTTATTGGGCAGACCCTTCTTTATTGGGAACAGGAACGAACTGGCTGGATGAAATGCTGCGCACGGGAGTGAAGCAAAGCTATTCGGTTAGCTATTCCGGTGGTACGGAAAAAGCACATTACTATGTGTCCGGTGGTTTCCTTGACCAGTCCGGTATTGTGGAAAGCGTTAATTACCGTCGTTTCAACTTTCAGGCAAATAGCGATGCCCAAGTTAATAAATGGCTGAAATTCACTACCAACCTGACATTCAGTACGGACGTGAAAGAAGGAGGAACTTATAGCATCGGTGATGCAATGAAAGCACTCCCCACCCAACCGGTGAAGAATGAGGACGGCAGTTGGAGCGGTCCCGGACAGGAGGCGCAATGGTACGGAAGCATCCGTAACCCGATCGGTACACTGCACATGATGACCAATGAAACAAAAGGATATAACTTCCTGGCAAATATCACCGGAGAGATCACCTTTACCAAATGGCTGAAGTTGAAAAGTACATTCGGTTATGACGCCAAATTCTGGTTTGTCGACAACTTTACTCCGGCTTACAACTGGAAACCGAATCCGGTAGAAGAATCTTCCCGCTATAAGAGCGATAACAAAGCATTTACCTATTTGTGGGATAATTATTTTGTATTCGACCACACTTTTGCGCAGAAACATCGGGTAGGGGTGATGGCAGGTTCTTCCGCCCAGTGGAATAACTACGATTACCTGAATGCTCAAAAGAATATCTTCATGTTTGATAATATCCACGAAATGGACAACGGCGAGAAGATGTACAGTCTTGGCGGTAGCCAGAGTGACTGGGCACTGCTCTCTCTGATGGCACGTCTCAACTATTCTTACGAAGATAAATACCTGCTTACAGCTACTGTGCGTCGTGACGGCTCTTCCCGTTTTGGTAAAAACAACCGTTGGGGAACATTCCCTTCCGTTTCGCTGGCATGGCGTATCTCCCAGGAGAACTGGTTTCCGAAAGACAACTTCCCGGTGAATGACCTCAAACTGCGTATCGGATACGGTGTGACCGGTAATCAGGAAATCGGTAACTATGGTTTTGTTGCTTCCTATAACACAGGAGTCTATCCTTTCGGCAACAACAACTCCACCGCTCTGGTATCTACTACTCTCTCCAATCCGAATATTCATTGGGAAGAAGTGCGCCAGACCAACTTTGGTGTAGACATGAGCCTGTTCAATTCACGCGTCAACCTTTCGCTGGACGCTTATATCAAGAAGACAGCAGATATGTTGGTGAAGGCTTCCATTCCTATCACTTCCGGTTTTGAAGATACTACCGAAACTTTCACCAATGCCGGCAAGATGCGCAACAAAGGGGTGGAAATGACCTTGCGTACTATTAATTTGAAAGGGCTTTTCTCTTGGGAGTCTGCCTTAACAGCCACTTATAACAAGAACGAAATTCAGGACTTGAACAGCGAAACTCCGATGTTTATCAACCAGATGGGGAACTCATACGTGACTATGCTTAGAGCCGGTTATCCGATTAACGTATTCTACGGATACGTAACCGACGGACTTTTCCAGAACTGGGATGAAGTGAACCGCCATGCTACCCAACCGGGCGCTGCTCCGGGTGATATCCGTTTCCGGGACTTGAATAACGATGGAGTTATTAACGATGAAGACCGTACCGTTATCGGCAACCCGAACCCGAACTGGTTCTTCTCTCTAAGCAATAATTTCTCTTATAAGGGATGGGAACTTTCCGTGTTCCTGCAAGGCGTATCGGGAAACAAGATTTATAATGCCAACAATGTAGACAACGAAGGAATGGCAGCCGCTTACAACCAGACCACAGCCGTACTGAACCGCTGGACGGGAGAAGGAACAAGCAACTCCATGCCGCGTGCTATCTGGGGAGACCCGAATCAGAACTGCCGTGTATCCGACCGATTTGTGGAAAACGGTTCCTACCTCCGTCTGAAAAACATTACGCTTTCGTATACACTGCCTAAAAAGTGGATGCAAAAGATTCAACTGGAAAATGCCCGCATCTCTTTCTCTTGCGAGAATGTGGCGACTATCACCGGATATTCCGGCTTTGACCCGGAGGTTGACGTTAATGGTATCGACAGTAGCCGCTACCCTATCTCACGTACGTTCAGCATGGGTTTGAACTTTAACTTTTAAATCAGGAGGAAGAATATGAAAAAGATAACAACTTTGGTAATGATGTTTGCCATATTGGCATTGACCTCATGCAACGATTTCTTAGATAAATATCCTAAATATGGCGTCGATCCCGAATCGGAAGTAACGAACGAGATTGCCGTGGCACTGACTACTGCCTGCTACAAGACTCTTCAGTCATCCAATATGTATAATCAGCGTATCTGGAGCCTCGATATTATCGCAGGTAACAGTGAGGTAGGCGCCGGAGGGGGAACCGACGGACTGGAAACTGTGCAGGCTTCCAATTTCATAGCCCAGAGTGATAATGGCTTTGCTTTGTACGTATGGCGTTCTCCGTGGGTAGGTATCGGACGTTGTAACATTGTGCTTTCCAATCTGCCTTCGGCAGCTATCTCCGATGAGGTAAAGACTCGTTGCATGGGTGAGGCTTATTTCCTGCGTGCACATTACTACTATATTCTGGTTCGTCTGTATGGAGGTGTGCCTTTGCGCTTAACGCCGTTTGAACCGGGAGAATCTACGGATATTGCCCGTAATACGGTAGATGAGGTATATGCCCGGATTCTTTCTGACTGCAAAAATGCGGTAAACATGCTTCCTCCGAAAAGCAGTTATGGAGACAGCGATAGAGGACGTGCCTGCAAAGAAGCTGCAATGGCTATGCTGGCGGATATTTATCTGACACTGGCGCCCAATCATCGCGAATACTATAATGAAGTAGTAACTCTGTGTGACAACATTGCTGCAATGGGATATGATCTGACTCAATGCAATTATGCCGATAACTTTAATGCTACGATCAATAATGGTGCAGAATCTCTCTTCGAAGTACAATATTCCGGTAGTACGGAATATGATTTCTGGGGCGGTGATAACCAATCATCCTGGCTGTCGACTTTTATGGGACCTCGTAACTCAAGTCTGGTGGCCGGTGCTTATGGATGGAACCTGCCTACGGAAGAATTTTTCAAGCAATATGAGGACGGTGATTTGCGGAAAGACGTAACTGTCTTGTATCAAGGTTGTCCTGCTTTTGACGGTATGGAATACAGACGTTCCTGGTCGAATACAGGTTATAATGTGCGCAAGTTCCTTGTGTCGAAGACTGTTTCTCCGGAGTATAATACCAATCCCAACAACTTCGTAGTATATCGCTATGCAGATGTTCTATTGAAGAAAGCGGAAGCATTGAACGAGCAGGGACATCCCGACCAGGCTGCCGAACCATTGAATATCGTCCGTAAACGTGCCGGACTGGCAGATGTGCCGACTACTCTGACGCAGACTGAAATGAGGGAGAAGATTATTCATGAGCGCCGGATGGAACTTGCCTTTGAAGGACACCGCTGGTTTGATATGATCCGTGTGGATAATGGAAATTATGCATTGACATTCCTGAAATCCATCGGCAAGAATAATGTGACCAAGGAACGTCTCCTGTTGCCTATTCCGCAGACAGAGATGGACTCCAATCATCTGATGACTCAAAATCCCGGTTATTAATCTGTTTTATAATCATTCATTTAGATAAATAATATCATGAAGAAATATATATATCAGTTGTTATGCTCTCTTTTCATCGGCGGAACGATGGTTGCCTGTGCCGAAGATTATATGGAGACAAATAAAGGACATGATACCCTCACTCTTTCGGTGAATCAGCAGGACTTGGTGTTGAACGAAAAGAACCATAGTCAGGAAGCACTCGCTCTCTCATGGACTACCGGAACGAATTATGGAAGTGGTAACCGTATCTCTTATACGCTGGAGCTGGCAAAAGCCGGAACGGACTTTGCAAATGCTTATTCGTTGGATTTAGGTACGGGAACGTATCAATGGACTAAGAAAGTGGAAGAACTCAACCAATTCCTGAATACACAGTTCGGTATCGGTTATGCTGTGAAAGCGGAGTTGGAGGCACGTATCACAGCGGTTGTTGCCGGAATGGAAGAGCAGAAACAAAGTGCGACGACTGCTTTTACAGTGACTACATACCAGCCGGTTACTACTACGCTTTACCTGATCGGTGAGGCTGCTCCGAATGGATGGGCTGCCGACAATGCGACAGCGATGGAGCGTACGGATAACGGACAGTTTACATGGACAGGAAAACTGAACGCCGGATCATTGAAATTTATAACGACATTGGGACAATTCTTGCCGTCGTACAACCGTGACGCCACTGCCGGGGAAGCACTCCAGCTGACTTACCGTACATCGGGTGACCAGCCGGATGAGCCGTTTGTAATCGATGAAGGGGCAACCTATATTGTAAAAGTAGATCTGCTCAATCTGACGTTGACACTGACTGAAACGGAAGATATCGGTTGGAGATTTGACGAGTTCTTCATTGTCGGTTCGTTCACCGGAAATGGTGGCTGGGGATTTGAGGCACTGTCTAAAGATGCTGTTCAGATGGATTTGTTCCATTATGGAGCTGTGATTCCTTGGGAAGCAGACGGAGAATTTAAGTTTAGCTCTGTGGCGGACTTCGGCCAGTCGGATGCTTTCTTCCATCCTGCCGTAGCAAATGCTCCGTACACTTCGACGTCAGTAGTGCTTGGAGGCGACGATAATAAATGGCAAATGAAAGAGGCTGAATGTGGCAAACCTTATAAAGTATGCTTCTATACAGGCAAAGGAAAAGAAAAGATGCTGATGCGTCCGTTCACTCCTTACGCAGGATTGTATCTGGTGGGTGAGGCGACTCCGAACGGATGGAGTTTGGACAATGCTACGCCGATGACTAAGAGTGTCGACAGTCCTTATATCTTCACATGGAGCGGTACACTGAAAGCCGGTGAGATGAAGATTTCCTGCGATAAGCAGTCTGACTGGAACGGAGACTGGTTTATGGCGGATAAGAACGATAAAACTCCGACGGGTGAAGTGGAAACAGCTTTGTTTGTCACTAAATCGGATGCAGAGTTGAGCAGTATGTATCCGGATGCAGATTTGGGTGGTCTGGACTATAAGTGGAATATTCAGGAGGCCGGTTCTTATCAGATTACGATTGACCAGTTGAAAGAGACGATCTCGATTGTGAAACAATAAAACAAGAATTCAAGATGAAAAAAATAATATATCTGGTAGCTGCTTTCCTGTGTATGGCTTGCAGTGATGATAATGAGTCGAACCAACAGAATGGAGGAGCTTCGGGCGGTGTCACCGAAGTGACTCCGGTAACATCGGATTTGAGTGTAGACCTGTCGACAGACAAGGCTTTCTACAAACCGGGAGAGAAAGTGGTGTTTACAGTGGATGACGCTCTGCCTGCCGGAACTAAAGTACGTTATCGCCTTTCGGGTGAAACGGTGGGAGAAGAATCGGTAAATGGTACGAGCTGGACATGGCAACCGCCTACCACTGATTTTAAAGGGTACATGGCAGAGCTTTATCGTCAGGAGAACGGAACGGATGTAATAGTCGGTACGATTGCGGTAGATGTATCCAGTGATCCGGCACGTTTCCCGCGTTATGGTTTTGTCGCTGATTTCAGTCAGGAGAAGACAGCCGAAAAGACACAGGAAGAGATGGAGTATCTGAACCGTCATCATATCAACTGGGTGCAGTTTCAGGATTGGCATAATAAACATCACTGGCCGTTGGGCGGTACACGTGCACAGTTGGATGAGGTATATATGGATATCGCTAACCGGGAGGTTTATACAAGTTCGGTGAAGAATTACATTGAAGCGCAGCATCGTTTCGGTATGAAGTCTATGTTTTATAATCTTTGTTTCGGAGCGTTGAAGGATGCTGCTGCGGATGGAGTGAAGGAGGAATGGTATCTGTTTAAGGATGCTTCTCACACTACTAAGGATAGCCATGACTTGCCGGGCGGATGGAAAAGTAATATCTATCTGGTAGACCCTTCTAACAAGGAATGGCAGAAATATCTGGGCGAAAGGAATGACGATGTATATGCAAACTTTGCTTTCGACGGTTATCAGATAGACCAGTTGGGACGACGTAGCACGCTTTATAATTATAGTGGTATTCCTGTTAACTTGCGTGAGGGATATGCCTCTTTTATAGATGTAATGAAGCAGGTGCATCCGGACAAGAGTTTGGTGATGAATGCGGTGAGCCGTTACGGTGCCCGTCAGATAGGGGAGACGGATAAAGTGGATTTCTTCTATAATGAAGTATGGGCGGATGAGGCTGATTTTACCGATCTGAAAGCTATTCTTTATGAAAATGGAGTATATGGCGATTATCAGTTGAATACGGTTTTTGCAGCTTATATGAATTATAACAAGGCGGATAACCGGGGGGAATTTAATACGCCGGGTATTCTGCTGACGGATGCTGTTATGTTTGCTTTGGGCGGTTCGCATCTGGAATTGGGAGGCGATCACATGTTGTGCAAAGAGTACTTCCCGAATGAGAATCTGACAATGAGCGAAGAGCTGAAAACAGCGATGGTTCATTATTATGACTTCCTGACTTCTTATCAGAATCTGCTTCGTGACGGAGGTACGGAGAATAGTATCACCATGAATTGTATCAACGGGGAAATGAGTCTGAATGTATGGCCTCCCCAACAAGGTTCGGTCACTACTTATACCAAGCAGGTAGGCAACAAGCAGGTGATACATCTTCTTAACTTCTCGCAGGCAAACAGCCTTAGCTGGAGAGATGTGGACGGCACGATGCCGGAACCGACCTTGATTACGAAAGCTGCTTTACAAATGAATCTGCCGGCCAAAGTGAATAAGTTATGGGTAGCCTCTCCGGATATACATGGAGGCGCTTTGCAGGAACTGGCTTTTACGCAGGAGAACGGAGTTGTTTCTTTCACATTGCCGTCTCTGAAATACTGGACAATGGTTGTGGCTGAATAAAAATGATTGTAAGTCTTCTAGCAAACTAATCTTATATTATTAGGCACGGATTACACGGATTTCACGGTTTTTAGAATGATGGAGTATGTAAAACAACAGCGTTAATCCGTGTAATCCGTGCCTTAATTTACTATATGAGCAATAATGCATGAAGCGGCTGTAGATAGAATAACTAAAATGATAAGTATGAAGATGAGATATAAATTCTGGGTATGGGCGTTGTGTTTGGTATTCCCGACATTGGTGTGGGCGGAAAGTGCAGCGCGCACATGCACTTCTTTTACACAACAAGGCCGTCAGGTGACTTTTCACCTGACGGACAGTGCTGCGTTGCAGTTACAGCTTTGTAGTCCTTCGGTAGTCAAAGTTTGGTTTTCGCCCGATGGACAACTGCAACGAAAGAATGCTTCTTTCGCAGTGATTAATGAAGAGTTGGAAGATGTAGGAACCGTCCATGTAGACGAACAGGCAGCCTGTTATGAGATCTTTACTCCGAAATTGCGTATTCGGGTAAATAAATCTCCGTTGAGTCTTCAGATATTTGATAAGTATCAGAAACTCCTGTTTAGTGATTATGCCGACAAGGGGCATGTGAGTGAAGGAACAAAGAAGACGGAATATAAAGTGCTCCGTCGTGACGAGCATTTCTTCGGACTGGGAGAAAAGACAGGAAAAATGGACCGTCGTGGCGAATCTTATAAGATGTGGAATAGTGACAAGCCCTGTTACAGTATAGTGGAAGATCCGCTCTACAAGAGTATTCCTTTCTTTATGAGCAGCTATCGGTATGGTATTTTTCTTGATAATACGTACAAAACGGAATTTAAGTTCGGTACGGAAAGTCGTGACTATTACAGCTTTGAAGCTCCGAACGGTGAAATGATCTACTATTTTATCTTCGGCAAGGACTATAAGGAGATTATCAGCCAATACGTCGGGCTGACGGGCAAACCTATCATGCCGCCGAAATGGGCGCTGGGTTTTGCTCAATGCCGTGGTCTGCTGACAAGCGAAAAACTAAGCCGCGAAATAGCCGAGGGTTACCGGAAACGTGGAATCCCCTGTGATATTATCTATCAGGACATCGGCTGGACGGAATACTTGCAGGATTTCGAGTGGCGCAAGGGAAACTATGAGAACCCGAAGAAGATGCTTTCGGATTTGAAAGGGATGGGTTTTAAGGTAGTTGTATCTCAAGATCCGGTAATTGCACAAGCCAACAAAAAGCAATGGGAAGAAGCAGATCGTTTGGGATATTTTGTAAAGGACAGTACGAACGGTAAAAGCTACGATATGCCCTGGCCTTGGGGTGGTAACTGTGGAGTAGTGGATTTCACCCTGCCTGCCGTAGCCGACTGGTGGGGAACCTATCAGCAGAAACCGATTGACGATGGTATCTCCGGCTTCTGGACGGACATGGGCGAACCTGCCTGGAGTAACGAAGAGCAGACGGAACGTCTCGTCATGAAACACCATCTGGGTATGCACGATGAAATCCATAATGTCTATGGATTGACTTGGGATAAAGTGGTGAAAGAACAATTTGAAAAGAGGAATCCGGACCGTCGTGTGTTCCAAATGACTCGTGCTGCTTATGCAGGGCTGCAACGTTATACGTTCGGCTGGACGGGTGATAGCGGAAACGGAGACGATGTACTGCAAGGTTGGGGACAGTTAGCCAATCAGATTCCTGTAATGCTTTCCGCCGGATTAGGATTGATACCGTTTTCTTCCTGTGATATTACCGGTTACTGTGGAGATATTGAGGATTATCCGGCTATGGCGGAACTCTATACCCGTTGGATACAGTTCGGGGCATTCAATCCTTTGAGCCGTATTCACCATGAGGGAGATAATCCGGTGGAACCGTGGCTTTTCGGTCCCGAAGCAGAAAAGAACGCAAAGGCGGCTATCGAGTTGAAATATCGTTTATTACCCTATATCTATACTTATGCCCGTGAAGCTTATGATGCAGGATTGCCTATCATGCGCCCTCTGTTTCTCGAATATCCAATGGATATGGAAACTTTTTCTACGGATGCTCAATTTATGTTCGGTCGTGAATTACTGGTAGCCCCTGTGGTGAAGAAAGGTGCCCGCACAAAGAACGTGTATCTTCCCGAAGGTACATGGATAGACTACAACAACAAGCAGACAGTCTACACCGGAGAGCAGTGGACTACGGTTGATGCTCCCTTGTCTTCTGTTCCTATGTTTGTGAAGCAAGGTTCTATCATCCCCACCATGCCGGTGATGAACTACACTTATGAGAAACCGGTATATCCACTTACTTTTGAAGTCTTTCCTGCACAGGAAGGTGCACAGGCTATTTTTACTCTCTACGAGGATGAAGGGGAAGACTTAGGATATCAGCGTGATGAATTTGTCAAAACGCCGATTGTTTGTAATACTTTGGCGAATGGATATGAATTGACTGTCTCTGCCCGTGAAGGAAAAGGTTACACTGTCCCTGGTCCGAGAAATCTATTATTCCGTATTTATTCTGCGAAAGCTCCGAAAGAGGTAACTGTTAAAGGAAAGAAGATAAAAAAGGTAAAACCGGAACGCTTGGAAGAAAATTTAGAGAATGATACGGAATCTATATTATGGAGTTGGGATAAAGAAACCGGTGTATGTAGTGTGCGAATACCTGATAAGGGGGGTGATGAACAGTTGATGATTACTTTTAAATAAACAGGGAGCTGTTGGCAAGCTAATATCCAGCGTTTTTCTTTCGTTTTATATGGGTAATGTGTTGATTCGCACTGGCGGATAAGACAAAAGAACTATTGAAGGATAAAAGTTGAAGGAGCCTTCTGAAGAAATCAGTAGCCTTCTTAAAAAATGATGATTCTTAAAAAAGGAATATTTAATCATTGGAGAAGTACGTGAATTGCAGTTTGGTAAAGAAAAGCCGGAAAATGTCCAGCATTTGTAATTACACGATTTTTTATTTCTGCTGTTTCGAAAATATACCAATCGAGCTGCGGTAGATTTTTGATTATTTTTGTTATTTGGCGAGTAGATGCCCGAATAACTAATCATTTTATTGTTTTTTCCTTTCCGATATATTATGGTAAACTAGAGAAAAAATGCTTCTTAATAGTCCATTTTTATCTTCTTCACCGAGGAGCGATAGCTTCCTCGGTGAAGAACAAGTCGATGCACACCGAGGAACACTTCATTGGTTTTAAAGCAATGAACGGTTTCTGAATAGAGAAAGATGCATATTCTGTTTGCTTTTATGCAATATTAGGCATCTTTCTGTATGCTCATGCATTTATTTATGCAGTTTATTTTCTGGTTCATTATTTTCTAATTAGCTATTTCCTTGTAGAATATTAAAAATAGAACATTGAAAGGTATATATTATCAAGTCGATAAGCAGTTGTCTATTTAAATCAAATAAATTCATATTAACCTTTTCAAGAAAGTACAATGATTAAGTAATATAGTATTAAAATATTGATTGGCAATTGCCTATGTTTGCAACGTTATTTTAAATGGAAATCTAATACACAATAAAGTTGTTATGAGAAAATCAACAAGAATAATTTATTTAAAGATGGTTGCACTAGCTATAGTCACTACATTTTCCACTCTGAATGGTAATATATCCGCCAATACACTTCAGAAAGAACTCCATTCGGGATGGAGGTTTAAACAAGCTCGTCTTTCAAACTGGTATCCTGCTACAGTTCCGGGGGTAGTACACACTGACTTGATTGATAATAAAATCATTGAAGATCCTTTTTATCGCTTAAATGAAAGAGGTGTACAGTGGGTTGATAAGGAGGATTGGATTTATGAAACAACCTTCGATGTAGAATCCGAATTGATGAATAAAAACAATATACGGCTTTATTTGAAGGGACTTGATACTTATGCGGACGTCTATTTGAATGGAGAAAAGATATTGGAAGCAGACAATATGTTTCGTGAATGGAAACTTCCTGTAAAAGATAAACTGAAAGCAAAGGATAATAAATTGAGGATATACTTCCATTCTCCTATTAAACGGGATATGCCTAAATGGGATGCACTGCCTTTTCACTATGAGGCAATCAACGACCAGTCGGAGAATGGAGGAATATTTAATAAAAAGGTTAGTGTTTTTGCCCGTAAGGCAGGTTATCATTATGGTTGGGACTGGGGACCTCGCTTGGTAACTTCTGGCATCTGGAGGCCTGTTTTATTAGAAGCATGGGATGATTTTCGGATAGAAAATGTGTTTATCCGGCAAAAAGAGGTTTCTTATAAACAAGCCGACATTAGTAATATTGTAGAAATACTAGCCGATAAAGATATTGAGAAGGCTGAAGTTACAGTCAGGGATAATGAAACTGGAAAGATTTATGGTGCTACTACTACTTGCCTGACAAAAGGATTGAATAAGATTGCTGTAAACTTCTTTATAAAGAATCCGAATTTGTGGTGGAGCAATGGACTTGGAAAAGCCAATCTATATGAATTCAGGACTGAAGTAAAAGCAAACGGACAGGATTCGGACTGTCTTATAACTTCTACGGGGATACGTTCATTAAAAGTTATACGTAAGGAGGATAAAGAGGGAAGATCATTCTATTTTCAGCTTAATGGAATACCTGTATTCTCCAAAGGGGCTAATTATATCCCTTGTGATAATTTTCTGCCTCGTGTGACGAAGGAACTGTATGAGAAAACGATCTTGGATGCTGTCAATGCTAATATGAACACTTTGCGTGTGTGGGGTGGAGGGACTTATGAAGATGATTATTTCTACGAATTATGTGATAAATATGGTATTCTTGTGTGGCAGGATTTTATGTTTGCTTGCAGCGTATATCCCTCCGAAGGTGAATTGTTGGAAAATATTCGTCAGGAAGCAATTGATAATGTCCGTCGTTTGCGCAATCATCCTTCTCTTGCTTTATGGTGTGGAAATAATGAATGTCTGGAAGCTTGGTTTGGTTGGAATTGGAAAGAAAACTATGCGAAGCAGGATCCGGAGTATGCCCGAATTATCTGGAAGCAGTACGAAGACCTGTTTCATAAAATGCTACCGAATGTGGTGACTGAAAACAGCCCTGAAACATTTTATTGGCCTTCATCGCCCTTCAGCCGTTATGATGGAGTTTCCGAGAATAATAAAGGAGATACACATTATTGGGCTGTATGGCATGCAAAAAAGCCGATCTCCGAATATAATAAGGTGCGTAGTCGTTTCTTCAGTGAATATGGTTTTCAATCTTTTCCCGAATTTGAGTCAGTCAAAATGTACGCTCCACACCCTGAAGACTGGGAAATAACTTCCGAGGTAATGATGTCTCATCAACGAGGAGGTGAGTTCGCGAATAAACTGATTGAAGACTATTTGCTGAATGAATATCGTAAACCTAAAGATTTCGAATCATTTCTGTATATGAACCTTGTATTGCAGGGGGATGCTATTAAAACAGCTATTGAAGCACATCGCAGGGATATGCCTTACTGTATGGGAACATTGTTCTGGCAACATAACGATTGTTGGCCGGTTGCTTCGTGGTCGAGCCGTGATTACTATGGACGTTGGAAAGCACAGCATTATTTTGCCAGAACAGCTTTTCGGGACGTGCTTGTATCTCTCATAGTCAATAATGGCAGGCTTGATGTATATATAGTATCTGATAGATTAGGGAAAACTGCGGCTACACTTGAACTGGAAGTCTGTGACATGGGAGGAACTCTTGTTAATTCGACCAGAAAATCAGTGACTATTCCTGCCAATGAAAGTAAGGTTGTTGTGTCTTATAAGTTGGATTCATTCATAAAATCACAGCCGGAAAATCAGATAGTGATTTCTGCGACCCTTACCGATTTCAAAGGAGAGGTTTATACGAATAATTACTTCTTGGTAAAGCAAAAAGAGATGTTATATCCGAAAGTGAATATATCGTATCAGTTAAAGTCACTGCCTGACGGATATGAATTGACTTTAAAAGCAGACCGTTTTGCAAGAGCTGTATACTTGTCTCTTGATGGAATTGATAATTTCTTTGAAGATAATTATTTTGATATGATGCCGGGAAAAGATAAAATAGTGAAAGTACGTACCAGAGTCTCACATACTGACTTCTCCCGACAGCTGAAAATCAAATCGTTGGTCGATGGGTATTAAAGGCGCTTAATACTTAATCAACATCTGTTGCAGAATCGTACGGTATTCACTAGGTGTGTTTCCTTTCTTCTTTTTGAATATCCGGATAAAGTTTGATAAATTATTGAATCCGCACGAGTAGCAGATTTCTGCTACCGTGTGTGATGTTTCAGTCAGCATCTGACAGGCACGGGCTACACGGAGGTTGTTGATATAATCAATAAAGGTGCAGTTTGTTTTCTTTCTGAAAAAATGACTGAAAGCAGATTCCGACATATTTACCAAAGCAGCTACGTCTCCCAGTTTGATAGGTTCTTCAAAATTCTTCTCTATATAGTCGCAGACTTTTGCAATGCGTCTACTTTTTGAGGTACGTATCGTGTCTTTTGTGTCATAGAGATTGCTGACTAAAATATGTCTGTCGGCAGTGGAGAGATCATATAAGATAGAAAGAAATTCTAAAACGGTGTGGAAGCCCTGCATTCGGGTAAGCTGGAGAATCTTCTCTTTCATTGCCAGCATGGTGTTTTCAGAAAAGCTAATTCCTTTCTGTGAGTCAAGTAACAGTTGTTTAATTGGGCTGAATAGTCGTTTCTCCAATATTGGAAAATTGAGCAATTTGTCCGAGAACTGAATTGTTACCACATGATTGCCTTCCACAATCTCTCCTTTCCAGGCATGAGGAAGATTGGGTCCGGTCATTACTAAATCCAGATTGTCAAAATTTTCGACAGAGTCGCCTACAATCCTTTCTCCGTACGTATTCATCACAAGATTGATTTCATAGTCAGAGTGATAGTGTACCGGATAATCAAACTTTGCATTAGGATGATTTAAAACGATGAATAAATCATCAGAAGAAATGGGGGTAATTTCCTTTTGAATGTCTTTCATAAGAACTGTATTTAACTTGATACAAATGTACGAATAATAATAATACAAAAACAACCTATTCAAAAAAGTATAATTATTAAGCAATATAATATCAAAGAACTATCATTATATGCCTTACATTTGCAAAGTGAATTATACTTAATAACTAATTGAATGCTATGGAATCATTTTCTATCGGAACTATTGACATTATAATCGTAGTCGTATATCTGCTATTTATTATATGGTGGGGCATAAAGAACGGAAAGAGTTCGGATGCCCAATCGTATTTTCTTGCCGGACGTTCCATGTCATGGTGGGTTGTAGGGTTATCTCTGTTTGCCGCCAGTATATCCAGTACTACACTTATCGGGCAATCGGGTGATGCTTATGATACGGGGCTTGCCGTTTTCAATTATAACCTGACCGGCATTGTAGTTATGGTGTTTTTTGCTGTTTTTCTTCTACCTTTATATATAAGGTCGAAAGTTTTTACGATTCCGGAGTTTCTGGAGAAGAGATTTGATAAACGTTCCCGTTACTACTTCTCCGCTATTTGTATTATCGGAAATATTTTTCTGGATGCTGCCGGTGCGCTTTACGCAGCTGCATTAATTATCAAACTGGTATTGCCTGAAGCTGATCTTCAGGTGATTATTATAGTCTTTGCTATAATTGCAGCTTCATATACAATTCCAGGAGGACTTTCTTCTGCCATTAACGCGGAACTGATACAAGCGGTGGTTTTGATTTTGGGTTCGATCTTGCTTACCTGTTTCTGTTTTCAGCAGGGAGGAAGTTATTTCTATCATTTGTTTGAAAGTGATGATATATTGGTGAAGCTGATTCGTCCGTTGTCCGACAATGCCACTCCTTGGTTGGGGTTGATCGTGGGGATGCCCATATTAGGTATTTACTTCTGGGCTAATAATCAGACTTTAGTACAACGTGTTTTGAGTGCCAGAACTATTGATGAGGGTCGGAGGGGTGTTATATTCACCGGTTTTCTCACAATGAGCACATTGTTTATTATCGCTATTCCCGGATTGATTGCCCGTGATTTATTTCCAGGATTGGATAAACCCGATATGGTATATCCTAATATGGTGATGCAATTAATGCCTGTGGGTTTGCTGGGTATTATGCTGGCTGCTTTGTTGTCTGCATTGACTTCTACGATTAGTGCTATCTTGAATTCTACTTCTACTTTGTTTACGATGGACTTTTATGCGAAGTTTAATAAACACGCTGATACAAAAAAGCTGGTGCTGGTTGGTAAAATTGCTTCTTGTGTGATTGTTCTGTTAGCTGCATTATGGGCTCCTCAAATTGGTAAATTCGGATCTCTTCTAAAATATTATCAGGAAATGCTTTCTTATATTTCTCCTCCTATCGTAGCAGCTTTCCTGCTTGGGATTTTTAATAAGAGAGTGAATGGTGGCGGAGCTTTTGCAGGGTTGATTCTCGGTCTGGTAGTAGCGGTTCTTTTACTTTTCTTTAAAAATACGGTCTTTGGTGATTTGCACTTTTTGTTGATGGTTCCTTTCTTGTTTATATTCAGTATGATAGTGATTTATGTAAGCAGTTTTTTTTATGCGGCTCCGGGTAAAGATAAACTTACTGATACCACCTTTTCTCTTAGCGATCTGAAAGAAGAATATGTAACCTTGAAAACAGTAGTCTGGTATAAGAACTATCAGGTATGGGCAGTGGTATTACTTGTGTTGAGCGCATTGATTTGGATTATTTTCCAATAAAATAAATAGAATATATGAAATTAAAGAAATTTGAAGGAAACCCGATTCTTTCTCCGTCGGAAAGGAATGATTGGGAATCTTTGGTGACTTGTAATCCTGGCGTGTTCCATGATAACGGTATGTTTTATATGTTATATCGTGCTGCAGGTAACGATAAAGAACATGTTATCCGCTTGGGATTGGCTACGAGCAAGGATGGGTTTTATTTTGAAAGACACTCGGATCAGCCGGCTTTTTCTCCGAGTGTCGATGGCCCTGATTCCGGATGTGTGGAAGATCCTCGTATTGTGAAGTTTGATGGTGAGTATTATATTACTTATGCCTATCGGCCGATACCACCCGGGCAGTATTGGAAGTTTGGGCATGATGAAGTTTTACTTCCGGAATGTGGTAAGTATGCTCCTGCAGCTATTGCTAAGAATTTGGGTAATACTGGGCTGGCTGTTACTACGGACTTTTGTCATTTCCGCCGTTTGGGACGTCTGACTTCGCCAGTGCTTGATGATCGCGACGTGATTCTTTTCCCCGAGAAGGTAAACGGACAATTCGTTATGTTACATCGCCCTAAGCAGTATATTGGCGAAGGATTTGGTGTAGAATACCCTTCTATCTGGATAAAGTTTTCGGAGGATTTGTTGGATTGGGAGGGGAAGGAAAGCCATCTTCTTCTGACAGGGCGTGAAAATACTTGGGAAGAAAAGATTGGTGGAAGTACTCCTCCCCTGAAAACGGATAAGGGTTGGTTGATGCTCTATCATGGTGTGGAGCATGGCGGAAAAGGATATTATAGGGTAGGAGCTTTATTGCTCGACTTGGATAATCCTCTGAAAATACTAGCCAAAACGCATGAATCAATTCTCGAACCGGAAGAGGACTTCGAGATAAACGGGTATTATAACGGTTGTGTATTCCCTACGGGAAATGTGATTGTTGATGATACGCTCTTTGTGTATTATGGTGGTGCGGATAAATATGTCTGCGTGGCTACCTGCTCTGTAAATGAACTGCTCTCTTACTTGTTGACCGACTGCAAGGTGTGATTAATTGAATCTCCTTTATCTTTTAGTCTTTTAATGTGATGTGTATACACTGTTTGTGTGTACATTGGGGAGGTTGCTATGCGAAAAATAGATAATCATAGATTAGACTGTTCAAAAAAGTATAATGATAGAGTAAATAGTGCGAATGAAAATAAAAGACTATAATCTATATTTGTATTATCAAATTATCAGTAAAGAATTCAACGCTTAAATTTTATATTATGATGAATAAACAGAAAAAACGGCTTGGTAGCATATCACTCTGCAAAGTAGTGTTGATATGCCTTTTTTTGTCCGTATTTTCTACCGCATGGGCTGTGGTAGAGCAAACATCTTCCAAGATTACTGTGACTGGAGTGGTTAAAGATGTACAAGGTGAGCCTCTGATAGGAGCTACTATTAAAATTAAAGGTTCGGCTGTGGGAACTGTCAGTGACTTTGATGGGAATTATTCTTTGGCCAATGTGCCGGTGAATGGGGTTTTAGAGTTTTCTTATGTAGGTATGAATAGTATAGAAATATCGGTTTCCGGAAAAAAGGTGGTAAATGCGGTACTTAGTGATGCTACTCAATTACTTGACCAGGTGGTGGTTATTGGGTACGGGTCAGTGAAAAAGAGTGATTTGACGGGATCGGTTGCGACGGTAAAGCCGGAGGCATTAAGTGATATACCGGCTAATTCTGTTGAAGGATTATTACAGGGGCGTGCGGCTGGAGTACAAGTAATCAATTCGTCACAGGATCCGGGAGCCGGATCAACGGTTCGTATTCGTGGTAATAGTTCGCTGCGCGGATCCAATTCACCTTTGATTGTGGTAGATGGTTTTCCGTTGGGAGATGCCGGTGATTTGAAACAGATTAATACCGATGATATTGTTTCAATGGAAGTATTGAAAGATGCTTCTGCTTCTGCAATTTATGGTTCCAGAGGTGCTAATGGAGTTATAATTGTAACCACTCGAAGGGCGAAAGAAGGAACTACGACGATATCTGTCAAACAGCAGCTCACTTTCTCCGAATTTTCTTCCAAACTGGATTTGTGGAGAGATCCGGTGATGATGGCAATGCTGAACAATGAGGGGCGTGTGAATGGCGGGTTACAGCCGCTCTATATCGGTGCAAATAATTCTGCCGGTGTTTATTACCCGTCTATTGAGGAGCTTCAGACTACTTGGACAACCAATACCCGTTGGGATGAATTAGTGTTTAGAGATTCGCCTGTGTCTAATAATACAACAGTTTCTGTCTCTAGTGCTAACGAGAAGACGAGTTTTAACTTGAGTGCTAATTATTATACGGACCAGGGAATGTATATTGATGATGATTATAGTAAAGGGGGGTATAATCTGAATGTCAGTCATAAGATATATAAGAATTTTACGATTCGTGCATCCAATATTCTATATCTTGGCAACCGTAATAACAACGGCGGAATGGCTTATTGGAGAAATCCGATTTATCCTGTGTATAATGAAGACGGAACTTATTATCAGACTACTGCTCAAGATTATGATCATCCTATCGCTATTCGCGAGCATAAAAAGGATAAAACCAAAATGCTGGATGTTATCTCATCCGGAGCTTTTGAATGGCAAGTGATACCGCAGCTTCGCTTCACAAGCCAGTTGAACTATAAATATGGAAAATCTACCAACGACCAGTATTTGCCACAGAAATATACCCAAGTCGGTACGGAGAATCGTGGTAGGGGAGTCATTGGTAATACAGAGAATCAAAATTTCGTTTCCGAAACATTTGCCAATTACTCTCAAATGTTCGGCAAACATGAAGTGGGCGCCATGGTAGGTCATTCTTACGAG
The DNA here is from genome assembly GCF_015558905.1 of Bacteroides sp. D55t1_190419_B8. NCBI lineage: Bacteria > Pseudomonadati > Bacteroidota > Bacteroidia > Bacteroidales > Bacteroidaceae > Bacteroides > Bacteroides sp. D55t1_190419_B8. Next base: position 235,981 of record NZ_JADMOU010000002.1, read on the forward strand.
TGGTATCAATATCGTGATTCGTATCTGACTGCTAATGGTTTTGTGAATGAAGCATTGGGAAATGAGAATATGGGAGCCGGAGAGAAAGCGAACAATATTATTTCCAACGGGTTCTCGAAAAGTAAATTGGTTTCCGGAATGGCCCGTCTGAATTACACTTATGATAATAAGTATCTGCTTACTGCTACTTTCCGTGCTGACGGTTCTTCTAAATTCGGTAAGAATAACAAGTGGGGGTATTTCCCTTCCGGAGCTATCAGCTGGAAAGCTCACGAAGAGAAGTTTATAAAGAAACTAAACACATTTGATGAATTGAAGTTTCGTTTAAGTTACGGTATTTCGGGAAACCAGGGAATCAGTCCTTATCAGACTCTTAGCCGTTACGGAACAACTAAATATTACCATCAGGGACAATGGTTGACTGCTATCGGTCCCGGGTATGAGTCAGGACAGTCCGGGCAAGACGGAATCTGGAAAATTTGGAGTGGAATTCCTAATCCGGACTTGAAATGGGAGACAACTGCGCAATGGGACTTTGGTATTGATATGGCTTTTTTTAACAGAAGACTTCGCGTTACTTTGGATGTTTACAATAAAGAGACATCCGACCTGTTGAGAGAAAGAAACCTGCCCCTTTCTTCCGGTTATGACCGTATGTGGGTGAATGATGGTAAGATTCGCAACCGGGGATTTGAAGTAACAATTGACGGAGTAATGGTGGATAAAAAAGATTGGAGCTTGAATGGAACCTTTATATTCTCTATGAACCGTAACAAGGTGCTTGATTTGGGAAGTAGCATCGAATCGGGTTTATTGAAAGATGCCCGTACGGGAATGGAATATGAAGTTGTCGGTAACTTGAGTGAACAGTATCGCTCTTATACTAATATACTTGCTATTGGCCAACCGATCAATGTCTTTTATGGATATAAATGTGATGGAATTATTCAGACTTTACCGGAAGGACTTAACGTAGGCTTGTCGGGAGAAGATGCTATGCCGGGAGAATTCAAATATGTCAATACGTATGATGGAGACGGAACACAAGGCGTTGTGAATGAAAACGATAAATGTATTATCGGTGATCCTAATCCTGATTTTACGGCAAGTCTGAATCTTTCTTTCCGTTGGAAGAAACTGGATGCGAGTATTTTCCTGAATGGTGTGTTTGGAAATGATGTGTTGAACACCAAGACTTTTGGTGATCCGCATAATGCCGCACTCCGTTGGACGCCTGATAACCCGACTAACAAATATCCCAGTCTGCGTGATGGACGTCAGACTCGCTTTTCTGACTACTGGATAGAAGACGGCTCTTTTGTGAGAATACAGAATCTGACAGTGGGGTATACCTTTGATTTGCCTAAACAAAAAGTGTTTGCCTCGAAGATACGCCTATATATGAACGCTTCCAATTTATATACATTTACCAAGTTCGACGGATATGATCCGGAAGTCGGGCAAAACGGAATTTATTCCGGTGGGTATCCCCGCTTGAGAAAATGGACAGTAGGTCTTGATATAACATTCTAAATTAAATGATATGAAAAAGAATATATACACTTTCATTTTAATAAGCTGTATCCTGGGCTTTTCCGGTTGCAGTCTTGATGAAGAGCCTTACGGATTCTATTCCGAAGACAACTTCTATAAAACAGAGGGGGATGCAATGGCAGCTATTCATTACGCTTATGCTACTCTTACCTACATCGAGTATTCACGTGCTCTTTATTTCATTGGTGATATGCCTACTGAAATTATGACTACTAAAGGAGATGCTTCCGTTGATAATCGTGCCTTGAATCTGTGGAGAATTGATAACTTTGATACCAATGCTACTTTGGTCAATTTCTTTAAATACTCCTTCATCGCTATTAATCGGGCGAATGCTGTAATTAAGAAGATGCCGGGTACGGATATTGATTCCAAGCTAAAGGACCAGTATTTGGGTGAAGCTTATTTTTTACGTGCATACAATTACTTCTGTCTTTCACGTAACTTCGGTTTGGTACCGATGCATTATGGAGTAGTGGAGATGCTGTCGCAAACGGGTACTCCTTTGGCAAATAATATGGATGAAATTTATGATCTGATGATTGACGATTGTAAAAAGGCGGAAGAATTGTTACCTGTATACTCTGCCCCCATAATGGGACGTATCGATAGGGTCGGTGCACAGGCTTTGTTAGCTAAAATCTATTTATATGCAGCTTCTGCCAAAGCCAATAATGTGCCTTTATACAAGGAAATGGCGAAAGATGTCAATTCTCTCTATCAGGATGCTGTGACTTATGCTGGAAGAGTATTAGGATTAGATCCGGATTATCCTCAGAATACGTATGGTTTTGAAAGTGATTTGCTCAAGATTTATGATGTAGAGAACTTTGCCGGTAAAGAAAATATTTTCTTAATGTCTATGGATAGAACGGGAGAGGCAGAAGGACAATATTCTAAGATATCCAAAATGTTCCTTCCTTATATTGAGGGCGCTACTATCTGGATCAAGCAAGGAGACAAAAATGAATATATAAAATCTCATGACGGTTGGGGAGAATATCGTACGGAAGTGAATTTTTATAATGAGTTTGATGGAAGCGATTTGCGTAAGAAAGATCTCATTGTGGACAAGGTGTATAATGAAGATGGAACGGTAAAAGCGGAATGGAAACCGGATGGCGGTGATTTTGAGTACCCTTTCTGCCGGAAATACATTGATCCCAAATTTGATGGGGATAAGACTAGTACACGCCCCTTTCTTATTCGTTTTACTGACATTGCTATGGTGTATGCCGAAGCTGCCGGGCCGACTACCAAAGCTTATGAACTGATAAACTTTATCAGACATAGGGCAGGATTGGGGGATTTGACTCCAGGGTTGCCGATAGATGAATTCCGGGAGAAAGTATATGAAGAACGTAAGTTTGAAATGGCTTTTGAAGGAGATCGTATGTACGATATTCGTCGTTGGGGCAGGATTGGAGAAATCAAAGAAGTGAAGGATGCCGGACTAAATGAAAGTCAATATTCTTTCTATCCGTTGCCGCAAACCGAGATTAATCTTAATCCAAGTTTAAGAGAATAACAAAAAATCGTGAGCTATGAATAAACTATTAAAATACACACTGTTTATCCTTTGTATGGGGGTAATGCAATCTTGTGTGAAAGACATGCAGGATGATTTGAATGATGGAGGATGGAATAACGAGAGGTCTGTAACGAGTCTTAAATTCAAGAATCAGGTGGGACAGGCTGAAATTGAACGCATTGATGATACAACCGGAGAAGTTGCCGTAACCCTTAATGTGGGGGCTATTCCTGATTTGTCGAAAGTTGAAATAGAATCTATCGAATTGTCGTATCAAGCCACAGCTTCTGCAGGTAAAGGCAGTACATTGGATTTTAGTAATCCGGAGCGGAAATCGGTTCTTACTGTAACTTCCGCAACAGGAAAAACACGTGAATATACGATCTATGTGAATGAATTTCGTGAAAGTCTGGAAGGTACATGGTCGATTAATAATCTGATTATTTACGGTGGCACAGGTCCGGAATGGGGTGGCGGAAGAGTTTATCCGTTTATGGACAAATCATGGTGCTGGTATGATGAATATTCTCCGGAAAAAGAGTGTGACAATACACTGACCTTTATTATGGAGAATATTACAGATGATGGAAACACATCCGGGAAATGTATAAATGCTGCCGGGCCTGACGGGAAATATGCTGATTTTATATTTAAAGGTTCTTCTAATCCGGCAGATAAGACGGATATTGATCTGAAGAAATATTATCGGAAAATCCCAGTAGGAGAAAGCCGTTGGATTCGTAATTACAGTTTAGGTACCATTACTTTTATTGATTCGGACGGAAATGAATCGACTGCCGTACTCGAAAATCCGGGAACTTATACATTATTCCAGGGGGGAGGCTATACCAATACGGTTACTTTGCCGAATAATGCTTTCTCTTTCCAAATCAATGGTGTGGATGAGTGGACCTATATTTATACTGATTATGATGTGTTTGCTAAACAGGCACGTAAGTTCTTTGTACTCGTGACAAAAAATGAGGATTAACTAATGGATGATAAAATATGAAGAAATACTTCTTTATTTTTTTAGTTGCCTTTTTTGCATCCTGTTCTCCGGTAGAACACGATGTGATAATCACCATAGATACGGAAACGGTGCTAAATGATTGCTATATAGGCAATGGGGTGCAATGGGATCCTTATCAACTGGATTATGGCAAAGGTAAACTAACTATTTCGGAAGCCGATTGGGAGAAACTGTATGACAGACTTGATTTTATGCGTCCGCAGTTTATTCGTATCATGATTAATACTTCTTCGTTTGTTGACCAAGGGAGATTGGTGCCGGAACGGGGGATGGAAGTATTATCTAAAATGTTAGACTACTGCCAGAGTCGTAATGTGACTGTCATGTTCGGAGATTGGGGATGGAGTGTCATTCGTGCCCGCGAAGCAGAGATTGACAGTCAAAGTCTTCGTCATGCAGCTGCCTTGGTTGATTATCTGATTCATAATAAAGGATACTCTTGTATCCGCTATTACAATCTGGTGAATGAGCCGAATGGCTATTGGGCTGCCACTAACAAGAGTTTTCCTCTCTGGGCATCATCCGTCCGGCAGTTTTATCAATATATGAAAGAATTTGACCTGACCGGAGAGGTTGGTATCGTTGGTCCGGACATTGCCATCTGGGATAAAGCGGAGACAGGATGGATAGATAGTTGTGCAGTGCAGTTGAACGAACAAATAGAACTTTACGATATCCATACTTATCCGTCTAAAGTCACCGTTAATTCTGGAGAATATACAGATATTATTACTGCCTATAAAGAGAAGATTCCTGAAGGAAAGAAAATCGTGATGGGAGAAATTGGTTTTAAATTCGTGGAAAAGGCTGATTCTTTGTATCAGAAGGAGAATATTCGTAGAGCCAGAAGTAAAGTTAACGCCTCGTTGGAAGATTCGCAGATGTTTGTTTATGATTATATGTATGGAACAGATATGGCAGATGCTCTTATTCAGACGGTCAATACCGGTTTTTCAGGTTCCATTGCCTGGATGCTGGATGATGCCATGCATTCTAATGAAGCACCTGACAAACTGAAGATTTGGGGATTCTGGAATATATTCGGTGAAGAATGTTTCGGAGCAGAAGAGGAAAACGTCCGTCCGTGGTATTATGCCTGGTCGTTACTGACCAGGTATATGCCTGCCGGAACTGTGGTTTATAGAACAGGCACCACCGGAGAGCCTTTCGTAAAGGCTGCCGTATCAGGAAAAGATGGGAAATATATGATTGCTTTGATGAATGTTTCTGATAGTCCGAAAACGGTAAAGTTAAAAAGTAATGTTCTTTCTTCTCTGTCAGATTGTAAAAAGTTCATATATTCGGACGGTACGTTGAAGCAGAAAGGAGATCATCTCCTTTTGCCGAATGATGAGAACTTGATTCTTCATCTTGAGAAAGGAGAGACAGTGACTATGCCAGCGGAATCACTGATAGTGTATACTAATTACGATTATTAAAAACAGAATGATGAATTTAAAAACAATAATAGGAACTTTTGTGGTGGGGATGTTGCTTGTTTCATGTACGCACTCTGACAGGCTGACAGTGAATGTATCTCAAGAGGTTGTTACTTCCGGTTACATAGGAAATGGTGTGGAGTGGGACCCTTACGATGAAGCCGAGTCATGGGGAACCTCCGTTTCTGACGAAGACTGGCAGAAACTGTTTAAACGCCTTGACTTTATGCGTATGGGATATGTGCGTTGTATGATTAACAGTCCTTTTCGTTATTATGATCCGCAGACGGGAAAGTATGATAAAACACGTAATATAGAGTCACTTTCCCGCTTGTTGCAGTATTGTACGGATCATAATATTGTGGTGATGTATGGTGAATATAATCCCCCTACCTGGGCTATGAAGGATAAACAGTGTTGGGTGGATATGTCTGTCGGTTACCTGAATTATCTGGTCAATGATCTTGGCTTTTCCTGTATCAAATATTTTGTGATCTTTAATGAACCTGATGGGAACTGGGCCTCAACTGACGGCGATTACGACCTGTGGAAATCCATGTTACTCCGTTTTGCAGATAAGATGAAAGAATATCCCGGACTAGACGGTAAAGTGAAGTTTGCCGGACCTGATGCAGTCGTTGATTACAAGAATCCGTCTTCTCCATTTGACGCGGCAGGATGGGTGAAACAGGCGGCCACTGATTTGGATTCGCACATCGGTATTTACGATATTCATGCCTATCCCGGACAGCATGAAGTACGTTCTGGGCAATATGCGGACATTCTGGCTCGTCATAAAGAATTTATTCCTGCTAGTAAAAAGATTGTGTTGGGAGAGGCTGGCTACAAATACGGACGTGAAGCAGATTCGTTGTTAATGAAAGAGTATAACCGGCGTGTCGAAGGTCATCCGTTTACTAAAGGTACAGATTCTAATATGTTGGTATACGACTATTTTTATGGTCTTGATATGCCATTGCTTTGTATGGAGGTAATGAATGGAGGATATTCGGGAATAGCTGCCTGGATGTTGGATGATGCAATGCACAGTAGCGGTGATTCTGGTAAGACGGAAGATATTAAGCTGTGGGGAATGTGGAATATTTTAGGAGAAGAAGTCTTCAATGATCCTTCGCAGGAAGAAATCCGTCCGTGGTATTACACCTGGTCATTGATGTGCCGTTATTTTCCGGCTGGTTCTAATATCCTTAAAACAACGCTTGATCGCACGAAAGGTGTTTATGCGGCTGCTGGAGAATATCAAGGAAAGTATGTTTTTGCTGCCGTTAATATAGGAGATGAGGATCGGTCTTTGGATATTTCTTTGCCTGCTGTTGTCGAGAATGTTTCTTTATATGTATATGAAGAAGGGAATAGGCAAACTAACAATGAAGGACATCCCGTTCCTGTTCAGACAGGATTAACTGTTGATAGAATTTATCAGACTATCCTCAAGGCTCAAAGTTTTATTTTATTAACGAATATAGATTAAAAGACAGATAATTATGAAAAAGCAAATCAATATACTTCTGGTCGGATTAGCATCCGTCTTTATGAGTTGTAGTGATGTGGAAGAGGTATCGGCACTTTATCCGGAATATGAAGAAGTGAAGGAACTCTCCATTGTAGATAAAAACGCGACTTCCGAGACCAAAGCTTTGTATTCTAATCTTTGGGCTATTCAGTCAAAAGGTTTCATGTTCGGACATCATGATGATCTTTGGTATGGTCGTAAATGGTATAATGAGGAAGGACGTTCCGACACTCATGATGTTTGTGGTGACTATCCGGCGGTTTTCAGTTTTGATGTTGCTGAAATAATGGATGATCGTTATCAGAACCCGGAAAATGAAATTCGTAAGAGAGTCGCTTTAGAGGCTTATGAGCGTGGCGAGGTACTTATTGCATGTGCACATCTGAATAATCCGTTGACCGGAGGTGATTCATGGGACAATTCCAGTAATGAGGTTGTGAAGGAGATTCTTAAAGAGGGCAGTCCTACACATCTTGAATTTAAAACTTGGTTGGATCGTTTGGCGGATTTTGCACTGAATCTGAAAGGTAAGAATGGTGAATTGGTTCCAGTCATTTTTCGCCCTTATCATGAGCATACCCAAACATGGTCGTGGTGGGGGAGTTCATGTACTACCAGTGATGAATTTACTTCCTTTTGGAAGTTTACAGTCAATTATTTGCGGGACACAAAAAATGTGCATAACCTTATCTATGCGATTTCTCCGCAAATAGATTCTGTGCAGGGACGTGAGAACTTCCTATTCAGATGGCCCGGCAATGATTATGTAGATTTTTTAGGAATGGATTCTTATCATGGTTTGAGTCCGGTTGTGCTGACTACCAATATGAATACTTTGTCTCGTCTGTCGAAAGAACTAAAAAAACCGTGCGGGGTTACAGAAACCGGAGTAGAGGGTATTCAGCGCAACGGAGTTCCTGAAAAAAACTACTGGACACAACAAATTTTAACTCCTGCTACAGGACAGTTTGTCAGTATGATTGTGATGTGGAGAAACAAGTATGATCCCAGTGAAAGTGAGTCGCATTTCTACTCTGTTTTTAAGGGACATGCCTCTGAAAAGAGTTTTATAAAGATGTATGAAAGTCCGGTTTCACTTTTCTCTGCCGATTTGCCGGATATGTATACAATGGCTGAAGTAATGAATGTGAAATGATAAACACTAATGTTATCGCTTTTTATATATATGGTTAGTCTTCCATATACATAAGACTAGTTTTCTAACTGAATAACTTTATTCGTCTGACAATTGTTGAACTTTCGTCTGACAACTGTATACTTTTCGTCTGACAGTTGTTAGACGAAAGTTGAACAGCTGTCAGACGAATAATTTTCTGCATGAACAGAATTAGCTGTATGTAGAAGGACTATTTCTTATTAGAATTTCGTAATATTGCATCTTATAAGAAACATGGATGCCATATATAAGGTAGTTGCCAGCCGATGTTTTATGTGAGATGATGAGTCTGAACAGCAAATTGGTTGTATGCTGCTTATTGGGAAAGAATACTAAAAAAATAAAGTCATGAAAAAGATTTGCCTTCTTCTCTTTTTGCTTTGTACTTGCATTGCTCAAGCACAAACTGTTTATCGCACCGACAAGGATATATCTTATGTTTCTGGTTCCGAAATGGATGCCTATCGACTGGAACGTTGCAAACTGGATATTTATTATCCCGAAAATAAGAAGGGTTTTTCAACTATCGTCTGGTTTCACGGCGGTGGTATGGAAGGTGGAAATAAATTTATCCCCAAAGAACTGACAGAACAAGGGTTTGCAGTAGTGGCGGTAAATTATCGTTTGAGTCCGAAAGCGAAAAATCCGGCTTATATTGAGGATGCGGCTGAAGCTGTGGCATGGGTTTTCAAGAACATCGAGAAGTATGGTGGCCGTAAGGGCCGAATTTTTGTTTCCGGTCATTCTGCGGGAGGTTATCTTTCGTTGATTCTGGCAATGGATAAAAAGTATATGGCAGCATACGGAGCAGATGCTGATAGCGTAGCTGCTTATCTTCCGGTCAGTGGCCAGACGGTGACACATTTCACTATTCGCAAGGAGCGTGGTTTGCCCAACGGTATTCCGGTGGTTGATGAATATGCTCCGGTAAATAAGGCCCGCAAGGAAACAGCCCCTCTTGTACTGATAACGGGTGACAAGCATCTGGAGATGGCGGCAAGATATGAAGAAAATGCACTGTTGGAAGCTGTCCTGAAAAGTATAGGTAATAAAAAAGTGACGTTGTATGAAATGCAGGGATTCGATCATGGTCAGGTGCTCGGTCCGGCTTGCTATCTGATTGTAGATTATGTGAAGAGGTTTAAATAATATAGTTATAAATAATAATAATAGATTGGAAGATGAAAACACGTAGTGATGCTTTTCAGTTTGAGAAAGAATTGGATTGGGATAAACCGGCTCCGGGAATCCGCCGCCAGATAATGGGGTATGACGGGCAACTGATGATGGTGAAAGTGGAATTTGAGAAAGGTGCCGTTGGTTCTGTGCATCAACATTATCATAGCCAGGCTACTTATGTTGCAAGCGGCAAGTTTGAATTGAGCATTGGCGACCGGAAAGAAATTCTCTCTACGGGCGACGGTTATTATGTAGAACCTGATCAGCCTCATGGATGCGTTTGTCTGGAAGCAGGTGTATTGATTGATACATTTAGTCCTATGAGGGCTGACTTTCTATTGTAGTATCTGGTAGAAAGTCAGATATGTATGGTATGAATTTACCATATATGTGGTATTTACCTTGAACAGAATCTCCACTATCTTTGTACTATATTAAAAACAAAAGAAATTAAAAACAGATATATATGGAAAAGATAGCAAGAAAATTGACGGATTTGGTAGGTAATACTCCGTTGTTGGAACTTAGCAATTATAACAGGAGTAATGATTTGAAAGCCCGTCTGATTGTAAAGATTGAATCTTTTAATCCTGCGGGAAGTGTTAAGGACCGTATCGCATTGGCTATGATTGAGGATGCCGAAACGAAAGGTGTCTTACAACCCGGAGCAACGATCATTGAACCGACTAGCGGCAATACCGGTGTAGGATTGGCTTTTGTTTCAGCAGCGAAAGGCTATAAACTGATTCTGACGATGCCTGATACAATGAGTATTGAGCGACGTAATCTTTTGAAAGCCTTGGGAGCGGAATTAGTGCTGACTCCTGGTGCGGATGGCATGAAAGGGGCAATTGCCAAAGCGGAAGAATTAAAAGCTGTAACTCCGGGAGCTGTCATCCTACAACAGTTCGAGAATCCTGCTAACCCTGCTATGCATTTACGAACTACCGGTTTGGAAATATGGAGAGATACCGAGGGGAAAGTCGATATCTTTGTAGCAGGTGTAGGTACTGGCGGGACAGTTAGCGGTGTAGGTGAAGCGTTGAAGATGCGTGATCCGAGTATAAGGATAGTGGCAGTGGAACCATCTGATTCTCCGGTACTGTCGGGAGGAAAACCAGGTCCTCATAAGATTCAGGGGATCGGTGCAGGATTTATTCCTAAAACGTACAAAGCCTCTGTCGTAGATGAAATTATTCAGGTGCAGAATGACGATGCTATTCGTACGAGTCGTGAACTGGCCAAGCAAGAAGGGTTGTTGGTCGGCATATCTTCGGGGGCAGCTGTATATGCTGCTACGGAACTGGCGAAGCGACCGGAAAATGCAGGGAAGATGATCGTTGCTCTGCTGCCTGATACTGGAGAACGTTATCTATCTACCATTTTGTATGCTTTTGAGGAATATCCTTTGTAAGGTATAATTAGTAAAATGAAAATGTGAGGTAACTTCCAAAGATTCGGGTTACCTCACATTTTTTTATATAGATATTATTTGGGATTCTTTATTGAACCTCGAAACTTCCCTTCAACCGAATATCCTCCGAAGAAGCCCCCACCATCACCGAGAAACTTCCCGGCTCTACTGTAAACTGATTATTCTTATCCCATAACCCTAAGTCTTGAGGAGTAAGGGTAAAGTTAACCGTTTGTTCTTCTCCCGGTTGCAAATGAATACGTTCGAAACCACGTAATACTTTATCGTAGGTTGTTACACTACTAAAATCATCACGGATATAAAGCTGGACCACTTCATCTCCTGCTTTCTTTCCTGTATTCTTTACAGTGCATGAAAGTGTGATATTCTCTTGTGCCCCGATAACCGGTTTGGAGATTTTCAAGTCTGAATATCCGAAGGTCGTATAGCTTAAACCATATCCGAAAGGATAAAGCACACCGGCAACACGGACTTTCCCTTTTGAATCCGAACCCGGCTTGAATGGGAATGCAAAAGGAATCTGTCCCACTGATTTCGGGAAAGTAACTGCCAGACGTCCGCCCGGGTTATAGTCTCCGAAAAGAACTTTGGCGATGGCATCTCCCATGAATTCGCCGGGGAACCAAGCATGAATGATGGCAGGGACATATTTGTTTGCCCAGTTGATAGTAGCTGCTCTTCCGTCTACCATTACCAGAACGACTGGTTTTCCTGTGGCATAAACAGCTTCCAATAATTGCTGTTGGCGTCCGCAGAGATCGAGATTGGTACGTGAGAATTCTTCCCGAACCGTCTTCTCATTTCCACCTAATACAAGGATAGCGACATCCGAAGCCTTTGCTAATTCTACGGCTTCATTAATCATCGCTTGCTCTTGTGTATCTAATGGAACATTGTACAGTTCACTTTCCGGGAAATACTTATCAATAATATCACAGCCTTTTGCATAGCGAACTTCTGCATTGGGCAGATATTCTTTGATTCCCTGATAGACAGTCTTTATAGATGCATTGGCGGGACCGTATCTGCAAGTCAGTTCTTTCACTTCTTCCGCATTCGGGCCAATCACAGCTATTTTGCTGAAGTTCTTGGATAACGGAAGCATTTGATTCTCATTCTTCAAAAGTACGATAGATTCTAAAGCTGCTCTCATAGATACATCCTGATGGGTGGCATTATGCACTACCACTTCCGGGCGACGGTCATCACCGGGATATGGATTATCAAAAAGACCCATCATAAACTTGACACGGAGAATCTCACCAACACGTTGATCGAGCGTATGCAGAGAGACTTTGCCCTCACTAATAGCACGGCGTAATGGAAGAATAAAGTCCTGTGGCGGAGTGAAGTTCGTGCGGATATTCAATCCGGCATTTACCACTTGTGCCGCCATTTCTTCTTCTGTGGGAGTGATACGATGTTTAGTATGTAGAAATTCCACCGCTTCACTATCCGAAACTACATATCCTTTAAATCCCCACTGCTGACGCAGAATTTCCGTGAGGAAATGATAACTTCCGGAAACAGGCTCCCCGTCATAGTCGTTGTAAGAACTCATGACGCCCAGTGCACCCGCTTCCTGAATACCTTTACGGAATGGTTCCAGATACAGAGTCTTCATCTCACGCGGAGCCACGTGCGGATCGGTACGTGTACCTCCGTCGCGTCCACCGACCGGAATACTATAAACGGCAAAATGCTTCGGAGTGGCAACGATTCCTTCGTTTTGCAGACCAAGAATCATTTGCTTACCCAATTCGCCTACCAGATAAGGATCTTCTCCGTAACTTTCAACTACACGTCCCCAGCGAGGATCTTGTGCGATGTCCAGAATCGGAGCATAAATATTGGTATATCCGAGTGCTTTCGCCTCATCAGCAGTGACTTTCGCAATTTCCCGGATCAGTTTTTTGTTCCACGTGGCACCTTGCCCGCATTGAGCGGGAAACATGGTAGCCCGGTCGTGACATAATCCGCGTATTCCCTCGTTGGTAAAATCGACCGGAATACCCAGTCGTGTCTGTTCCACAAACCAGCGCTGAATGGTGTGGCGATTCTTCACACTGTTGGCATACGGATAGGAGATTTCAGAACCGAACTTACCCAGTCCGTTGGCCTGTTCGTCGATATTCCCGATACCGTCTTTCCAGATTTCTGTCGACCATCCGTCGGTAGGCCATGCATCTTTCAGTACCCGTCCCGAACCGTAAAGAGTAGCCATCTGACAGGTCTTCTCTTCCAGTGTCATTTGCGAAAGCAAATCCGCAATACGGGCTTCGATAGGAGCGGAGGGATCTTCGTATACGTCCTTTACACCGTTCTTGTTGAAGTCAATCCAGGTCTTTTTGTATATATCCTTTGAGTTGTTTCCGGATTTCTTACCGGCAGGTTGGTTGGTTGCCGAGACACTGCTGGTATAAATACTTCCGGCAGATAATAACAGGGCGAGACATAGTAATTTCTTCATAATTTATTTTATTTCACTGTAAGTATAATGCTTTGCAGATCGGTATCTCTTGAAGAAGCTCCCACCATAATCTTGAAAGTTCCTTTTTCTACTCCATAGTGCATATTAGCGTCATAGTAGGACAGCATTTCGGGAGTGAGAGTAAATGAAACCTCTTTCGTTTCTCCTGCTTTCAAAGGTATGCGGGCAAAGTCCTTCAACTCCTTTACAGGGCGAGTAGCAGAACTGTATTCGTCGCGGATATAGAGCTGGACCGTTTCTTCACCATCCATTTTTCCGGTATTCGTGACATCTACAGTTACTTTCACGCTTTTGTCAGGAGTGGTCGTTGCTTCAGACAGTTTGAGGTTCTCATATTTATACGTCGTATAACTCAAACCGTAACCGAACTCGTACAAAGGTAATGAATTTCCTGTTGCATACGGAAACCAATGGTTGGTAAATTTATGATTGTACATACATTGAATCTGTCCGGTGCTTCTTGGAATCGTAATCGGCAGTTTACCGCTTGGGTTCACTTTTCCGTAAAGAATTTCCGCCAAAGCCTGACCCCCGGCTACTCCCGGCTCCCATGCTTCGATGATACACGGCATATTTTCATCTATCCATTCGGTAGTCAGCGGACGGCCGTTGACAAGGATAACGACTGTCGGAACCCCCGTAGCAGCTACAGCTTCTACCAGTTCCTGTTGACGTCCCGGCAAAGAAAGCTCGTAACGGTCACTGTTCTCTCCACACGTCTTCTCGTTCCAATGATAACGCATTGAGTTTTCTCCTACCACCAGAATCGCCAGATCGGAGCTGCGTGCCTGTTGCACTGCTTCCTTTATTTGATTGTCCGATAGCAAACGTACATTCCAGCCGAGATCAAGGAAATTATAATTCGTTTCGGGGCTGATAGCTTTCAGACCTTTCAATACGGTAGTGACATGTTCTTCCGGCTGTTCCATTGCCCAGTCACCTAAGATAGACTGATTGTTGGCATTATGTCCGGTAACAAACACTCTCTTATATTTCGAAGCATCCAATGGCAGCATATTACCTTCATTTTTCAACAGGACGATAGACTTCCGCGCTCCTTCCAGTGCCGTTTGCTGATGTTTCTCATTAAAGACAATTTCATCTTTCTTTTTCAGGTCGATAAACGGATTCTCGAACAATCCTAACCTGAATTTAACTTCCAGAATCTTAGAAACGGCAGCATCTATCTGCTTTTCAGGAATACTCCCTTCTTTCACACATTCAATGATAGCTTCGTAGAATTCCGGTCCATGCATGTGCATTCCCATTCCGGCATCTACACTGATCCGGTAAGCGTCTTTCAGCGTTTCGGCTACGTTGTGATAGTCGTGCATGCGCTCAATATCCATCCAGTCGCTGACAACAAAACCGTCAAACTTCCACTGATTGCGTAATACTTCCGTCATCAGATACTTATTTCCGTGACAAGGAATCCCGTTCAACTCATTATGAGCCGTCATCACTGTAAATACCCCCGCTTCCAGACAATCTTTGAAAGGCGGGAAAAATACCTCCTGCAACGTTCTTTCCGATAACTCGGCAGGAGCACCGTTGATTCCGTTGGCTGGCTGACTGCCACCTACAAGATGCTTTGCACACGCAATCACTTTATCGTTTCCCGTGAAATCCTTTGTCTGGAATCCGCGTACGGTAGCCGCCCCCATCTGTCCTACCAGATAGGGATCTTCGCCGAATGTTTCGCCCACACGTCCCCAGCGAGCGTCACGTGCCACTTCCACGTTCGGAGTGAACGTCCAGTGCATACCGCTGGCACGCATTTCAATAGCAGTCTCCCGTGACATCCGTTCTACCAGTGCAGGGTCAAAAGTAGCTGCCTGTCCGATAGGAGTGGGGTAAATGGTCGAACCACGATACAAACCGTTTCCATGAATGGCGTCAATGCCAATCAGGAGTGGAATCTTCAGGCGGCTTTGCTGTGCCAGCGATTGCAGATAATTGGCTTCTTCGGCCTTTACCACGTGCAGGAACGAGCTAATCAGTCCTTTTTTCGTCATCTCTTCCACATCGGAAGAATGTAGATTGGGATAGAAACCCTGCGAATGACTGTGTTTCAAGTCTTCGGCAGACATATCCTTTTCTGCTTTCTTCATGTGTTCCAATCCCACGTATTGGCACATTTGGGCAACTTTTTCCTCCAATGTCATTTGAGACATCAGGCTGGAGACACGTTCGGACACAGGCAGCGTAGGATCGGTGTAATCTTTGCTTTTATCCTGACAAGCTAATGTGGAAATGCCGATAGCACAACAAATTCCCATAGCGATGAATGTTTGTCGCATATTTCTTTTTTAATTTGAATGATTATTGTTATCTGAATGACTATTATTTAGTTAACAAATCGAGTACCTCCTGTTCAATCACGTTTCCTTGTGAATCGCAGAAACCGAATCCTGCTTTATATTCCCAATAAGAGTAGGAGATGTGACGATCCTTCAAGATAGATACTACGTCCCGTATCCATTCCATTCTGTCGGCAGCCGGAGTCTTTTTGTAGCAACCGAATTCACCGCAGTAGAGTTGTACGCCGAGACTGGTAGCTTTCATCTCCGCTTTCAATACGAGTGACTCAAGCGTGGTTTTATCATACGTTCCCATATAAGGAGTCACCAGTTTTTGCATTGCTTCGGATAGTTGGTTGAAGTCCGCCTCTTCTATCAGTTCGCCCGGATAGTGAATGGGTACATTCAGGTCTTTTTCTTCCGTCCACTCGGCTTGGTAGTGCGTGAGGGGATGCGGGTTGTAGAAGTGGAAACTCAAGATGATATTCGGGTCACCGCCGGGAATAGTCAGTTCGTTGAAAGTGTTGACACTCTGCCAGCGGTTAGAGCCGATGATGAGTTTACGTTCGGGTTCCGTTTGCCGGAGTTCACGAATCAGTTGGGCGGAAAGAGAGTTCCATTGTGAGGCGTAAGGGGCTACCGGTTCATTCAATAACTCGTAGGCAACGAGATCGTTGGGATACTGGTTCAGTTCTTTCGCTAGCGTTTTCCATAAGTCGAGATATTTGTACTGGGCGTCTTTGTCTGTCCAGAGTTTGGGGACAACGGTGGTAGTTCCACTTTCAGGGTAGATCTTGTTGTCACCAGTTTTACTGTTGGAGAAGAATACATCGTCGAAATACATTGTTTCTCCTTCTTCCGGACGGAGAGCCACGCGACCGCAGTTTTTGTTATAGTTGGATACATCTACGGCGATTTCTTCCCATTCATTTGCCGTAGTATTGGTATATCCGTAGTAACCGTCGTTCGTATTGTTCTCGTCACTCAATACAACGGTAATAGTGCTTTTGGTGCTTTTGTATATTTTGGCGCGCAGGTACTTGAACTGCATTTTGCCTGACCCGACAGGAATAATGGAAAAATCCTTTTTCTTGGCGTTCGACCAAGTGTCCACTCCTGATTTTCGTACCACAGAGAACACCCTGTTGCTGGTGTTTATACCGCTTTTGCTGGGATTATCTACATTGTTCACCGTCACGCCGGAGCCATTGGCAAACCATCCCGCCCATTTCATATCTTCAAATGTGTCGTAGAAACTCTCAATCGGGTCGCCCGATGTAGTGACCGTTGTATTGAAGTTGTGATCGCGCAATACGTGCAGGTCTACAATCACTTTCATTCCGGCATCCCGACACCATCCTATGGCATTGTGCAACAGTGTGAATGCTTCCGGTATCTTCTGACCGTCTTCCGTGAAGAACAGTTTTTCGTCTATCGGCAGACGGATGTGGTCGAAACCGTATCCTGCCAGCTTTTGTGCTTCGGCTTGTGAGAAGCCGTTGGCGGGGATGGCGTCTACCTGCGACAGCCAGTTACTGATATTCACCCCTTTGTTGATGGCAAAAGGAACATAGTTTTGCGGTTCTCCTCCGTTGCTGATTACTTCATCTTTTTCGGAACAGGAGGCTATCAGGCATGCAAACAGACAGGCCAGATAGATTATAAGTCTTTTTTTCATACAATTCTTGTTTTAATGGTTTACTCTGTTGCTTCGGTTACTTGGATAATAGCTTCACGGGTGGTTTCCTTAGTCGGCGTCTTTACAATCAGTTCGAGGTGGAAAGTGCCGATAGTCGAAGGAATGTACGTCAATCCTACTCCCTTATGAATTTCCCTTCCATCCAGATACCATGTCCCCTCGCATAGTTCGGCAGGAGTGTATTGTACATTGATGGAAAGCACCTGATTCAATGGAATACTGAATTTACCCAACGTGCCATCCTCCTGCTTGTCCGGCCACCGGCCTAGTATGCGCGGATATTCGTCAGTAGTCAGTACCGGAGTGTCTATATCGTCGCTGCAACCACTCATGGCAAACAGAGATACCAGCAACGTGCATATAAATATTATTTTCTTCATAATCGTTTTTTCTTTTAGTGTTGATGATCTTAGGTTTATTTGTCCCACCATACCGGTGAATTCCAGTCGTCTTTGCCTCCCATAGCCTGGATGGCAGATTGATAACCCTCCGGATTGTACGAACTTTCAAAGAGCGGGTAGCAGAGACGCAGCGGTGTAGTCTGCGAATCAATCGTCACTGCCCCGTAATGGGGAGAAGGAAGCAACACCGGAATGTCTGTTCTTCTCCAGTTGGCATATCCTTCGGGGATATTGTTGAAGTGCAGAATCCATAATTGGGTGTTGATAGCAGTAAGCTGTGCATCCAATCCGCTGGCAGGTAGTGAATTAGCCTGCAGATAGGTATCGATGACCTGATCGTCAAAAGTCTTGGCACCGAATTTCTCCAGGAAATGGATGGCTGCGCGTACTCCGTTTTTATAATGGGTGGAAGCGTCGGCACCTGTTGTGATGTCTCCTGCCCAGCGGGCTTTGGCTTCCGCCAGTAATAATTCCGCTTCCGCGTATGTCATAACCACTCCGGGCATATCGCCTTTCAGGAAAATGTTGTTGAGCTGCGGACGGGTAGCTTTGTCCTGCCATTTATTAGTCAGCTTGCTCCAATAACCCTCCGGCCATGTCCCGTTGCTGTACCAGAAATAACCCGGGTTGCAAGGCTGAAACTTGGCAGCTTCCGTATTCTGCATTTCCTCCGTCAGATCCACACGTCCGAATGGGTTGTTTGCCGAACTTTCGTCATAACAACGTCCGAATACAAACTGCCGCGGGTCGGAAGTAGCGTCCAGTTGTTTCCAGAATGTGCTGCAGAGATAAGCCGTAGGATATGCTTCGCGACCTCTCCATAGTTGGGCGAGCCCGTTTCTGCGGAATTCGTTGGATGCCCAGTCCTGAATATCGGTGTAAGCAATCAGGGCATCGTCAGCGGCCGATTGCATCAGACCGGCTTCCTGACCGACAGCTTTGATGGCTTCTGCTTTTGCCAGTTCCGGGTCTGCGTTTACGATGCGCATTGCATAGCGCAGGTGCAGGGAGTTGGCAAAACGTTTCCATTTGTCGATATTCCCTTGAAAGATAATATCTCCCGTGACCTTGTCACCACTGGCGGTCAGAGCATCTGCCGCTTCGCCGAGTTCTTTCAGGAAATCCTTGTATATCAGTTCCTGTTTGTCGTAGGCAGGTTTTACGTTACCGGTGATAAAGCCTTTACCCGCTTCGAAGTAAGGGCAGTCGCCGTACATATCCGTCAGTATGGAGAAAAGATATACTTTATAAATACGGGCAACGGAGTGGATGTTCACTTCCCGTTCGTTATCCTTGGTCTTGTCCAGAATGTCGACAATGTTCTTGATGAGTGCCGGGTACATCAGGTTCCATGTGTTTCCCATTTCCGCATCATTTTTGCGATACTGTCCGCCATAGTTGGTGGTGTTCCAGTCGCCCTGCATATATTGTGCGAAAGCAGCCAGATAGAATGGATAGGGCTGGCACATTTGCCAATGTCCCCATGTTTGCAACTGAATCATAGACAGTTGCTGGTTCGGGTCGGTAGAGGACGACTTGGAAGGGTCTGTATTCAGTTCCTCAAAGTCGGTGCAGGCTCCCAGCAACAGACCGCATATACATAACATACCGAAGGCGATTTTATAGATTGTTTTCATGATTGCTTACTATTAGAATTTTACGTTAACATTGAAACCATAGCTTCTTCTGGATGGCAGCGAGCCGTATTCCAGTCCCATACCCGAGCCGTTGTTGTAGTTGGAGTCCGGGTCGATGTTCGGTACGTTCTTGTAGATGATGAACGGGTTACGTGCCACGAACGATACGGATACGGCATCAAACACCTTGCTGATCCATCTTTTGGGCAGACGGTAAGCCAACGTAATTTCGCGCACCTTTACGTAAGAGTTGTCGTAGATAAACGGAACCGGAGTCTGATCGGCTATATGTTTCCAATATACTTCGGGGTCGACAAACTTCTTGTTTTCCGCGAAACTTCCGTCCGGCATTTCTACCACGCCCTCTACTACATAACCGCCTGTCGCTTCCCAATTACTTTCTTTCACTCCGGCTTGCAGTCGTTGCTCTTCCGATTCATACCAGCCGTCGCGTCCTGCAAGAGTCGCTTTGTCCTTTCCGGTCATGTAAGAAGAACGGGCGGACATGGAATAGACATCGGCGCCTACCTTAATATCGAAGATGGCAGACAGGGAGATGTCGCGGTAAGTCAGGTTGGTGGTGATACCTCCTGTCCATTTCCAGGTGGCATTGCCCAGCACTCGCAAGTCTTCCGTCACTTTCGGAAGTCCCGTAGAAGCATCTACGATAATCTGTCCGGCATCATTTCTAAGGAAGTCTTTGCCGAGGATGGAACCGTAGTTCTGACCCTCTACGGCTGCTACTTTCACGTTAATCCAGCGTGCCGATTCCAATTCAAATTCTTTAATACCTGAAGCTAATCTTTTTACCTTATTGCTGTTCTTTGAGAAGTTGATATTCAAATCCCATGAAAAATCTTTCGTCTGTATGGGACGTGTGTTCAATGCGATTTCCACTCCTTTGTTCTCTATTTCTCCTGCATTAATCAGCATGGAGTTGTAACCGGAAGTTCCTGTGGTGTTGAGGCGCATAATCTGGTTACTACTTTTCTGGGTGTAGTAGGTGAAATCCAGTCCGATGCGGTTTTTCAGGAATTTCAGTTCCAATCCGATTTCGGTGGAGTTGGTCTTGGTCGGTTTCAGGTCTTTGTTCGGAATCGTCGTATTGGCGATTTGAGACAGTGCGTACCCTGAATAGTTTTTGGAAGACAGTTCGTAGGATAGTCCCAATTGATAGGGATCTGTGTCACTACCCACCTGTGCCCATGAAACTCTCACTTTACCGTAAGGCAATATCGTCGGATTGATTTTGAAGAATTCCGAGAACAGGAAACTTCCTGATACCGATGGGTATAAATAAGTATTGTTTCCCGATGGCAGAGTGGAAGAGTGGTCACCGCGTAGCGTGGCGTCGAGGTAGACGAAGTTGCCGTAAGCAAGGTTGATAGAACCATAGAGAGAGTTAATCTGTTTGCGGTAGGTTCCTTCGGTAATCTCTTTGCTTGTGAAGCTTTGCAGGGCAATGACATCACGCATCACCATCTCTTTGGCAGTTACAATCTGTGTTTTGTTGTCCACTTTATAGAGGTTGCCGCCGATGGTTACTCCATAGTCGAATTTCTTATAACTGTTGTTGTAAATAGCCAATGCTTCTATGTTATACATTCTGTTTTTGAAATCGCTGATTTGCAACTGTCCCTGTTCAAATCCCGGTGAGGTGGGGGCTGCATAGTCTTGGAAGTTCATGAAGTTGATGTCCGCACCACCGGTCACTTGAATTTTGAAGTGTTCGTTGACGTTGTAACGTACCAGTGCCGAACCCATGAACTTGTCTTTTCCCGATTCATTGGTCATTTCGTTGAGCACCCAGTAAGGGTTGAGGTTCCATACATCGCGTCCGTTCCAGTCGTAGTAGTTGCCGTCGGCATCTTTGTAGTTGTCGCGCAGCCATTTCTGGTCGTAGGTGGTTGCCAGAGACATCAGGTTCTTGGCAGGGTTGGCACGGTGGTCAGACAGTGCGGGACGGTTCTTTACGTCTTCACGCGTGTAAGTCACCTTGAAGTCGAGGTCTACTTTCTTGTTGATCGTAGTGTTGGCACGCAGATTCAGCGTGTTACGGCTCATCTTCGTGTTTGGAAGAATGTCTTTGTTGCGCATATCCGTATAAGTGGCGCGGATACCCGTGTCATCTTTC
This sequence comes from Bacteroides sp. D55t1_190419_B8, assembly GCF_015558905.1. NCBI lineage: Bacteria > Pseudomonadati > Bacteroidota > Bacteroidia > Bacteroidales > Bacteroidaceae > Bacteroides > Bacteroides sp. D55t1_190419_B8. The sequence continues at coordinate 257,525 of NZ_JADMOU010000002.1, forward strand.
ACGGTGCTGACAACAATTGTGTTGGTAGTGGTCATACCGGTTCTGAAGAAACCGTCGATATTGTTGGGAATGACTACATACGGGCGGGTTACTCCGTCGAAATACGTCAGATTCAGTCCCGGATCAATCTTCGGTCCCCAGTTCTTGTTCGAAGAATACTGGTCGTCCGTACCGTTGATGCGTCCGCCGGTTCCCTGACCGTAGACGTACTGTACATCGTCCCACTTCGTTAATTGTTTCTCGAAAGTAGTGGTACTGTTCAGTTCCACTGCAAATTTCTTTTTGGTACTTGCTTTCTTGGTAGTGATAAGGATCACACCGTGAGAAGCGCGGCTACCGTACAAGGCAGATGCCGCCGGACCTTTCAATACGGACATACTTTCAATATCGTCCGGGTTGATGCTGGAGATACCGTCGCCGAGGTCATAACCTCCGTATTGTCCGGCACTGCCATAGTTGCTGTTGTCCAAAGGCACTCCGTCCACCACATAAAGCGGTTGATTGTTTCCCGTCATTTCCGTGCTACCGCGAACGATGACGCGAGATGAACCGGAGGGGCCTCCGGCAGTCTGACTGATAACCAGTCCCGGAATCTTTCCTGCCAGCGAGTTGATGACATTGGTTTCCTTTGCCTTTTCAAGTTCTTCACCTTTCACTTCACCGATGGAATAGCCGAGTGCTTTCCGTTCACGCTTGATGCCCAGTGCGGTAACAACCACTTCGTCGATGATTTTGCTGTCTTCTTTCAAGACGATTTTAAGATTGGATTGTCCTTTCACCTGTACTTCTTCCGAACGATAACCTACATAACTGACTATTAATGTAGCGTTTTTGGAAGCGTCGATGCTGAATTGACCATTGAAGTCGGTAATCACTCCCTGCGAAGTACCTTTAACGGCGATGCTGGCTCCGATTAACGGTTCGCCTTGTTCATCCGTAACAGTACCTTTTACTTTGGTAGTTTGCTGTACAACTTGATGAGTTACTTCGTCTTCCGCATATCCATATATGGGTATGAATAGCAACAGACAGAGAAATAGGGTTAACTGCTTTTTCATCTTAATAGATTATTAGATTGTTGATTTACGTCGCAAATATAGGGCGTAACACTGTCTAGCTGGGTTTGAAAGCTATCGGAATAGGTTGAAAAACTATCGGATTTACATTTTCCGCCTCATTATCCTGCAAGTATACAAAAAAATGGCATATTAGCACATTATTAAACCGGTTATGACAGAAAAGGCAGCAAACAAAAAAGTCCGGTACATTCTTTCCAATTTATATTTTGCATATTGGTTGTTTTTTGAAATTTTCATCAAAGATACCCCATGCGTCCGAAGTCTCCTAACCCATCCGACTTGTTTGGTTGTGTTTCATTCTAAATTGCCATGCAGATACGTTAACGTCTCCTTTCCGATGTCCGGACGAGGCCGAAAAGCCAGAGAAAGCAAAAATGCAGGTTCCGTTTCAGGCAAATGAAGCCTCTGAATGTATCAAACAGAGGCTCTGACGGATGGGTTTAGAGCCTCCATTTGGGGGATAAAAAAGCGTCTTTTTCCTGAACGCATTGCGAAACACTTTTTGAATGCAGATAACTCGCTATATGGCAGGTGCTTACACCTACCTAAAAAAGACCCTCCTGAACACTTACCGGTATTATTATAAATATATAAATAATAAACTATATATATTAAAATATATAGTTCGATTTTTCTATTTTTTGAATCTTTATAACGCAAATCGTATGTGCTAAAATTTATTTGTAGCTTTGCTTTTTTCGAATAAATTCGGCTGTTAAATCAGTTCATAGTAATTATTAAAAAAGTTGATGAAGAAAGAAGATTTGATTTCATTTATGAAAGAAATCGCTGCCGAGTTGCAGCGAAGGGGGAATTTAGGGACTGCTCATGTGTACCGAAGCAGTTTGAATGCAATCCGCACCTTTCTGGGTTCGGACAAGATGCCGTTCCGGCAACTGACGCCCGAATGGTTGAAGCGTTTTGAGAACAGTCTGCGGGAACGTGGATGCAGTTGGAACACAGTGTCTACTTATCTGCGCACCTTGCGGGCGGTCTATAATCGTGCGGTCAGCCAGCGGAAAGCGACGTATGTGCCTCATTTATTCCGTTCGGTTTACACGGGTACGAGGGCGGATCGTCAGCGGGCATTGGATAATGAGGACATGAAGAAAGTGTTCACCCGTTTGGCGACACAATCGGCTGCCACTACTGCCATGCGCACCGCACAGGATTGGTTTATCCTGATGTTCCTGCTCCGCGGATTGCCGTTCGTCGATCTGGCTTATCTACGCAAGAACGATTTGAAGGAGAATGTTATCACGTATCGACGCAGGAAGACAGGTCGTACATTGTCCGTCACACTGACAACGGAAGCAATGTTTCTGTTGCAGCGGTATATGAATCGGGATGTCGCTTCTCCCTATCTGTTTCCCATCCTGCGGAGTGGCGAGGGAACGGAAGGAGCATACCGGGAATATCAGTTGGCATTGCGGGGATTCAATCACCAGTTGGCTTTATTGGGTGAACTGTTGGGAATCAAAGGCAGGCTAAGTTCTTATGCTGCCCGCCATACATGGGCTACGACTGCTTATTATTGCGAAATCCATCCGGGAGTGATCTCCGAAGCGATGGGACATTCGTCCATCACGGTAACAGAAACCTACCTGAAGCCATTCCACAGTAAGAAAATAGATGATGCGAACAGGAGGATTATTGATTTCGTAGAGCAGTCGATAGGGATAGCAATTGCTTGACAAATAGGATGTTACTTCGTAGGTAACGGGACTCTGAATATGCAGCAAAAGTATGCATATTTATTAAAATACGCAAACAGAAACAAACATTATTTCTAACAAATAGTTCTAAAAGGGAAATAACACGAGCAAAACATATCACTTCTTTGCATTAGAGCTTCATCGACATCTAAAATTTGCAAAAGATATTCTCCCCCTACTATTCTCCTGAAAGGCAGGGGCGGAGAGTTTAATTACTATTTTTTATTTTCCATGTATCATTTACCTTTCAACAGGCGTAAACAAAGGTTTTTCCGTTACCTACGAAGTAACGGGACATTCTCAAATTATTAACTAAAGCAACAAAACAATGAAGAAATTCAGACATTACGCCTTACTACTAGTTATGGTAATGGCAGTATTCGGTTGTTCAAAAGACTATGACGACACCGCTATCAAGAACGACATTAGCGATCTTCAGTCGAGAGTGGAAAAGTTGGAAACATGGTGCACCACCGTCAACTCTCAAATCAGCGCTTTGCAAGTATTGGTCACCGCGTTGGAAGCGAACGACTACGTGACAGGAGTTTCACTCACATCCGATGGTTACACTATCACTTTCTCCAAGAGCGAAACCATCACTATTAACAACGGCAAGGATGGAGACAAAGGAGCGGACGGTGTAACTCCTGTGATCGGAGTAGACAAATTCGAAGGAGAATACTACTGGACGGTAAAGATTGGTACCGCTGACGCCACTTGGATGCTCGACGCCAACAACAACAAGATTCGCACCACTGGCGATAAAGGGGCGGACGGAAGCGCAGGAGTAGCCGGAACTTCCCCTGTATTGAGCGTAGCTACAGACACCGACGGCAAAGTTTATTGGAAAGTAAACGGCGAATGGATGTTGAACGACGATGGAAAGAAAGTACAGGCAACAGGTGATAAAGGCGACAAGGGCGCAACAGGTTCAGCAGGTGCTGCCGGAGCAGACGGTGCACAAGGCGATGCCGTATTTGCCGCAGACGGTGTAACGGTAGACAAAACCAAAGGCACGGTAACCTTTACTCTTGCAGGTGAAGACGGTGCAACATTCACCCTGCCGATGGCAAGCGAAATGAAGATCTTCGACAGTTTCACTACCTTTATCGCTAAAGCCAATAAAAATCTAACTTTGGCTTTGAATATAAAGAAAGGCAGCTACACAGCTATCAAGGCTGAAATCACGAATAATTGTGGCACAGGCATCGACTTTGTGAAACCTGCTGCTACCCGTGTTGCTACTACTGCCTGGAGCGTAACATTGACTGAACCTACTTTCAAAACTGACGGAACGATTGATGCTAACGGAACTGTTGCATTCCAATTCCCCGCTGGTATTACCGATGGTGAATTTGCGTTGCTGAAAGTGACGGTAATTGACACTAACGGACAGGAACATGCAGCGACACGTATCATAGAATACAGTTCGGAAATAGATTTAATCAGTATATCCCTTACGGATCAAACGGTGAGTGAAGGCGAAAAAGTAACGCTCGCTCCTACTTTTAATCCTACCAATGCCAGCAATAAGAATGTGACATGGAGCAGTAGCAATACGGCTGTAGCTACAGTAAATGCAAATACAGGCGAAGTGGAAGGCAAAACCGCAGGTACAGCTACGATAACCGCTACTTCTGTTGCCGACAGCAGTATAAAGGCTACTTGCGTGATAAACGTAACCTCGGGACCGACATTTGAGAATGAAGGTACACCCGGTATTGATGGGTCGAGTTGGGAAAAGGCTTATACAATTAAAACCAAAAAACAATTGGCGCTATTGGCTACCCGTGTAAAAAAAGAAAATAGTAAATGGGGCTCCAAGTTTTATAAGATGATTGCTGACATTGATTTGGGAGCTACTAATACAGAGGCATGGACTCCGATTGGAGGAAATGGTTTCGAGTTTAATGGTCATTTTGATGGTGGTAATTTCACAGTGGGCGGAAAGCTGATTGCGGATGTATTAGAGAGCCATTTTGGGATATTCGGATTAAGTGGAAGAGACTCTGAAATTAAAAATCTCAACTTCTCCGGAACGATGGATGCAACATCAGCTACTTCTTTATCTGTTGCAGGTAGTATAATAGGTTTGGCAAGAGGTGATATTATGCATTGCAGTAATTCTGGAAATTTGACTACTGTAGAAGGAAAGTTAGGTGGGATAGCCGGGGCAAATGCGAAGCCGTGTATCGCTTGTTCCAATAGTGGTCGTTTGCAGGGGAATGATCAAGTTTTTGGTGTATCTAATAGTGCAATAGGTTGTAAGAACACAGCTGCAAGCATTAGTGGTAAATCGTATGTAGGAGGAATTTCAGGATTTAATGATGTTGTAATTGCTTGTTGGAGCTCTACTACGACTATCACTGGTTCTTATCCTGGTGCAATCATCGGTTTCGCAGCAGCAGGAACTACTGGTTGTTATTGGAAAGAAGCCAGTGGACTGAAAGGTTGTTTTGGGGGACCAATGACCAACAGTGGTTCTTTCACCAGCAACACCCCTACAGCAGATCAGATTGCAGCCATGAATGCAGCTTGGGAAGTAGCTCAACCTACTGGTCGCGAATATAAGTTTGATGCCAATGGGGACATCGTAAAGCTTTAATAAATAATACTTTCATCAGCCGGGCAGGAGTAAAAACTGCCCGGCTTTTTTGTTTTCTCGATCTTTCTTTTCTTTCTATCAAATAAGGACGTATTTGGATAAAAATCGACAACTTGATATTATTCAGGGAACTTTAATGAATGATGGGGAACCTTAAAGAAACTTGCTTGGAGACACTCCGTAATGCTTCTTGAATGCTGTACTAAAGTATTTGGAATCTGTGAAACCAACCAAAAGAGCGACTTCCTGCACCGGAATCTGCTGTTTTAATAGATTGGCAGCTTCTGTCATGCGCATGAGTTTGATAAATTCGTTAGGCGCTTGCCCTGTCAGGGCTTTCAGTTTTTCGTAGAATATAGTACGGCTTAATGCCAGCTCACGGGAGAGCTGGTTGATGGTGAAATCCGGGTTGGCCAGATTTTCTGTAACGAGCTTTGTGCAACGTTCCAAAAACTCTTTGTCCATGGGAGATAGGAGGTTGGCACATTCGGTATCCTCTTTCTTTTCGCTTTGCCCCGTAGCAGGAATGGAATTGAGCGAATGAGAAAGAAAATACTGCCGCATAATCTTGCGGTTCTGTAATACTCCTTTTATTTTAGTCTTCAGGATCTCCGTATCAAAAGGTTTGGTGAGATAATCGTCCGCTCCGCTTTCCAATCCTTCGAGGATGGCGTCTTTCTCCGTTTTGGCTGTCAATAGGATGACGGGGATATGCGAGGTGGTGAAGTCCGATTTGAGCTGGCGACACAATTCGTCCCCTTGAATGCCCGGCATCATGACGTCGGAGATAATCAAGTCTACTGATGCCCCTTGCAGATATTCCAGTGCCGATTCTCCGTCGGGTTTGTCGATGACGGTGTAGATGGAAGAAAATGTCTTTTTGAGGTAGAAACGCAGATCGTCGTTGTCCTCTACAATCAAAATTCGTTCTTTGGCAGTATGGGCTGTCTGGTTCGGCTCGTTTTCATCGTATCGGTCTGTATGCTGAACGGCTCCTGTTTTCCGGTCTGTATTTACCTCCGGTGATAGTTCGCTGCTATTGTCTTCTGTGGATATATCCGTTAGGAAGGTAGATAGAGGAGATGTTTTCCCCGACAGGATGTAGCGTGCCAGATGGCGGTTCCCTTTTCGGAAAGTGAGCAGGAAGGTGGAACCTTCGCCTTCGTTGCTGGTAAAGGAGATGTTTCCTTTATGTAGTTTCATCAGGCGACGGGTCAGCAGTAATCCGATGCCGCTTCCGGTTTCTTTGGAGTTGACGGCATTTTCGGCACGGTAGAAATTGGAGAAGATATACCGTTGTGCTTTACGCGGAATACCGATACCGCTGTCTTTGACTTCTACGGTTATCTTTTTATCATTCTGCTCTATTGTGATTGAAATAGTTCCGCCGGCAGGGGTGTATTTCACTGCATTCGATAACAGGTTATCGAATATTTTGTCTGCTTTGTCTTTATCCATCCAAAGTGAGACGGGGGCTTCGGGCACTGATAATTCCATCCGGATTTGTTTGCTTTCACAAAGGGACTGGAAGTTAAGCACTTTTTCCTGCAAGTATGATTTCAAATCATACTCTGCAACCTGAAGTGTGAGATGTGTTGTGTCTATCTTCTGGAAGTCGAGTAGTTGCGTGATTAAGTTGTATAGCTTTTCTGTGTTTTTCCGGGCTATCTGGAGGTATCGTTTCCCTTCTCCGGACAGTCCGTCCTCCTTGCTTAGGTCGCTAAGCGGAGCCATGATAAGCGTCACCGGAGTGCGGATGTCATGGGCGGTGTTGATAAAGAACTGTATCTTTTCGGAGAAGTGCTTCTTCTCCATCTTGTTGGCAAAGAAACGCCAGATGAAATAGGTGATACCTGCCAGTAGGATGATGTATATCAGCCAGGCGATTGCTGTGTTCCAGTAAGGCTGCGCAATGTGTATGCGGATGGTTTGCTCGTCTAGTTGTTGTCCGCCGTTTTTGCTCATGCTTTTTACGCGGAACGTATAATTGCCCGGAGGAATATTGGTATAACGGATGCTTAATTCGTTGGTAGGAGCACTCCAGTTTTGTTCGAAACCCTCCAGTTGGTAGCTGTAGTGGATGTCTTGTTGATACTGGTAAGAGACGGAGATAAATGAAATGAGAAAAGAATTCTCGTTGTATTTCAACTCGATCGTTTTTCCTTCGTTCAGCATCCGGTTGAATTGAATCTTTTTCTCTTCGGTCTTTTCACGTGACTTTTGCGGGACTTCGAAGGAAGTGAACAACAAGGGGGCTTCGTAAAGATGACGGGTAAAGTTTTCCGGGTTGAAGCACACTGCGCCGTTGGTACTTCCATAGATGAAGTCCCCATTTTTTAGACGGGTGTAGGACATGAAGTTAAATTCATTTGCCAGTCCGTCGAGGAAGCCAATGTTGGTTATTGTGGGAGAGGGGGAGGTGGTGATGTAAGCCAGTCCTTTGTCTGTGCTAAGCCATAGGTGTCCTTCGTTGTCGGGAAGGATGCTGTATATATAGTTGGAAGGAAGGCCGTCTGCTGTGGAATAGGTGACGGCTTTACCTGTTTTCAGGTCTAATAAGTTGATGCCGCCTCCGTCTGTACCGAACCACACTTTGTCGGGAGTGGGGAAGTACATGGAGTAGATGAAGCTGTTGCTCCGGGTGTCGGCATTGGAGGGGAAGGTGAAATATTGCTTGAAATTGCCGGTTTGTTTGTTCAATAGGTAGAATCCGTTGGCCGTGGCAAGGGCTATCGTGTCTTTGCCGACTGTGGTTATCGAATTTATGAGTGTAATGCCGTACGAGGTGAACTTTTCCGCTTTCCCTGCTTGAGGCGGGGTATATCGGATGAGGTTGCCATACATGCCGCCAAACCATAAGTCCTTGTTGTTGTCTTCTACGATTGAGTAAATATAGTTCGTTGTTAATGTGCCCGGATGTTCGGTGGTGAGATGTTGGCGGATACCTGTATGTTTGTTGAGGCAGTAGATGCCTGTGCCGTAACCTCCGGTCCATACATTTCCGTTTTCATCGTTACAGAGAGTCAGGAATACGTTTTCTTTCAGGAAGTGTTTCCAGGTACCGGACTTTAGCAGGTGTACACTGATTCCCTGGTTGGTGGCATACCATAAGTCGCCTTCATGATCTTCGAGGATAGCGTTGACGTGGTTGTTTATCAGTGATTGCGGGTTTTTGTATTCATGTTGGGTAAGTTCGAAGAGATATTTCTTCGGATTGGCATAGGCTACACCTCCTGTATAACTGCCGATCCATAGATTGGAAGAACTGTCTTTGCAGAGGGCATAAATGCCGTTTCCTTTCAGTTCCCCTTCTTCTTCCAGATTCGCATTGAGGAAAGACCAGGAGTGTCCGGCATCACGGGTGGCTGCATAGACACCTGCTCCGTCTACTCCCAGTAATAATGTTTGTGGGTCGTAAGGGATGATGGAACGGTAGGGGAGGTGTGGCAGCTGGTTCAGTGATTCGTTCGACAGGAAGTCTCCGGTGCGGGTGTCCTGCACTTTTATCCCGGAGTTGAAAGTTCCTATCCAGAGCAAATGGGTCGTGGAATCGTAGAAGACGGACTGGATATAACATTCGGGCAATAGGGCGGTAACTGTTCCATTTTGCTGGTTGCGTTCGTACAATCCTTCGGTAGTGGCAATATACAGAGTTTCGTCGGATGGCGAGAAATAGAGGGTGTTGATACATTTCTTTTCTAGTATATTCTCCATGTGCCGGTTGGTGCTGTCGTAGCAGAACAAACCGTTTTTCAATCCGAACCAGAAACGGTCGGACGAATCGATGAAAAGATTGTTGAGAAAGATTCCGCTTTCCGTTAGTTTCGCTACGTCAATCTCCAGCGTGAAGGCATCGGAGATGGGATCATATTTGAATACTTTACCGGCACTTGTATATGCCCGGAGTGTCTCGTGTGAGTCTTTCGTGAGGTAGATCATACGTCCGGCTCCGTCAACGATGATGTCTTCGCCGAAAAGGCTGTAATTTTTTACGGTTCTTCCGTTGAAGCAGTCCACCCCTGAACGCGTAGAAATCCAGATGAAGCCTTTCTTATCTTCGAGGATGGAGAATACGCGCTGGTTGCTTAATCCTTCCTTGGTGGTGAGGTATTGATAGGTAAAAGAGTGGCTGTTTACCTGCTTTTCTGATTGTGCGAAAATGGAAAGGGCGGGTAACAGAAGGAAGATGGTCAACAGGCAGAGAGCCGGAAACCGTTTCATGACTTTTCGTTGGCTCGCAAACCGAAGACTTTTCCTGTCATCTGCTCGATGGGCACTTGCCATACTTTGACATTGCGCACGGCAGGTTCGGAATAGTTGAACTCGCTATCTGTGTAATGACGCATGATAATATCCAATACCCGGCGTTTTTCATCCATATCTTCTATGAATGTCACTTTGCCACGGCACATGGCGCTTTCGGAACGCATACTGTAACTGCACGCTACTTTCTCGTGCTGATATACGAGTTTATGACCGACGCTGAAAGTGATGCAGACATTATTATTATGTTCCAACATCTCCAACTTGCTGCCTTCGGGACCCGAATGAAGGTATAGGATGCCATTCTCATAACCGAAGTTCATCGGAACTACGTAGGGATTACCTTCTAAATCTGTGATACCTACAAAGCAGGCATCGCAATGGAGGATAATGGACTCGATTCGTTGTTTGTCTTCGATAATGACAGTTTTCATAGATTATAATAGTAAGAATAATTAAAATGAGATGCTAAAGTACAGACTTACGATTGATTACACAAATCTATGCAGACTTTTTTCTCGTTGTCTTTGTTGGTTTGTGTAGTTGGTAACGGAGTCTGTTGGTATGTTATGGGAAGTTGGCTCGCTTTGTGTTTTGAATAAAGGGTGTATCTAATGACAGAATTATAGGTCTTTCTGACATTGGATACACCCTTCAATTCTTTTCAGTTTTACCTGATGGAATGAATTCGGCTTTTCAGCTTTACTTCTTTATAGGGTCAAACTTATTTTTCTATTAGTTCAAAATCCAGCTGTTTCTTTTCCAGATTAGCGCGGGCTACGCGAACGGTGATAGCGTCTCCCAGACTATAGATCTTATTTTTGCGACGTCCGCGAAGACAATAGTTCTTTTCATCGAATTCGTAATAATCGTCGTCCAGATCACGGACAGGAACCAGACCTTCGCATTTGTTCTCGTTCAGTTCTACGTAGAGCCCCCATTCGGTGACGCCGGAGATAACGCCGTCATAAATCTGTCCCAGACGTTCGCTCATGAATTCCACTTGTTTGTATTTGATGGAAGCGCGTTCAGCGTTGGCTGCAATTTGTTCCATGTTTGAACTGTGGTCGCAGAGGTCTTCGTATTTAGCTTCGGATACACTGCGTCCTCCGTCCATATACTTCGTTACCAGACGGTGTACCATCATGTCCGGGAAACGGCGGATGGGTGAAGTAAAGTGGGTGTAATATTCGAATGCCAGTCCGTAGTGACCGATGTTGTGAGTCGAATAACGGGCTTTTTGCATGGCACGGATAGATACGGTTTCAATCAGGTTCTCTTCTTTCTTTCCGTGTATGTCGTCCAGCAGGTGGTTGATGGATTTTGAAATATCCGTCTTCGTTCCGCTTGTGCGTACTTTGTAGCCGAAGCGGGCGATGAATTGTGACAGATTCTCCAGTTTCTCCGGATCGGGAAGATCGTGGATACGGTAAGGAAGCACTTTGGGCTTTTTATTTTTAGGAACTTTACCGACGAATTCTGCCACTGTTCTGTTGGCAAGCAACATGAATTCTTCTACCAGTTTATTGGCGTCTTTTGATTCTTTGAAATATACGCTGATTGGTTTTCCTTTCTCGTCAATTTCAAATTTCACCTCGTAGCGGTCGAAGTTGATGGCTCCTGCCGCGAAGCGTTTTTCACGAAGTGCTTTGGCAATGGTATCTAGTGTGAGTACTTCTTCTTTGTAGTCTCCTTCTTTGGTTTCAATAATCTGCTGCGCCTCTTCGTAAGTGAAACGGCGGTCGGAATTGATGACTGTGTGCACGATGCGCGAGTCTCTGACTTCTCCCTTTTCAGTAATATCAAAGATGACGGAGAAGGCAAGTTTTTCTTCATTCGGACGGAGTGAACAGATGAAGTTACACAACCGTTCGGGAAGCATCGGGATGGTACGGTCTACCAGATAAACGGAGGTTGCCCGCTTCTCTGCTTCTTTGTCGATGATTCCTCCTTCTTTTACGTAATGTGTCACGTCGGCGATGTGCACACCTACTTCCCATAATCCGTCTTTCAGTTTGCGGATAGAAAGTGCGTCGTCAAAGTCTTTGGCGTCTTTCGGGTCGATGGTGAAAGTGGTGGTCTTGCGGAAATCTTCGCGTTTGGCAATTTCTTCTGCTGAAATCTCGGCAGGTATCTTGTCTGCGGCTGTTTCCACAGCTTTAGGATATACGTACGGCAAGCCGAATTCTGCAAGAATGGCGTGCATTTCCGTAGTGTTATCACCGGCTTGGCCTAATATGTCTATTACTTGTCCGATAGGATTCTTTGCTTTATCCGGCCATTCGGTTACTTTCACGATGGCTTTATCGCCGGTCTTTCCGCCTTTCAGCTTGTCTTTCGGAATAAAGATGTCATTGGCAAGTGTACGGTTTTCCGTCACCAGGAATGCATAGGATTTAGCTACTTCCAGCGTTCCGACGAAAGTATCGTTGGCACGTTCCAGTATTTCTATTACTTCGCCCTCGGCATCTTTGTTCTTGCGTTTGGCATAGAAGGTGATCTTTACTTTGTCATTGTTCATGGCATGTGCCGAGTTACGTTCGGCCACAAATATCGGTTCACCTCCTCCTTCGGGGATAAATGAGTTTTTGCCATTGCTCTTCCGTTGGAAAGTACCCACCATCTCTGTTCCATGGTTATTGAGACGGAACTTCCCTTTTTCTATTTCGGAAATATAATCGTCATCCAAAAGGTCATGTAGTATATCAACGCATAGCATTTTCTGCGGATGGGTGGTGAGACGCAATTCCGAGAAAATATATTTCATACTCAAGGTCTCGTTCGGTTTGGCATGGAAAAAGTCTATCAATAATGCTGCCAGCTCTTTCTTACTCATTCTTTTGCCGGCCTTTTTCTCTTTCTTTTCTTTCTTTTTCGCCATAATGTTGTCTTTTAAAAATATGTAGTTACAAAGATATAGGAATATTTTCCTTATGGAAACTTTGAAGAAAGAAAAATCTATCTTGAGTGAGAATCTGGATAAGAAAGAAAAGAGTTGTTTCCTTTAAATTAAGGAAGCAACTCTTTTCATGAACAATAAATGCTAAACTTTATTTGTTAGAGAGAATTTAGCAGGAAAAGCTCGCTCGCTTTATTCTTGATTATTTTCTAACGCAGCGGATACAATGACCAAAATTAAAAGTATGAGTATCAGTTGGCATCCCTGTACTGGCATTGGCCAGACGATAGTAATGTGGAACATCTTGTCTTGCCAGCAGATCTCTTGTTTTTGTTGTACTCCAGAAATAAATGTCAGTGCCACTTCCTGAATCTCCGGTGGCCGAGGTGTAATACCCGCTGGATAATGCATTAAATCCGGTAATGTTTGTCCCTTTATTGGTACTCCAATAAGAAGAGGAAGATGATTTCAGCTTCGTGCCATAAGGTGTGCCTATATATTTTCTCAACTTATTCCATTCGTCATCAGATGGAACAATCCATCCTTCCGGTGCAAGACCTGCTTCGTTATACATTGTATATCCATGATAGTAGGCTCCGTGAATGAGGAAGGTTTGTGTGTCAGCGAATGGTAACCGATATGCTCCTGTTGTATTTGCATCCCATTCTTTTCCATCTGTTACACGCGGAATCTCGGTTCCGTTCAAATAACTTTGTGCTTTTAGATTTTCAGCCATCCAATATTGTGTACCGATCTTAACTATTTTGTAACTGAATTTAGTGTCGTTAGGACGAGTATCTATTAACAAATCTGCCTCAACCGTGGTTTTAATAGGAGAGGCTGCTGTTGTAGTTGTAGAGAAATTACCATCAGCCAGATAGACTTTAGATATTGTAGACGCTGTTCCGGCAGTATAGGTACATGTGTTGGTTTCTACATCCCAGACAATGCTTCCACCATCTTCAACGGCAAGTCCTTTGGCTAAATTCGTTTTACCGTCTTCTGCTACCGGATAAATGACAACCATTCGTTTGTCAGTAGAGCCTGTCTTGATATACTCCCAACAAATCTCTGCTACTTTTACATTTTGATACATCGCTTTCTGAACATCTCCAGTCTCAAAGTCTGTCGGTATTTCAATAGCATATATAGGAGCTGCTCCTTGTTGTGTGACTTCAAATGTCTTTGGAGTGAGAGTAGCATCTTCTCCATAACTAATCGTAATAGTAGTCTTACGTTCTGCATTGACTGTGTAAGCTTCTGCTGAAACAGTCAGTTTATTTCCCTCTTGTGACAAGAGACACCAAGTATCGGCGGCAGGGCGGCTAGCGTTCCAGGAACCGGTATTGGTAGTGACAGTCAATTCAACGGCAGTTCCTGCTGCATCCAGAGCTACTGGTGTGCCTGTGATTTCGAGAGATGGATCTGCTGCTTTTTGTGTTACTTTAATTTCTTGTATTTTGGCATTAGTACCAATACCAGCGGTCACTGTAACCAATGTTGAACGCGATGTGATTGTTTCATTGGTGGATGCACTGATCTTTAATGTATTACCATTCATCTTTAGAGTACACCAGCTATCCAGTTCAGGACGTGTAGCAGTCCATTCCGATTGGTTCGTGTTAATTTCAATAGACTCTTCTCCGCCGGCAGCTAAGATTGTGACAGAATTGGAAGATACTGTCATTGCGGGTGCATCGTCATCTTTATCACCACAACTTGTGATGACACAAAGCGCTAGTAAAGCACTAAAGAAAAAGTTTACATACTTCGTTGTCATACTGTAAATTATTAAAAGATTAATATTAGTCGTTTATTTTAAATGCTTCTTCCGGTCAGAAGAAGAAACAGTTACTCATAAGTCTCAAATGACCCTGGAAAGTGTCGAGACTGGGGTTTCCGAGGAAACCGGCAAATGATATTTTGCTTACTACTTCACCTGCTACGCCTCCGTTATCAGCGAATGCAAGTACAAAGGAACCATCGGATAAGAAGACAGGAATAAGTCCGATACTGTTGTCGGCTGTCCATAAAGGGAATCCTATATTATCCACAATGCAGAAATATACGTTCATTGGTACAATAGATGAAACATAAACACCTACTTCCTGTCCGGTTATCACAAACATATTATTCTGATAGGTAGCCTGTACTTTATAATCATAAACACTGGTCTTATAGAGGCCGGAAATAGTGTATATTCCATTTTCATCTGCAGCTGAAATTGAGATATCAGGTAAGCTGTATTGACTTCCTTGGTTAACGTATGTTCCTTTCCAACTACCAACGAAATTTTCGGCACCATATTGTAATACCTGATAAGTTAACGTGCGTTCTCCTGATGTTATAGTCACATCACTGCCTCGTGCTTTCCCTGTATTATTGGCGCTGACAATGAAGCTTCCGCCACTGCCATCCGTTGAATGGGTGAATGATAACCAGCTCTTATTCTTTTCAGGGATGGTGACCTGTATAGGAAACGAACTCGACAATTTGATAGGTAATACTGCTGCCTGATTATTGGTGCTTTGTATTTGCTCGGCTTTATTATAAGTGAGTATGGCACCTTCCTGGATGAGAGTAGCCTGTTTGGTCTGGCTACCGTTTGTGATGATGATCTGGGCAGAACGGCCCGGATAGTCTCTGTTTTCCTGTACAGAAAGCTTAACGGTTTCTGTAGTCACTTCTGTGACCTGACACCATTCTACGTCTGATGTAGCTTTTACTTCCCCGGTAGCCTGTATTTGTATACTTGCTTCTCCACCGATCGCTTTCAGATTAAGATCTGTTTGAATGATAGTTAGAGATGGAGAGATGGTGTCGTCATCATGGCAACTGATAACGGTGAAGCAGAGGACGAATAGGAATATGTTTATTACTTTTTTCATATTTTGATCTGTCTGTTTACTTAAACTTAATTTCAATAAGGCATTAACTGGATGGAATCCATCCAATTTAGATATCCGAGGTATGTACTGCCGGTGATTTTATTAGAACTGTAAGCAGTCAGTACGAGAGAGGTAGCCGGTGATCCTACTATTGAACTGAAGAATGTATTATATTCAACGAAAGATAGAATACCATCTGCCGACGCTTCTGCAACTAGACCGTAATCTGTATCTACATACGATGTGATATAACCAAAATTAGCATCCATGTGAGCAGGTAATGCATAAGTTTCGTTATTCCCCAAGATGTATGTTCCGTAAAACTGTCCGATAGAGCCGGGTTGTTGCGGCTTTATGACTAATTTGCCAATTGATTTTTCGTAAGTCACCACAATATCTGCATCCAGATCGGAGCCTGTCATTACATAGCTTTCCTGATCTACTTTCCGCTTCAACTGCACAATGAAAGGCATAGCGTCTACAAAATTGAAAGTGCCGTCATCATTTACTTTGAGAGTCTTGTAATAGAAATAATAGAATCCGGTATAATCTTCATATTTTTTGTATCCGGCAGGATAGACTCCCTCCATGCTGACGTGTTCGGCTCCTGCATCTGTACAAGTAAATGTCATTCTGGTTTTGTTCCATTTGAAATTCTGTAACGCTTTCCCTCCGATAATGATGGGTTGGCGAAAGCGGAAACCATCTGTTGTGTAGGCAAATGCTGCATCTTGAGATTCTGTTTGAGTGGAAATATTGAAAACGTGTGAAAAACGTTCCACTTCTCCCACTTTTTCTCCACCTGCTTTTAATATGTAAGTGTTGAGGAATGCTTCATTGGCTATCTGGTTCAGATTGTTGATATATGTGTTCCAATCAATATCTGCCGGCATTGGAGTCATAACCATTTCATTCCGATATTTCTTTCCCTGCAATACGATCTCATTTTCGGAAGCACTCATGATTGCAAATTCATAGTCACCTTGGAAGTTACTGTTTTGGCTTAAGATTGGTGTGGAGAAGCAATGCAGTAATTCATTGAAAGTGTCAAATGTTAATATGGTGCTTTGTTCGGAGACCACTTTGTAAAGTGAAGTAATTTTAACTCCCGGTTTGGTGGTTGTAGAGCCGATTTCAGATATAATGCTCACATTTTTACCATCAAATTTGCAGAGTAATGTAATTCCTCCCATTGAATAGTTCTTTCCGGCATAATATTCTAACTTCCAACCGTTAGGCGCATTTTTTAATAATTCGTTGCATCGTTCTACATCTGATGTAGCCCGATTGGCGGAGGAATCATCGAAATAACTGTCTTCTTGATATAGACATGACTGCAAGCTTATGCATATCGAAGCTAACAGGAAATATAGTATTTTCTTCATAATCATAAACTTTTATTCAATGGTACTTAAGTTTAGTTCCGGGATTTCTTGCTGCCGGCGCAATACAATATCACGCAAGTCATCAAGGTTAATCCCCCAGATTTCAAGCATATAGGTATAAACGATTGTGAACTTTTCATTTATAATACTTGCACCCTCTTCTCCCGCTTTGGCCAGCATATTATTCCAGTAGGCTTCGCTGTGTGTGACATACATCGCTATATTTTCTACAAAGTCTTCACGAGCTTCACTCATTGAGTAAGCTGTAACAAAGCCTTTTTTCCATGCTTTGGTATTCCCACCATCCCGGTCTGTTTCCTGATACCAGTCTGTTCCTATGTATTTCCCTTCACAGATTCTATCGAATGAGGGATCATAGTTTCGCTTCTGATGTAGGATATGTGCAAACTCATGGTGCATTGTCTCAAAATAGTATTTATTGAGCATGTCTATGTCTATTTCGTTCGGGTCAAGATCATTGACATTATAAAGGGTGATTTTCTTTCCTCCTTCGGCTGTACCAAGAACCATCGTGCCACTACTGTCGTAAGCCGGAGAGCCTATCAGGTGAAACGTTTTGGGTACGTATGAACGTACGAAATTGGGGCCTGCCAATTCGGTATAGGCTTCCATCCATACATGCTTGATGATTTTGGATAGCATGACTGATTTATCGTATTCGGCCGGTACTAACTTATATTTCTGATCGCTTTCGATATCTTGCATCCGATACTTGAAGTCGATGTTGTATGGATATGTGTAATTTTTCAGTAACCATAGGTCGAAAGCATTCTCTTCTATGGCCGGAGTATCGGTGAAAATGCTGTGACTGGTATCAATATCGTCGTCATTGTTACAAGCTACAAGGCTGAAGCTTATCATGCATAATAAAGTATATATGATCTGTTTTTTCATATTTCTCCTCCTCTTTCTTTATTCGTTTGTTCTAGGATTGGGTTGCATTCCAGCCAGAATTACACTTTTAGGAATTTGGATGGCACGTCGTAAGTCATTGACTGGCATCTCATCTGTAATACTTCCATAACCATCACTGATGAATCGGCGATAGATAACAATTCCATAACGTTTTATATCCGGCCAGCGGAGTCCTTCATGCAGGCTGGTAATACGTCTTATGTGCAGAATACATTGAATCATGCTTTCTTGCATTCCCTCTTCAATGGTGAAATCCGGATGTATTTTTTTCTTCGGTGTCAATGATGTCAATGGACTGTAATAGGGCATTTTTCCATAATATTCATGAATCATTTCCGGAGTCAATGTATTCTTATTCTTGGTATATGCCTTCTGCCAGGTGGTTATATCGGCAGCAGCCTGGGTGTAGTTTTTCTTCAAGGCATAAGCTTCGGCACGGTATAAAAGAATCTCATCCGTGTTGAAAACAACAGGCATATAATAGAGATAGTTACTTCCCTCATAGACTCCACTCTTACGGATGAAGCTACATTCGTAACCGCTGGTGGTGAAAGGCTTTACATATAAATAATCTGCATTTCCCCATAAACCGGATGATTGGGATGTTTCGTTACTGGCAATTAGTTTGTTGTGCATATAGCGTTTGCCGGCCATGTAGTTGCTGATAAGGATACCCCAGTTGGATGTTGTACTGCTGATTAACAGGTTCGCTTTGTTGGTCGAAGCAATGTATGCGTCGGGCTGCACATTGTCGTTAGCTGTAAGTTTCCCCCATGATTCCCAGTCGCGCAACTGACCACTTGCATCATTGCCTAATACGCGGGTGGCGTAATCTATCACTTTGTCGCAATTAGAAAAGTCAGTCTGCATGTAATTGAGATAGAAACGTGTGGCAAAAGCATAGACGGCTTTCTTGGTGAAATGGTATTTGGGAACAGAATAGTTGTCATCTGAAATGAATGGTATGCTGGCCAACAGGTCATGCTCTATCTTTTCGTATACTTCTTTTAAAGTTCCACGTTTATATTGGGGATTAACCGTCGTTTCTACTTCTTCCATATAGGGGATTCCCAATTCTTCAGCGGCATGCGAATTGTATGCGTTACAAAAGATATTGGCTAGCATAAAATGGCTGTAAGCCCGGCATACCAAGGCTTCTCCACGTTGTGGGTTTAATGATTCGGGATTTCCTTTTTGCTCGATGGCTTTTAGTACCATGTTTGCGGCGGTAATAGCTTGGTAGTATCCTTGCCATAAATAGTTAGGAGTGTCCTGATATTCTTCCTGGGTATCTTTCCAGTTGTAGCAATCTTCTTCGGCCAACTGATAATAGGAGTATTTAGGTCCATTGTCGTCGGAGTTGTCACTGTAGAGTTCAAATAACTCATTGGCTGTCACTTCGGGATAGGCGGAAATGAGAAGTTTGGTAATCTTCTGTTCTGTATCTAATTCTGTACGATTGTCCGGAAGCTTATCCAGAAAGTCATTGCAGGAGCTGGTACCCAGCCCTAATCCGCTAACCAGTAACAACGTATGCAGTATATTAATATGTTTCATAATCATTGTTTTTTATATAGATAACTGTATTGTTCTTAAAGCCCTAGTCTCACTGTTAATGTGAACTGACGAGGAACAGGTGAAGCTACTCCACCGGTATTGAAAAATTCAGGGTCCTGACCGTTCAGTTTCTTATCAGCATAGATTAAGAATAGGTTTGTAGCTTGCAGTTTCAGAGATAAATTGGACACCTTTATCGGAGAAATCCATTTCTGCGGAAAATCATAAGTCACAGATATCTCTTTCATACGAATAAAATCTCCTTTAGCAATACGTTCTGTAGAGTAGTTGTATGCATTGTAAGCCTTGTATAAAGTTCGGTTGGCTTCATACTGCGGGCTGCTTAATATAACAGGGATATTGGTTTTGGATTCGTCACCGGAAACTGTCCAGCGGTTTTTAAACTCGCGGGGCATAGCGCTCAAATCACTATATTTATAGTTGAAATATGGATTCAGACGAACTACATTCCCGAAAGAATAAGTCATGAATACATTCAGTTTAAAACCTTTATAGGTGAATATATTTCCAAAGCTTCCTGTAATGGTTGGGTCTGTCGGTCCCTCATACTTTAGATAGTCCAGCTTTTCACGTTCCTGGAAGTTGATATCTGTTGAGGTGATGTTCCCGTTAATATTAAACTGGGGCATACCATTACTGTTCAATCCGGCAAAGGGAATGGAAAAGAGTGCGCGTACCGGATAGCCTTCACGTGCAAATCCGCTGCCGGATACAAGTTCCATCATACGTGTGCGCCCTTTTAATTCAGTTACTTCATTCTTGGCGTATGAGAAGATGAAGTCAGAACTCCAGGAGAAATTCTCTTTTTTAATGTTCTTGGTTGAGAGAGTGAATTCGATTCCATGAGACTGCATAGAAGCTACGTTAGCAAACTTATATACACTTCCTCCTACTCCCTGAGTTGGAATCAGACCGATCAGATCGTAGTTGTTACGGGTGTACCAGTCGGCAGACAGGTTAATCCGGTTGTTGATGAATCCGATATCAATCCCCAGATTAAGTTCATGTTTCTTCTCATAAGTCAGTTCACTATTCTCGATGTCTTCAATATATAGACCTGTCTCTTGAATATCGGTGAAAGGACGATAAGGAGAGAAACTGCGAATGATTGCCTGTGAGTTGGTGACATCGGCAGGTCCACGGTCGGCAGTTAGTGAATAGGATGCTTTCAGTGTCAGGTTGGATAAAGTAGGCTCTAACGCTTGAAAGAACTTTTCTTCGTGTGCATTCCATGCACCGGATACATTCCAGGTTGGTAGCCAGCGGGAAGAGCGGCTGCGTCCCATACGGTTTGTTCCTTCATAACGGAAAGTACCATTAATTGTATAACGGCCATCGTACGAGTAAGTAGCATTTGCAAAGCCTGCTACGCTACGGGTTTCCGAATGACTGAGTGAATAATACTTATTCCCGGTTTCGATGCCTTGCTTGAAGAATTGATATACATAGGATGGAATTTCTCCCATTGAGTATTGCATTCCCCAGCCTTGGAAAGAAGAATATGACCTTTGTAAGTTATTAATTTCCATGCCGGCAAAGAAATTAGTGATATGTTTCTCTGCGAACAAGTGATTCCATGAGATGGTGCTGCGAAAGTCAAGCCCCAGCATTTTGCGGTCTTGACGTTGATAAATACCTCCTTCAGGAAGTACGGAAATTGGCAATGCATAAGGATTGTCGGGATTGGTGTAAAGCCAATCGTTTTCTTTACGGATAGTAGCATCATCCAGTCCACTACGGTATGCTATGGCCTGGTTGGAGTCATCAAGAATATTATGTTCTTGGGAAGAGGCTTGATAACGGACAGCTCCCAATGCGCTGATTTCCAGTTCCGGAATCACTTTCCATTTTAGTTCTCCCTGAAATTTTACATCGGTCACGTTAAGTTCGATGTAGTTATTGTTTAGTTCTTGTAAGATATTGAACGGTGCATAATTGGCTATATAGTCAGTAGAGGGATCTAATGTACGTGAGGTGTTCAATGCGTACGAGTAAGGATTGATGTCAAAGTCACGGGTGACCTCTCCTGATGCGACATCTAGGGAGGAGTTCATCGTTCCGGGTGCTTTCTGCTTGCGGTAAGATGCGTTGGAAATCAGACTGATAGATAAATTCTTGTATATATTATAACTTGTATTCAGATTTGCTGTATAACGCTTTACTTCACTTTGTTTATACCATCCCGGATCAAGCATGGCACTCAATGAAGCGTAGAATGAGGATTTCTCGGAACCGGATGTGATACTGACAGAATGGTTCTGCGTCATATTGTTTTCAAACAATATATCAAACCAGTTCGTATTGCGCATCTCGGCTTCACGTAAATAGGCATTACGTGTTTCAAGAGTGTTGGCTAAACCGAATTGTCCGTTACTTTCGTCAAACTGGTCTATTAGTCTATACATCCGGCCATATACACCACTATTTTTCGCACGAAAAAGGTCTCCACTGTTCAACCAACCTTTTTGTTCCATTTCTTTATATATGCCCATTTGTTCTTGTGAATTCATGATGTTGAATTCATTGTAACTGGGTATCATGCGGGTAGTGAATTCACCGGTATAACTAATCTTGCTGACTCCTGCTTTTCCCTTTTTGGTAGTCACTACAATAACTCCCGCCATGGCACGTGCACCATAGATGGAAGTGGCGGAACCATCCTTTAATATTTGAAAGCTTTCAATATCATCAGAGTTTAAACCGGCAATAGCAGAACTGATTAGCGTTTCTGCATCACCTGAAGATAAATCATCCGGACCTACATCAATAGCATCTTCCATGATTACTCCATCTACCACCCATAATGGCTTTGAACTGCCATAGATGGAAGTTGCTCCACGGACACGGATTTTTGGCGCAGTTCCGAAAGTTCCCGATACATTCTGTACTGATACACCGGCTGCGCGTCCCTCCAATCCACGGCTGATATCAGGAAGGCCGTCCAGTTTCACGTTTTCTGCTGTCAGTTGGTTGGTAGCTCCGGTAAATAACCTTTTGTCCATCTTTTGCATACCCGTTACTACTACTTCAGACAGCGTTTGTACATCTGGCATCAAGGTTACACTCATGCTTGGGGCCGGAGTAAGA
The DNA here is from genome assembly GCF_015558905.1 of Bacteroides sp. D55t1_190419_B8. Taxonomy (NCBI): domain Bacteria; kingdom Pseudomonadati; phylum Bacteroidota; class Bacteroidia; order Bacteroidales; family Bacteroidaceae; genus Bacteroides; species Bacteroides sp. D55t1_190419_B8. The sequence continues at coordinate 279,960 of NZ_JADMOU010000002.1, forward strand.
TCCTGCGGTTTCATACCTATATAGGAGAATTGCAGAACGGACTTATTAGATACGTTTTCTATAGAAAACTTTCCGTCCATGTCTGTTAATACGCCGGATTTGCTTCCTTTGATAAGAACCGTTGCTCCGATAAGAGGTTGGTTGTCATCGCCTGAAATAACTACCCCTTTTACATTGAACACTTTTGCCTGTTTGGAGGGACCTTTAGGTGTTATAGTGACAAATTGATCTTCAATGTGATATTCTAATGGCTTATTACTAAGGATAACATCGAGTGTCTGTTCCAGGCTCTTGTCTTTTACAGAACCGGAAACGGTGAACTTCTTCACATCGTCGTACGTAAAGAGGATTTTGTATCCGGATATCTTTTCCAAGCGTTTTAGTACGGACGGCAGGCGTTCGTTACTAAATTCAATTGTGATTTTCTTTTGTGGTTGCGTCTGGGCTCCTACTTGGTAGGGCAAAAAGCATAATACGCATAGAAAACACACAATAAATAGGTTCCAATTTTTTCTCATACGTTTGTTTTTAATAACACTATTTGGATATGTTTATAATACTAGTGCGTATGAGTTGAAAAAATGGATACCCCTTTTGCGAATTATTTTTTAATAAAAGTGATAAATTGCTATTATCTGTATGAATCTGTAATATTTATGCAATAGAAAGTTAATCTATAGTGAGCGTATTGCCTTGCAAGGTGACTGTCACTTTTTTCATTCTATTAAGTAATGAGATCGTATGTTCCAGGTCTTTCGTGCGATCGGATATAAAGTGCATTTTGTACTCCATCGCTTCTTTATTTCTGAATTCTATGTTTACATTGTACCAACGTCCCAGATTCTGCATGATATCTTTCAATGTGACATCATCAAAATAGAAATAGCCGTCTTTCCAATAAACATAAGAGTCCAGATCTACTTCTGCCAGGACGAAATTGCCGTCAGATTGAAGATGTGCATCTTCGCCCGGGTAGAGTCTGGTATATGATCCTCCTTTGGTATTGCTGACTTCTACTTTCCCGTTAATGAGTACTACGTGAGTATCTTCGGGGGTATAGCTGCGTATATTAAATTCGGTACCGAGAACACGGGTCTGTACTGTCTTGGTTTTTACGATGAAAGGCCGCTTCGGATCTTTGGTTACTTTAAAATAAGCCTCACCCTCCAAAGTGACAATACGTTCGTTGCCAATAAAAGCTGTAGGATAGACAAAATTACTATTAGCATTGAGCCAGACTTCCGTGCCGTCACATAGCACTACTTTGAAGCTTTCACCGCGAGGGACGGTAAGTACGTGTGTTTGTGTAGTTGTTGAAATGACCTGTCTGTAGTCCAGTTCTTTCTTCTCCGATTTTGAGATGACTTTCTGGGGCAGGGCTTGATTAGTTGATTGCGGTTCGTCTAATACGATCTTTTCTCCATTATCTTTTTGTAGCGTAATATGCTGGGGAGTGTTATCAGCGGTGAATACGGTAATTGGTTCGAGGACAGGAGTTGTCAGACTATTGATTAAGTAGTAAGCTCCGAATAAAATGGCGATCATGGCTGCTATTCCAATTCCCGTTTTCCAGAGGTTGGAATGCATTCGTACAGAATATTGGCGTTTTTTGAATCGCTCTAATTCCATATCTACATTGGGGAGTTCTATTCTGCTTTTTTGTCGCAGGAAGAGACTGCTATCCATAATGTCACGACAAGTTTGCAGAGCTTCTTTATCTTCAAGTATCTCTTGCAGCTGTTCGTCACTTATTTCAGAAAGGCTCTCCATGATGTCGAGTGCCTTTTCCACAGATTCATCTGTGTTATTTATATGGTCGATATCTTTGTTCATTGCTGTTCGACTGTATCATACTTGTTTATATTACGTTTAATCATAAAATAAAGACACCTGCTTTATGTTTTTTTTGCACATTCTTCGCGTATCACCTGCAATGCTTTCACGATATGCTTTCTTACTGCACTGACACTAATATTCAGTTCTTCTGCCACTTCTTGGTATTTTTTACGTTGGATATAGCATTCTTCTAAAATGTGTCTTGTATGTGGAGTCAGTTTTTCCATGGCTTTACTGATGTGCATCATTCTTTCATCCTGCTCCTGATATTCCGTCTCAACATAACTTTTAGTCAGTTCGGAATAGATTTGTATGTACTGTTCATGAGTGTTCTGATGGCGTAGGAAGTCAATGCTTTTGTTACGGACATAAACATATAGATAAGATTTGGCTGTGGCTTTATCAATTTTGGCATAATTGGTCCAGATAAATTCGAAAGCATCGCTTACGATGTCCTTACTAGCCTCCATATTATTAATCAGATGAAATGCATAATAATAAAGTTGAGGGTAGTACTCCTTAAAAAGAAAATCAAAATCAGCCTTATCTTCCACGTGCCTTAAAAGTGTTGAATAGTAAATAATTTGCCTTGCAAATAAACAAATAATAATTGAGAAAAGCAAAATGGCTTTTATTTTATATTTATCGTATCTTTGCGGCATCATATTTTTTGAATCAATATTCATGTAGAACCTGGGAAGTAATAATGGAGAGTGTTTTAATTACAGGCGCAAGTGGTTTTATAGGGAGTTTCATCGTGGAGGAAGCGTTGAAACGAAAGTTTGGTGTGTGGGCCGGAATTCGTCCTACGAGTAGCAAGCAGTATTTGAAGAACCGGAAAATTCACTTTCTGGAACTGGACTTTGCGCATCCTAATGAGCTTCGTGCCCAACTCTCCGGGCATAAAGGTACTTACAGTAAGTTTGATTACATCATCCATTGCGCCGGTGTGACAAAGTGTTCTGATAAAAAGACCTTTGATTATGTGAATTATCTTCAGACCAAATATTTTATAGATACACTGAAGGAACTGAATATGGTTCCGAAGCAGTTTATATATATTAGTACGTTGAGTGTATTCGGACCTGTACGCGAGAAGGATTACACTCCGATAAGCGGAGAAGACACTCCGATGCCTAATACGGCTTATGGATTAAGTAAATTGAAAGCGGAATTATATATTCAGAGTATTCCCGGTTTTCCTTATGTCATTTATCGTCCTACGGGAGTCTATGGTCCCCGTGAGTCAGACTATTTCCTGATGGCAAAGTCCATTCAGAAGCATGTTGATTTCTCGGTAGGTTTCCGTCGTCAGGATCTGACTTTTGTTTATGTGAAAGACATTGTGCAAGCGATATTTCTGGGAATGGAGAAAAAAGTAGTCCAGAAAGCGTATTTCCTGACAGATGGGAGAATCTATAAAAGCCGTGCATTTTCGGACCTGATACAAAAAGAATTGGGTAATCCGTTTGTTCTTCACTTGAAATGTCCGTTAATTGTGCTAAAAGTTATATCTTTGTTCGCTGAATTCATTGCTACACGTTCCGGGAGGAGCAGTACTCTGAATTCGGATAAATATAAGATAATGAAACAACGCAACTGGCAATGTGACATATCCCCGGCGATGAAAGAACTTGGGTATGTGCCCGAATATGATTTGGAAAAGGGAGTGCGTGAAACCATTGCCTGGTATAAAAATGAAGGATGGCTTTAGACTTATTTAAGCGCATAGAAACCCGGAAAGGGTTGTTTGCTGTGGAAAAGATTACACTGATTTATAATCTGTTGACTTCCATACTGATTCTGTTCCTGTTTCAGCGGATGGATCATCCATGGCATATGTTGCTGGATAGGGCTATGATTGCAGCAATGACTTTTTTACTGATGTATCTTTATCGTCTTGCCCCCTGTAAATTTTCAGCATTTGTACGGATTGTTATCCAGATGAGTCTATTGTCTTACTGGTATCCGGATACTTTCGAGTTCAATCGTTTCTTTCCGAATTTAGACCATGTATTTGCAACTGCCGAGGAGTTTATTTTCAATGGTCAGCCTGCTATCTGGTTTTGCCATACGTTTCCGCATCTTATTGTCAGTGAGGCATTTAATATGGGATATTTCTTTTATTATCCTATGATGCTGATTGTGGCGTTGTTTTATTTCATTTATAAGTTTGAGTGGTTCGAAAAGATGTCTTTTGTTCTCGTCACTTCTTTCTTTATCTATTATCTGATTTATATATTCGTTCCTGTTGCAGGGCCTCAATTCTATTTCCCTGCCATCGGGATTGATAATGTATCTAAAGGTTTTTTTCCTGCTATCGGTGACTATTTCAATCATAATCAGGAATTACTTCCCGGACCGGGTTATCAGCATGGATTCTTTTATAGCTTAGTGGAAGGTTCGCAGCAGGTAGGCGAACGTCCTACGGCAGCATTCCCCAGTTCGCACGTCGGTATTTCTACTATTTTGATGATTATGGCATGGCGTGGCAGTAAGAAATTGTTTGCTTGTCTGATACCTTTCTATATGTTGCTTTGCGGGGCTACCGTATATATTCAGGCGCATTATGTGATTGATGCCATTGTAGGATTTTTCTCTGCATTCCTATTGTATGTGGTTGTGACCTGGATGTTTAAGAAGTGGTTTGCACAACCGATGTTTAAGTAGAAGATTGGAATATACTTCTGTGTTTTGAAACAGGTAATCTCCATCCGCAGGAGTCAGAGTTTGCGGATGAAGATGATGGTTTATAATGGATTAAAATTCCGAATTCTCTTTACGCTGGGAAGTGATTTCTTCAAATATGCGGAAAAGTTCTTCCTTTGTTTCTGCCCGTAGCATGGCGATGCGTGTGTTACGGAAATTAGGTATTCCTTTGAATAGTGGGCTAGCGGCCAAATGACGGCGTACGTGGAGAATACCTCTGCGTTCATCGAGCAAATCCACACTGTCGATCACTTCCTGACGAAGCACTTCCATGCACCATTCGAAACTTAGCGGTGGTAATTCCTCACCTGTCTTCAGATAGTGTTTTATTTCCTTGAATATCCATGGTCGCCCGAAGCTGGCACGACCAATCATGACAGCATCTACTCCATAACGGTCAAAACACTCTTTGCAGCGTTGAGGCGTCGTCACGTCACCATTACCGATAATAGGAATATGCATCCGTGGATTATTCTTCACTTCGCCTATCAGCGTCCAGTCGGCTTCTCCGGTGTACATTTGTGCACGGGTGCGGCCATGTATAGTCAGTGCAGCGATGCCGCAATCCTGTAGCTGTTCTGCCAACTCTACAATTACTTTGTTGTTAGCATCCCACCCCAGGCGGGTTTTGACCGTTACGGGGATTTTCACCGCATCTACTACCGCACGGGTGATCTCCAGCATCTTGGGGATATTCTGTAACATACCTGCTCCCGCTCCTTTTCCGGCTACTCTTTTTACCGGGCATCCGAAATTGATATCCAGAATATCAGGTTGTGCCTGTTCCACAATCTTGGCAGCTTCCACCATCGTTTCCGTATCTTTTCCGTATATTTGGATGGCAACCGGACGTTCGGCATCACTGATACTTAGTTTCTGCGCAGTCTTGCTGACAGCACGAATCAGTGCATCGCTCGACACAAATTCGGTGTATACCATATCTGCTCCGAACCTCTTGCACATCAGGCGGAAAGCCGGATCAGTCACATCCTCCATGGGAGCAAGTAAGATGGGATATTTACCCAGATCTATTTGGCCTATCTTCATATATGAATCTGATATTTACTGTTTATGATTGAAGTAACTTCTTGTTTTCGCTGCAAAAATACGGAAAAAAGCCTACCTTTGTACGCATTCATTTGCTTAACTGATACAAATAAGTATATATTCTATGAGTCTTAGTTTGAAAGATTTTGAAATAATGGCTCCTGTCGGTTCGCGCGAATCTCTTGCTGCGGCTATTCAGGCAGGTGCCGATTCTATCTATTTCGGTATAGAAAACCTGAACATGCGTGCCCGTTCGGCCAATACGTTTACGATTGATGATTTGCGGGAAATCGCCCGTACGTGTGATGAACACGGAATGAAAAGTTATCTGACGGTCAACACGATTATCTATGATAAAGATATTGCATTGATGCACACCATTGTCGATGCAGCCAAGGAAGCCGGTATTTCTGCTGTGATTGCTGCTGACGTGGCGGTGATGAATTATGCCCGTCAGATAGGGCAGGAGGTACACCTTTCCACTCAACTGAACATCTCCAATGCAGAGGCTTTAAAATTCTACGCACAATTTGCAGATGTGGTAGTATTGGCCCGTGAGTTGAATCTGGAGCAGGTAGCCGAAATCTATCGTCAGATTCAGGAAGAACATATTTGTGGTCCGAGCGGTGAACAGATTCGCATTGAGATGTTCTGTCACGGGGCGCTTTGTATGGCTGTATCGGGTAAATGTTACCTCTCTTTACATGAGATGAACCATTCTGCCAACCGTGGTGCTTGTATGCAGGTATGCCGCCGTTCCTATACTGTCCGTGACAAAGAGACGGATGTGGAACTGGATATTGATAACGAATATATCATGTCACCGAAAGATTTGAAGACCATCCACTTTATGAATAAGATGTTGGATGCCGGTGTGCGTGTATTCAAAATTGAAGGCCGTGCCCGTGGACCTGAATATGTACGGACAGTGGTAGAATGTTACAAAGAGGCTATCAAGGCTTATCTGGAAGGGACATTTACCGATGAAAAGATTGCAGCTTGGGACGAACGTCTGAAAACTGTATTCAACCGCGGCTTCTGGGATGGTTATTACTTGGGACAACGTTTAGGCGAATGGACAAGAAACTATGGTTCGGCAGCTACGGAACGTAAGATATATGTAGGTAAAGGTATCAAATACTTCTCTAACATCGGAGTTTCCGAATTTCTGGTAGAGGCTGCGGAAGTCAGCGTAGGCGATAAACTTCTCATTACCGGACCGACTACGGGTGCTCTATTCATGACTTTGGAAGAGGCACGTGTTGACTTGGAATCCGTGCAGACTGTGAAGAAAGGCCAGCACTTCTCGATGAAATCGGATAAGATACGCCCCAGTGACAAACTGTATAAACTGGTATCAACCGAAGAACTGAAGAAGTTCAAAGGACTCGATATTGAGCAAAAAAGAGGCTAACCATTATTTCTCAACTTTTAATTCTCAATTCTCAATTTAAATGAACTATATCTATGAATTGGAAATGAAGGTGCGTGATTACGAGTGCGACCTTCAAGGAATTGTTAATAATGCGAACTATCAGCATTATCTGGAACATACCCGTCATGAATTTCTGACGTCGGTCGGTGTCAGCTTTGCTGCACTTCACGAACAGGGAGTCGATCCGGTAGTGGCACGCATTAATATGGCATTCAAAACGCCGTTGAAAAGCGGAGATGAGTTTGTCTCTAAACTCTATATGAAGAAGGAAGGTATCAAATATGTGTTCTATCAGGATATTTTCCGTAAGAGTGATCATAAAGTAGTAGTGAAATCCACTGTTGAAACGGTATGTGTGGTAAACGGACGTTTGAGTGACAGCGAATTATTCGATAGCGTCTTTGCCCCTTACCTGAAATGAGCAGTTCCGAGGAAGAACAGATTTATAGTATCGCCCTGACAATGGTGCCCGGTATCGGGCACATAGGGGCGAAACATTTGATAGACGGAATGAACAATGCTGTTGATGTCTTCCGTCTGCGTAAAGAAATACCGGAACGTATTCCTGAAGTGAGTCAACGGGTGATAGAGGCGTTGGATTGTCCGCAAGCTGTGATCCGCGCCGAACAGGAATATGAATTTATCCGGAAGAACCGGATCTCCTGCCTGACTTTCCATGATGAGGCTTACCCTTCCCGTTTGCGGGAATGTGAAGATGCTCCTATCGTCCTTTTCTTTAAAGGAAATACCGATTTGAATTCCCTGCATATCATAAATATGGTAGGCACCCGTAATGCCACTGATTATGGTACCCGTATTTGCGCCTCTTTCTTACGCGATCTGAAAACACTTTGTCCTGATGTGTTGGTAGTCAGCGGGCTTGCTTATGGGATTGATATCCATGCACATCGTGAAGCACTGGTCAATGACCTGCCTACGGTAGGTGTTCTTGCCCATGGTCTGGATCGTATTTATCCTTATGCCCATCGAAAAACGGCCATTGATATGCTCGAAAAAGGAGGACTGTTGACCGAATTTCTGTCCGGCACGAATCCCGACAAACATAATTTTGTCAGCCGTAACCGTATTGTCGCAGGTATGTGTGATGCTACGGTTGTCATTGAATCGGCAGAAAAAGGAGGCTCATTAATCACTGCTGAACTTGCTGAAAGCTATCACCGCGATTGTTTTGCTTTTCCCGGGCGGATAAATGATGAATATTCAAAGGGGTGTAATCGGTTGATTAGAGATAATAAGGCTTCCTTACTATTATCGGCTGAAGATCTTGTACACGCAATGGGATGGAATATACCGGCAACTTTTTCCGGGAAAGTAAATGTGCAACGTAGTCTTTTTCCCGACTTGTCCGAAGAAGAACAAAAGATTGTCTCTATCCTGGAGAAACAGGGGAATTTACAGATTAATTCTCTGGTGGTAGAAGCAGATATTCCCGTACATCAGATAAATGCTATTCTTTTTGAATTGGAAATGAAAGGAGTAGTTCGTGTATTAGCAGGAGGAATGTATCAGTTATTGAATTAACTCGTATAGACTAACCTCATATATGGATATAAAAAAAGGAGCAACGCCTTGCTCCAACCTTTGTTAACCTTAAATCTAATACTATGAAAAAAATCACATGACAAATGTATGTCTTTGCAAACTAACCTCCAAATAATTCTGTTGTATTTGTTTCTCTTTTAAATTCTTTCACTGATTTTCACTGTTATCGTACACGGTGCACTCTTAATGGCTAAAGTAGGATGCTTTTGGGATAAGTAATGGGGAGGAAAGTAAGTCTTCCTGAATACTATTACAGCTTCTGGGAAAATTAGAAAATAAGGTCTGAATATAAGTGTTTTCTTGGTTTAAAAGGAACACCCCGTTGGTTTAAAACCAAAGCATCGTTCCTTTAAAACCAACGGGGCGTTCCTTTTAAAGGAAAATGTGAACCTGTATATTATGTGTAGTATATAGAATTATCTTTTCATAATAGCCATGGTAGATTTTTGGCTGTCAAATTCGATGACTACCAATGAATGTTTTTATGAGAATGCTATAACACTGATGCTTGTCACTACGGAGCATAAGTTCTATATAATAAAGAAAAGTGTTACGAGGACTATTTGGGAAAAATCAACAAAAGTTTTCATAAATGTATAGAAGGAGATTGTATGATTCATTCGAAAAACTTGGCGTTGAAAGATGATATAACATATCTGTTGATATGAGATATTTTGTTTGTAGTAGTACAAAAAAAGGCGAGGCAAATGCCCCACCCTGAATGTTTTCACAACGGAATAATCCTTATTGTGATTTGCTTTTAATTAGTGTGGCAAAGATAGTAATTTATTTTGTTTTAATGTCTAATTTGTGGAAAAATATTAATATATTTGATGAGTTATAATAAGATAGGGCAAATATGAAAAGAATATTAGGATTGGATTTGGGAACCAATAGTATTGGTTGGGCATTGGTTGACAGCGAAGAGCAGAGAATTTTAGGAATGGGTAGTCGGATTATTCCTATGGATCAGGGTGTGTTGGATACTTTCAGTGGGGGGAATCCGGTAGAGACTCAAACAGCTGCGCGAACGGCCTATCGTGGCACACGCCGATTGCGTGAAAGAGCATTATTACGTCGTGAGCGTCTGATTCGTGTTTTGAATATGATGAAGTTTTTACCCGAACATTATGCTTCTCAAATAGATTTTGAGAAGCGATTAGGACAATTTTTTGATGAAAAGGAGCCCAAACTAGCTTGGAAACAAAATGATGAAGGGAGGTTCGAGTTTATTTTTCAACAGTCTTTTAATGAAATGATAGAAGAATTTAAGAATAAGGGGGTGGTTAGAGAAGATAAAAAAATCCCATATGATTGGACTATCTATTATTTGCGTAAGAAAGCTCTTTCTCAAGAGATAGAGAAGGAAGAACTAGCTTGGATTTTATTAAATTTCAATCAGAAACGGGGATATTATCAATTAAGAGGGGAAGAAGAGGAAGAGAACCCTAATAAATTAGTAGAATATTATTCATTGAAAATAGTGGATGTCATAGCCGATGAAAAACCGAATAGTAAAGGTGATATATGGTATTCTTTACATTTAGAAAACGGCTGGATTTATCGTCGCTCCAGTAAGATTCCGTTATTTGGATGGAAAGATAAAACACGTGATTTTATTGTTACTACAGATTTGAACGACGACGGGACAGTTAAAAAAGATAAGGAAGGAATAGAAAAGCGGTCTTTTCGTGCGCCAAGCGAAAATGATTGGGTATTGTTGAAAAAGAAGACGGAGAGTGATATAGAAAAGTCTCATAAAACAGTTGGTACGTATGTCTATGAGACATTACTGCAAAATCCTATGCAAAAAGTTTGTGGAAAGCTTGTACGGACAATCGAACGTAAGTTCTACAAGGATGAACTGAAACAAATTCTTGAGAAACAAAGAGAGTTTCATCCCGAATTGAGAGATGAAGATTTATACAACGACTGTGTAAGAGAGTTATATCGGAGCAATGAGACGTACCAATTTATTTTAAGTAAAAGAGATTTTGTTCATTTATTCTTAGACGATATTTTATTTTATCAGAGACCATTACGGAGTCAGAAGTCTGCGATAGGTGATTGTATACTTGAATTTAAAACATACAAAGATAAAGATGGAAATAATATTAAAGAGTATCTGAAGGTCATTTCAAAATCCAATCCTCTTTATCAGGAATTCCGTATATGGCAATGGCTGTACAATTTGAAGATATATCGGAAGGAAGATGACGAAGATGTTACTTTGCAATTTATTGCAAACATTGAAGATAAAGAACAGCTATTTGATTTCTTGAGTAATAGGAAAAGTATAGAACAGAAACCTTTGCTTGAATATCTGATAAAGGCAAAAGGTCTGAAAAAACAGGTAAAGACAGAGGCATATCGATGGAATTATGTTGAAGATAAGATATATCCTTGCAGTGAAACAAAAACGATGATTTCTACACGTTTGGCTAAAGTAAAAAATGTTCCAGAGGATTTCCTTACAAAAGAAATAGAACAAAAACTTTGGCATATCATTTATTCTGTTACGGATAAAAATGAGTTTGAGAAAGCGTTGGGAACTTTTGCAAGAAAGTATGATTTAGATATTGCTTCTTTTGTAGGTAATTTCAAGAAAATTCCTCCCTTTAAAAATGAATATGGATCATTCTCCGAAAAAGCAATAAAGAAGTTGTTACCTTTGATGCGTTTGGGGAAATATTGGAAATGGAGTGATATTGATAATAATATCCAAAATAGAATATCCAAAATAATCATAGGCGAGTATGATGAAGAAATTAAGGATATAGTTCGTGAAAAGTCCATTGCTCTAACTAATGAAAACGATTTTCAAGGTTTACAGTTATGGTTGGCTCAATATCTTGTTTATGGGCGACATTCAGAAGCTGATATTGCAGGAAAATGGCATTCAGTTGCTGATTTAGAGAAGTATTTGAATGAGTTTAAACAGCATTCCTTACGTAATCCGATTGTAGAACAAATAATTACGGAAACTTTACGGGTAGTGAGAGATATTTGGCAAAAATACGGACAGGGAGCAGAAAACTTTTTTAGTGAAATCCATGTTGAGCTTGGACGTGATATGAAGAACACTGCTGACGAAAGGAAAAAAATAGCTAATGTTGTAACAGAAAATGAGAATACCAATTTGCGAATCAAAGCATTATTAATGGAATTAAAGAATAATTCTGATGGCAAATTGGAGGTTGAAAATGTCCGACCCTATTCGCCCATGCAGCAGGATATTCTGAAAATATATGAAGAGTATGCAATTAGCACTGGGCTTGATAACGAAAAGGATGAAAAGGTAAAGGAAGATATAAAGAAAATAAGCAGGGTTGCACAACCTACAACAACAGAACTACAACGCTACAAACTATGGTTGGAGCAAAAATATTGTTCTCCATATACGGGTAAGGTCATCCCGTTAGGGAAGCTCTTTACCGAAGAATATCAGATTGAGCATATCATTCCAAAATCTCGTTACTATGATGATAGTTTCAGTAATAAAGTAATTTGTGAGGCCGCTGTAAATAAATTGAAGGATAAATGTTTAGGGTTGGAGTTTATAAAAAACTACCATGGACAGATTGTGGAAACAGGCTTTGGACAAAAAGTAACTATCTTTGATGAGGAAGCGTATCAGAATTTTGTAAAGCAGCATTATGCTTATAATCGTTCCAAGAGGACAAAGCTTCTATTGGAAGAAATACCTGAAAAGATGATAGAACGCCAAATGAATGATACACGTTACATCAGCAAATTTGTTCTCCCTCTTCTGTCAAATCTTGTACGTGCAGAAGAAAATGACAATGGAGTAAATTCAAAAAATGTACTTCCTGTAAATGGCAAGATTACAACTATGTTGAAACAAGATTGGGGGCTGAATGATGTTTGGAATGATTTGATTCTTCCTCGTTTTGTGCGGATGAATGAGTTGGCAAAGACTATCGCATTCACCAGTTGGAATGAACAATATCAAAAATATTTGCCTACTGTTCCATTAGAACTATCAAAAGGGTTTCAAAAGAAGCGTATTGATCATCGACATCATGCAATGGATGCTTTGGTAATAGCCTGTGCAACTCGTGACCATGTCAATCTGCTAAACAATAAACATGCAAATACTGATACAATTCGATATGATTTACAACGGAAATTACGATTGTTTGAGCGAGTGACATATATTGACCCGCAAACAAAAAACAATGTAACAAAAGATATTCCGAAAGAATTTAAAAAGCCATGGGATAATTTCACTGTTGATGCCCGTAATGAATTGGAAAAAATTATTGTTAGCTTTAAACAAAACTTGCGTATAATTAATAAGGCAACCAATATATATACGAAATATGAAAACGGTAAAAAGATAAAGGTAAGCCAGAAAGGTCTTAATTGGGCAATTCGTAAACCTCTACACAAAGAAACTGTATTTGCAAAAGTATCACTTCGTAAAAGAAAAACCGTACGTTTGAGTGAGGCTTTAAAAGATTGGAAAAGGATAGTCGATAAAAAGCTAAAACAAGAAATAAAACGGCTTACCTGTCAATATGGTAAATTTGATGTGGATACAATCTTGCGATATTTTAAAGATCGGAAGTACCAGTTTGGAGAAGTAGATGTATCAAAAGTAGAAATATATTATTTTGATGAAGAAAATGCGGCGGTGCGAAAAAATGTAGATACATCTTTTACAGAGAAGTTTATTCAAGGATCTGTAACAGACACTGGCATACAAAAAATCTTGCTTAATCATTTAGAGGCAAAAGGGAACAAGGTTGAAATTGCGTTCTCTCCTGAAGGTATTGAGGAGATGAATAAGAATATCATTCAGCTTAATGAAGGGAAGTTGCATCTTCCAATATTTAAAGTTCGTGTTTATGAAACAATTGGTAATAAATTCTCTGTTGGAGTAAAAGGAAACAAGAAAGACAAATATGTGGAAGCGGCAAAGGGAACCAATCTGTTCTTTGCTATATATGTAGATGAAAATGGTATTCGTTCTTATGAAACTATACCTTTAAATATCGTAATAGAACGTTTAAAACAAGGATTAAGTGTGGTTCCGGAAAAAAATAGAAAGGAACATAGTCTATTATTTTATTTATCTCCTAATGATTTGGTATATGTGCCTATAGAGGATGAACGAGAAAACATTCACGCTGTTAATTTGGACCAACTTAATAATGAACAACGGAAGAGAATTTATAAAATGGTAAGTTGTACAGGTTCAGAGTGTCATTTTGTTCCTTATTATGTAGCAAGTCCTATAGTAAACAAAGTTGAATATTCGTCATTGAATAAGATTGGAAGGAGTCTGACTGGCGAGATGATTAAAGACGTTTGTATAAAACTAAAAGTTGATCGATTAGGAAATATTAAAGGAATATCTGGCTTATGAATAAAAATAATAACACCCCAATTCCCTCTGATTTCTTTCTTTATAAAGATAGTAATGGAGAAGTGAAAGTCGAAATCTATATTTTTAATGAAACAGTTTGGCTGACACAGGATAAGATTGCGCAATTGTTTGGAGTGGATAGAAGCGTAGTGACAAAACATTTGAAGAATATCTTTCAAACGGCTGAATTGCAGGAGGATTCAGTTAGTGCAAAAATTGCACTAACTGCTGCTGATGGTAAAAAGTATCAAACGAAGCTATACAATCTTGATGCTATCTTATCCGTAGGCTACCGTGTCAACAGCATTCAGGCCACACATTTTAGAATCTGGGCAAACAGCGTACTGAAAGAATATTTGATTAAGGGTTTTGCCATGAACGACGAGCGATTAAAAAATCCACAAATGCTATTCGGCAAAGATTATTTCGAGGAGCAATTGGCTCGTATTCGTGATATTCGTAGCAGTGAACGTCGTTTTTATCAGAAGATAACTGATATTTATTCGCAATGTAGTGCTGATTACGAAGCTGGTAGCGAGGTGACAAAGACGTTTTTTGCAACTGTTCAGAATAAGTTGCATTGGGCAATTTCCGGACAGACGGCAGCGGAGATAATTGTTACCCGTGTGGATGCAGAGAAACCTAATATGGGATTGACTACTTGGAAAAATGCGCCTAACGGGATGATTCGTAAACCGGATGTATCCATCGCAAAGAACTATCTCAATGAAACTGAAATGGATGATTTGAATCGTATTGTTTCGATGTATTTGGATTATGCAGAACGTCAAGCGAAAAAAGGACAGGTGATGTATATGAAAGATTGGGTGAAGAAGCTAGATGCATTCTTGCAATTTAACGAGGAAGCGGTATTGCAACATAGTGGGCAGGTGAGCCATGAGGTCGCCAAAGCATTGGCGGAACAAGAATATGACAAGTTTCATGCTAGGCAACTTCGGAATTACGAATCGGACTTTGATAAACTTTTGAAAGGAATGAATCATGATTAAGAAAACACTTTATTTCGGAAATCCGGTTTATCTATCGTTGCGCAATGCGCAGTTAGTTATTAAATTGCCTGATGTGGAAAAAGCAACGGCCTTACCGGAAGTATTGAAAAAGCAGGCGGAAGTGACAAAACCTATAGAAGACATTGGCATTGTAGTGTTGGATAACAAGCAAATCACCATCACTTCCGGTGTGTTGGAGGCTTTGCTTGAAAACACTTGCTCTGTAATCACTTGCGATAGTAAGAGTATGCCAGTTGGACTGATGCTTCCTCTTTATGGAAATACAACGCAGAATGAGCGTTTTCGTGAACAATTAGACGCTTCGTTGCCATTGAAGAAACAACTTTGGCAACAAACTATTCAGGCGAAGATTAACAACCAAGCATCTGTGCTCAAGGATTGTATGAATGAAGAGGTAAAGTGTATGCGCGTGTGGGCAGCTGATGTACGTAGTGGCGACCCTGACAATTTGGAAGCACGTGCTGCTGCATATTATTGGAAATCTTTATTTGCAGATGTTGACGGTTTTACGCGAGATCGTGAAGGTATTCCTCCAAATAACCTATTAAACTACGGATATGCAATTCTTCGTGCAGTGGTAGCACGTGGGTTGGTAATAAGTGGGTTACTTCCTACTTTGGGTATCCATCATCATAATCGATACAATGCTTATTGCTTGGCGGATGATATTATGGAACCTTATCGTCCTTATGTGGATGAATTAGTATTTAGCTTGATACAGGAGTATGGAAAGGGTGTGGAGCTAACGAAAGAGGTGAAAACGCGATTGCTTATTATTCCGACATTGGAAGTAATAATTGGAGGTAAACGCAGTCCGTTGATGATTGCTGTGGGGCAAACTACTGCCTCACTTTATAAATGTTTCAATGGAGAGCTTCGTCGAGTTGCCTATCCCGAACGGTAATGGATCGTCTTAGTGAATATCGTATAATGTGGGTGCTCGTTCTTTTTGATTTGCCAACTGAAACGAAGAAGGAAAAGAAGGCTTATGCGGATTTCAGAAAGAATCTGCAAAAAGATGGTTTTACGATGTTTCAGTTTTCCATTTATGTGCGTCACTGTGCTAGTAGCGAGAATGCAGCAGTACATATAAAAAGAGTTAAATCTTTCCTTCCGGAACTAGGGCATGTCGGAGTCATGTGTATTACGGATAAACAATTTGGGGACATAGAACTTTTCTATGGAAAGAAGGCGCAGAGTGTTAATACACCAGGGCAGCAATTGGAATTGTTTTAGAACACAAAATCTCGCATTAATGCGAGATCTTGTGTTGGAAACAGTCTTCTTTTTTCTTTTCTAATCTTCTTTGTAACTAATTGAATTACATTTTATTATACGAAATGTATTGTTTCCAATGGTTCAAAGATACTAATTTGAAAGCAAATCACAACTGGTTTTCAAGCCCTCTATATAATCGGGGTATTGTTTCCAATGGTTCAAAGATACTAATTTGAAAGCAAATCACAACTCCAACGGGTATTCCAACACCGTGCGTAATATTGTTTCCAATGGTTCAAAGATACTAATTTGAAAGCAAATCACAACTGCTTTCAAGTTCTTCAATTACTTTGTCTAATTGTTTCCAATGGTTCAAAGATACTAATTTGAAAGCAAATCACAACGCGCATCAGCTTGTGCTGCAATCTGTGATGATTGTTTCCAATGGTTCAAAGATACTAATTTGAAAGCAAATCACAACCTTCGTGTGAAGTTGGTAACACTTTAAAAATTGTTTCCAATGGTTCAAAGATACTAATTTGAAAGCAAATCACAACAATTTTCCACGTACCAATGAACTATCTAAATTGTTTCCAATGGTTCAAAGATACTAATTTGAAAGCAAATCACAACCTGCAATGTCTGCTAGCCCTAGTATTACGATTGTTTCCAATGGTTCAAAGATACTAATTTGAAAGCAAATCACAACTATCCTGCGCCAATTTACGACAAGCAAGAATTGTTTCCAATGGTTCAAAGATACTAATTTGAAAGCAAATCACAACAGTATCGTATCCTCGAATATTTCGAGCCCCATTGTTTCCAATGGTTCAAAGATACTAATTTGAAAGCAAATCACAACGCAATAAGCATACGGGTTAGGCGTCTGTACATTGTTTCCAATGGTTCAAAGATACTAATTTGAAAGCAAATCACAACAGTAGAAAACTACTTAATGAGATTAAAAAATTGTTTCCAATGGTTCAAAGATACTAATTTGAAAGCAAATCACAACTTATTGTCTCCAATGGTATTTTTACCAATAATTGTTTCCAATGGTTCAAAGATACTAATTTGAAAGCAAATCACAACTACTGGGAAGTTTGTCCCACATGGAGACGATTGTTTCCAATGGTTCAAAGATACTAATTTGAAAGCAAATCACAACTATAGTCTACTCCGGCTCGTTTGAGTTCTATTGTTTCCAATGGTTCAAAGATACTAATTTGAAAGCAAATCACAACAGGCGTGAATACTATATCAACTCCATAGCGATTGTTTCCAATGGTTCAAAGATACTAATTTGAAAGCAAATCACAACGTCCTTTTGTTACACCTCTACCTGCTAGGATTGTTTCCAATGGTTCAAAGATACTAATTTGAAAGCAAATCACAACTTACACAATCCTCTATATACTCACAGCAAAATTGTTTCCAATGGTTCAAAGATACTAATTTGAAAGCAAATCACAACATTAGCTATAACTCCTAATTTCCAAATGGAATTGTTTCCAATGGTTCAAAGTTACTAATTTAAAAGTAAATCACAATCCATTCATGCATCTCTTTTTAATATAAACATGTTATTTCTTGTGATTTAAAGATTGTCATTTTCGTATAAGTATTTTTAAGTTTCCTTTTGTGAGCATTAGACTTAATTCTAGTGTTAAATATTGAGAATACTCAATCTGTTTCAATTGCTTAGTAATTGGGTTAATAAAGGTGGGTATTCCTTTATATTAACGATAAAATCCCAAATGACTTGACAAACGCTTTTTGATGTTGTATATTTGTAGTACGAAAGAAACAATGAAACGATAAATTAAAACTTTAAAAACGAAATGAGACGAATCTTATCTTTTGCTGTATTAGCTGCATTGTACTTCCCCAGATGTACGACCAGTAAAAATGCAGTGCGTTGTCTGAGCCGATGGATTAAAGACTGTAACCCGTTGACCAAAGAGCTTGTACCGACCGGTTATATGCCGTATAATCATCGTTATCTGACGATGAAACAGTATAAGATTATAACAAAACATCTAGGAGATCCTTATGAGGATTAGGGTATAGACGACCCGATGAAAAGCTTGAGGCTGCAACCTTTTATAGGGTTTGCAGCCTTTTTTGTTGCATAAATTCAATGTAAATCCTTCTGAAAGCTACATTCGGGTTTTTAATAAACTTGGATACCGTTTTTAATAAACTCCTTAAGAATTTATTAGAAACTCAAAAGTTGTTTATGCAGAAAAGATAAACTTTTTTCGGTGTCCTGAAATGAACAGTATGAGAAGTTTCTTTATTGAATTCTTTGTGTGGTTAATAATTGTGACATTTGAGGGCGTTTTATCTAACAAGTATGGAACTTGTGATAATATGTTTCTCAAACTGGTAATGTTGGTAGTAGTGTTTGAGCTGTATTTTGAAATAACTTCCTTGTTGAGAAATTGTGGAGCTTTAACTAAGACTTAATAAGTTTGCTTGAAATTTAGGCAGCTATATACTTTATTGTACAAATGATTATATATAATAAAGTATATAGCCACATATCATTATCTTTAATGACTATACTATATCTTTTAAATTTACCTCTAATGTATTAGCGATTTTTACAAGAGTACCAATAGTGAAGTTTGTTCTTCCTTTCTCTATTCGAATGACATTATTGTATTCTATTTCAAGCTTATCTGCAAACTCTTGAATAGATAGATTCTTACTTTCTCGTAATCTTCTAATTCTAGTACCTATCTCATTTAATGTTTTTTGTTTATCGAGCATAATTTCTGTCATATATGATTGTTTTCAAAGAAAAGTATTTATATTTGCATATCTACAATCATATATGATTGTATTGTGGATTTTAGTGTTGAACATAAAATATTTAGCAAAGTAATAACAATAAAAAAATGATGAAATGGATACTCTTAAATTGCATTCACACTTTGAAAATTTACTGTATGTGGGAAGAAGCGTGCTCACTAATACAAGTAGCCGCATTCAAAGATTATTTTTTAAAAAAGAGATGTGTATATATGAATACTTGTTTAAGGAGGAAGCGAGTAAAGGCATTGAGATTGTAGTGGACAATGCTGTCTTAGTTTGTGTTTTGGAAAATGATATCTGTAATAAATCTATTCTTTATCTTAATGACTCCACTAATATAACATCTTATATTAATTATTGCAATAGTAATTTTGAATATGATAAACTCCGTGATAGATGGATTATGCCTGATGGTTATCTTACCCTTTTTATACCGAATGATGACTTTGAAAAGCGATTTGCATTCGTGCAAACTTTAGTATGAATGAACTTTGTGAAGTCTTTGGATTCTTAAGGGGATATGTCTTTGAACATTAGACAATTTGATTTGTTATTTATACTG
Source organism: Bacteroides sp. D55t1_190419_B8 (assembly GCF_015558905.1). NCBI lineage: Bacteria > Pseudomonadati > Bacteroidota > Bacteroidia > Bacteroidales > Bacteroidaceae > Bacteroides > Bacteroides sp. D55t1_190419_B8. The sequence goes on from NZ_JADMOU010000002.1 coordinate 299,573, forward strand.
TTAAGGTGTGTGTGGTAGTGTTTTGCTTTCATTATGATGTAAAACATCTATTTTTACCCGTTTTTTAAAGCCTGTTTTTGACTATATGTCAAAACAAACCTTTATATTTGTATATGTGAAGTTAACCAAAGAAAAAATCACTTATTATTGGCTATGATGAAAAAGGAAATCAAATTCAGTCTTGTTTATCGGGATATGTGGCAATCTTCCGGTAAGTATCAGCCTCGGGTTGACCAGCTTGTACGTATAGCTCCATTGATTGTTGAAATGGGCTGTTTTACAAGAGTTGAAACGAATGGAGGTGCTTTTGAGCAAGTGAATCTATTGTACGGTGAAAATCCTAATAAAGCCGTCCGTGCTTTTACCGCACCTTTTAGAGAAGCGGGCATTCAAACGCATATGCTCGATCGTGGATTGAATGCATTGCGTATGTATCCCGTTCCGGCGGATGTGCGTAAATTGATGTATAAAGTCAAGCATGCACAAGGGGTGGATATCACCCGTATCTTCTGTGGACTGAATGAGACGAGAAACATAATTCCCTCCATTAAATATGCTTTGGAAGCAGGCATGATTCCGCAGGCAACTCTTTGCATCACATATTCTCCGGTACATACCGTTGAGTATTATGCCCGGATTGCCGATCAGCTGATTGAGGCCGGTGCACCTGAAATATGTTTGAAAGACATGGCAGGTATCGGTCGCCCCGGTATGTTGGGGCAACTGGTCAGGACTATCAAGGAAAAACATCCGGATGTATTGATACAATATCATGGTCATAGCGGACCGGGATTGTCTATGGCATCTATCCTCGAGGTTTGCGAAAATGGTGCGGATATCATAGATGTGGCTATGGAGCCCATGTCTTGGGGCAAAGTGCATCCGGACGTGATCTCGGTACAGGCAATGTTGAAAGATTTAGGATTCCAAGTTCCCGATATCAATATGAAAGCATATATGAAAGCCCGCGCGATGACGCAGGAATTCATAGACGATTTTCTGGGTTACTTCATGGATCCTACCAATAAATATATGTCTTCACTTTTGTTGAAATGTGGTTTGCCGGGTGGCATGATGGGGTCTATGATGGCAGATTTGAAAGGGGTACATTCCGGTATCAATATGATATTGCGGAGTAAGAACGAACCTGAACTTAGTCTTGACGATCTGCTGGTAATGCTTTTCGACGAAGTGGAATATGTATGGCCTAAGTTGGGTTATCCTCCTTTGGTGACTCCTTTCAGCCAGTATGTGAAGAATGTTGCATTGATGAATCTTATGCAGTTGGTAAAAGGAGAAGAGCGCTGGACGATGATAGATAATCATACCTGGGATATGATTCTGGGTAAGAGCGGACGTCTGCCGGGCACGCTTGCTCCGGAGATTATAGAATTGGCTAAATCGAAAGGATATGAGTTTGTTGATACTGATCCGCAGTTGAATTATCCGGATGCTCTGGATGATTATCGCAAGGAAATGGATGAGAATGGCTGGGAGTATGGAGAGGATGACGAAGAACTTTTTGAACTGGCTATGCACGATCGTCAGTATCGCGATTATAAGTCGGGTGTTGCCAAGAAACGTTTTGAGGATGAATTACAACATGCTAAGGATGCATCCATGGCAAAGAGTGGTTATTCCGAGGAAGATATCAAGAAGTTGAAACGTGTCAAGGCAGATCCGGTTATTGCTCCCGACAACGGGCAGGTGCTTTGGGAAGTTTCCGTGGAAGGACCGTCCATTGCGCCATTCATCGGACGTAAATATCAGCATGACGAAGTCTTTTGTTACCTTTCTACTCCATGGGGAGAATATGAAAAGATTCTGACCGGATTCACCGGACGGGTGGTGGAAATATGTGCACAGCAAGGTGCTACCGTACGTAAGGGAGACGTTATCGGTTATATTCTGCGGAGCGATATCTTTGCGTAAGATTTTCATGTGAGTTAGACTATAGGTCACTTTATAAATAAGTCAGGCTGCAATCTGTGATGAGGTTGCAGCCTGACTTGTTTGTAGGCATTCAGTGTAAAAGTTATAGGAGGATTTTTATCTGTTAGAATTTCGATGGCTATCCATTGGTAAATTCGAGTGTTGAATATGGAAAATACGCATTTTATGAAAAAAAATAATTCTTTGATATATTCTATTGATAACTAACAATATTCTCTTCCGATAATAATTGATTCCAAACGATGAAAGGAGACATAAAGGAGACAAAAGGGGACTGGACATTTCACGGTTGATATACCTTTGCAGAGTCATTCAAACAAAGAGAATGGCAAACAGATAACCTTTATTTTTTTAACCAATTAAACTTTAACAATTATGGGTTTAGAGTACGTAGTAACAAAAAGAGTGTTCGGTTTTGACAAGGACAAAAACGAAAAGTATGTGGCAAAATCGGTTCGTTCCGGTAAGGTGAATTTTGCAAAGATGTGTCGGAAAGTGAGTGAGCTTTGTGGTGTCCATCGTAAGGTGGTAGATTTGGTCGTCAGTGGTCTGGTGGATAAGATGGCGGAGGATATTGATGATGGAAAGAGCGTGCAGATGGGTGAGTTTGGTATCTTCACTCCTACTATCCGTGCTAAAAGTACGGATGACGAGAAAGAGGTCTCATCCAAGTCGATCGTTCAGAGAAAGATCTTATTCTATCCGGGGAAAATCTTCAAAAATATGCTGGAGGATATGAGTATTACCCGCCGTGCGGAAATTGAAACGGATTATACGGACGGAAGTAGTAATGGGGGGAATAATGGGGGTAACCCTGATTCGGGCGATGATGGCAAAGGGGAAGCACCGGACCCGGCTGCATAATTGGATTGGGCTTTGTATGAAAGCAAGTTTTTAATTAGTGAATGCACAGAGAATCGATTCTTAATCGGTAATCTGTGCATTTTTTTATATAATTTTCTGCTTTTATACTTCTCAAACTTGCAAAATCGTTTCAATCGTTTCACAGAACCTTTCAGAGCTTGTCTTTTCTCCTGAAAGTATGGTTTGATTTGTTTTCTAACTTCTATATTTGTCAACAGAAACGAACGACAATGAAACATGGTATCTATATATTGGCTATTCTTATGGTTTTATTAAGCCTTTCAGAAAGTGGGTATGCTGCGGTACCATTTTTTACTGTTGTAAATGATACAATCCGCCGGGTGGTGATATATTTCGATGCGAATAAGACGAATGTGGATCCTTGTTATAAGGGTAATAATCAAGCAATTATTGCATTGGATTCCTTGTTGTCCGGAAACTTGGATACGAAAAATATAACATCGTTAAATGTAGTGAGTTTTGTTTCTCCTGATGGTGATGAGTCTTATAATAAAAGTTTGGTTACTAAGAGAAATGACTCGATAAAGGAATTCCTGCGGCGATATGAATTAGTTAATAATGTTGATAAGATTCATTTTTGTTCAAAGGGAGAGGATTGGTTGGAGTTTCGTAAGTTGGTGGCATCTGACACCAACTTACCCGACCGGGAAGAAGTGCTGATGTTGATCGACTATCATAAGGATGATATCACCAAAAGAAAGCAACTGTTGCGAAAGCTAAATCGGGGAGCCGCCTACCGATATATGGTTCGCAATATATTTCCGGAATTGAGGCGGTCTGTTATAATGATTGTCGGGGAAACCACGATAATAGATAGAGAGGCTTTTGAACCGGTATCTTCTGTCTCCGGGTTGTTTGTTTCGAATCAGGAAGAGGCGCTTCCGAAGAATCAACCTGATAAGCCTGTGGGAGAAAGTGAAGAAAAACAGACCTGTGAGGTCGATGTGTCGGAGGCAGAAGAGCCGGTGAAAAGCAAAACAGTGCTTGCGGTAAAGAACAATCTATTATATGATTTGGCATTGGCGCCGAATATAGAAGTAGAAATTCCGATAGGTAAGAGGTGGTCTTTGAATACTGAATATAAATGTCCGTGGTGGCTGAATAGTAAACACGATTTCTGTTATCAGCTCCTTTCTGGAGGGATGGAAGGACGTTGTTGGCTGGGAAACCGGCAGAAACGCAACCGATTGACCGGACATTTTATTGGACTTTATGCTGAAAGTGGAATATACGATTTCCAGTTACGTGGAGATGGATATCAGGGTAAGTATTATGGAGCTGCTGGAGTGACTTATGGATATGCAAAGCAATTAGCACAGCACTTTTCCCTTGAATTCAGTCTTGGCATAGGATATTTGACAACAGAATATAAGAAATATACTCCTTATGAGGGGGATATTATATGGACAAATAGTGGGCGTTATAACTTTATTGGTCCTACCAAAGCAAAAGTTTCTTTGGTATGGTTGATAACAACAAAGAGATAGGAGGGCGTTATGCGAAATGCAAGATTCATACTTCTTGTGCTTCTGTCCTCGCTACTGGTGCTAAACGGGTGTAGCCGTCGCGATATATTGGATGATTATCCTGTAAGTGGGGTAGAAATATCATTAAACTGGGATGGAGTAACAGATAAATTACCAGAAGGTATTCGGGTTATATTTTATCCAAAGGATGGTGAAGGTAAAAAGGTAGATAGGTACCTTTCGGTACGAGGTGGAGAAATGAAAGTTCCTCCGGGACGATATTCGGTTGTAGCTTACAACTATAATACGGAGTCCATACGTATCCGGGGAGAAGAGTCATATGAAACGATAGAAGCCTATACAGGAAACTGCAATGGTTTAGGGATTGCAGGAACGGAAAAGATGGTTTGGTCACCGGATTCATTGTATGTGCTGAATATTGATGAACTGAAAATAGATAAGAGTGAAGAGGTACTTTCTTTGGATTGGAAACTGGAGTCGGTAGTGAAGAAGTATTCTTTTGCGGTAGAGGTCAAAGGTTTGGAGTACGTAACAGCAATCGTAGGGTGTATTAACGGACTATCTGATTGTTACCACATTGGCAAAGGTTATGGAGCATCTTCCTCACAACCTATTTATTTTGAGGTAAAGAAAGATGGTAATAAGGTAGTGGCGTATTTCACAGCTTTCAAACCTGAAAAGGAAATGTCAGTACCAACACGAATATCAGAATCTGGGAGCACAAGTTCCCGTGGTGTAGGCGATATAAAGTTGATCTTGAGATTTATCAAAACGGATAATACAGTACAAGAAACTGTGATTGATGTTACTGAAATAATAGGTACGCTTGAAGATACTGGAACGGGGGAAGATGGAAAGCCAACCCCACCACCCGAGATTGAGCTACCGCCTGATGATAAGATTGAGGTAGAAAAACCGGAAACACCGCCAAATCCTGATGGAGGTGGAGGCATGGGAGGAAATGTTGATGGATGGGGGCCCGAAGATAATGTTGAGTTACCTGTTACATAAAATAGAAGCTATAAACAAAATATAACAATATTATAAACTTAAAAAATACAGTTATGAAGAAAATTTTATTGGCAGTTACAGCTGCTTTAGCAATTACGAGTTGCTCACAGAATGAAGAATTTGAGGCTCCAAATCAACAAACAAAGATTGATTTTACTTCAGTAGTAAGGAAAGCTACAAGAGCTACAGATACAAATAGTAATAACTTTTTAGGGTTCACTGTAAGTTCCTATATTACAGATGATGACTATAACGAAACAGGTGCTTTAGGAGCTGCATACATGGATGGAATCTCATATACGAAAGATAATGCTGCTGCACCTTGGACTACTACCGATAAAGGAACGTATTATTGGCCATCAATAAGTTCAGGAAAAAAAGTACAATTCTTTGCATACCCGACAACGGAACCTACATCTTACTCTCTTCCATCTACTGGCTATCCTACAATATCTTTCACTGTTGATGGTACTCCTGCAAACCAAAAAGATTTGGTTGTTGCACATGCGGCTAATGTTACTTCAGAGTTGAGTGAAGTAGCTAATGGTACATTAACCCTAGATTTTAAACACGTTCTGACCCGTATTAATTTTGCTTTTACTCCTGAAGACCCTTTGCTTACTTATAAAGTGACTGGTATTAGTATAGCTGATATTAAAGGTGGAACAGGTAAATATAGTTTTAATGCAGGTGATGGTGAATGGAATTTGGCTGCTGATGCTACTTCATCATATAGTTATACTGTTAAACAATCAGCAGATAAGGTTGAAAATAAGAATTATTATTCTTTGGCTGATACTAATGCATCTTGGATGCTATTCCCTCAAGAAGTAAATGGTAAGGTTATATCAATAACATATTCAACGAAACAGGGTGAGATGGAAGTCTTTTCAGGAACTAAAAAAGTAACTCTTCCTAGTGATGCCAAATGGACAGTTGGTCAGAATGTACTATATGTATTAACATTACCTGCCGGTGCTGCTAAAGTTGGGCTTAATACAGAGGTTAGCGAATGGAATACTACAGCAGACGAAAAAGAGGAGACTGCTAAATGATAAAATGTGACACAGTCTATGATTTTGCATAAATGAGAAAACAGAATTCAGATATTTTGGCTTATATCTGGATTCTGTTTTTTTATATAAGTATTTTTGATTTTTCAGTTTTTCAAGAAAAGTGGGAGCTTTCTGTTTGAGAGCTAAACTTGCATTTTTTGAGTACTTCTATTTCTTTCCATATAACTTCTTTTTTATTTTTCTTCCCATTTTTATGGCAATATGAAATCTTTCATCTATTTTTGCTGGCAGCATAAACGAAATACAAACACAGCCAGCTTATGCCATCTATTTGTCAAGGAACTTGGGATTGTCAGATATGTCCGAAAGCAGTGAGCAATGCTATTACTCATGTGATTTATCAGCGTGGTTTTCATAAACCAGCTCAAAGGTGTGAGGAAAATTTTATCCTTTTTCTGATGAAGGGAGAAATGCTGATTAATAGTAAGGAATATGCAGGTACCATGCTCAAAGAAGGTGAATTTATACTTCAAGCTATTGATTCTACATTTGAGATGCTTGCCATGCTTGAATGTGAGTGCATTTATTATCGTTTTATTCAACCGGAATTATTTTGTGATTCTCGTTTCAATCATATAATGAAAGATGTATCACCTCCACTTATCTATTCTCCAATAAAGATAGTTCCTGAACTACAATATTTTTTGAAAGGTTCCATCACTTATTTAAAAGGAAATAAAGTCTGCCGGGATTTGTTGTCTCTCAAGCGGAAAGAACTGGCATTTGTGTTGGGGTATTATTATTCTGATTATGACCTCTCGAGTCTGGTGCATCCGCTCTCTAAGTACATAAACAGTTTCCACTACTTTGTTATTAAAAATTATAAGAAAGTAAAGACAGTAGAAGAGCTGGCTCAATTAGGTGGATATACCCTTAGCACATTTCGTCGTATTTTCAACAATGTCTTCCATGAACCAGTTTATGAATGGATGCTGGCGCGTCGTAAAGAGGGCATTCTCGATGATTTGAGTAATTCTGCTTATAGTATATCCGAGATATGCTATAAATATGGTTTTGAGTCCTTGCCGCATTTTTCTAATTTCTGTAAGAAATCTTTCGGTGCTTCTCCACGTAATTTGCGTGGACAAAACCGTTCATGATGATTGATTATTTGGAATAACCGTGATCTATTCATACATAAAGAAATCCCCTGTCGGACTAGCCGGCAGGGGATTCTGTCATTAATCAAATTAAGCTCTCGCTATCTTGAAATCTAGCAATTTCTAGTCTTTTAATTTTGCGATGATGAAGTCACGGTTCAAGCGGGCGATGTTGCTGATAGAGATGTTCTTCGGACATTCAGCCTCACAAGCACGAGTGTTGGTACAGTTACCGAATCCCAGTTCGTCCATCTTTGACAACATAGCTTTTGCACGACGCAAAGCTTCCGGTTTACCTTGCGGCAGCAAGTTCAACTGGCTAACTTTTGCAGAAACGAATAACATAGCAGAACCATTCTTACATGCAGCTACACAAGCACCACAACCGATACAAGAAGCAGCATCCATAGCTTCGTCAGCGATAGGCTTCGGAATCAGGATAGCGTTAGCATCCTGCGGAGCACCTGTACGTACGCTCACGTAACCACCAGCCTGCATAATCTTGTCATAAGCAGTACGGTCTACCATCAAGTCCTTGATTACAGGGAAACCGGCCGAACGCCAAGGTTCAACAGTAATCGTATCACCATCCTGGAAACGACGCATATAGATCTGACAAGTAGTAGCACCTGTTGCAGGACCGTGCGGGTGTCCGTTGATGTAAAGAGAACACATACCGCAGATACCTTCGCGGCAGTCGTGGTCGAATACTACCGGTTCTTTTCTTTCGCTGATGAGCTGTTCGTTCAGAATATCCAGCATTTCGAGGAAGGAAGTATCGCCGGGGATATCTTTCATTTGGTAGGTTTCAAAAGCACCTTTAGCTTTCGGACCAGCTTGGCGCCATACCTTCAGTGTAAATGATATATTTTTATCCATTTTCTTCTAATTCTTTTAAATGTTTAACTTCACCGATTAGCTCTTGTAGTTACGGGTTTGAACCTTGATAGCTTCGTATACCAGCGGTTCTTTGTACAACACCGGAGCTTTTTCATCGTCACCTTGATATTCCCAGCATGCTACATAGAAGAAGTTTTCGTCATCACGTTTAGCTTCTCCTTCTTCAGTCTGGTATTCTTCACGGAAGTGACCACCACAACTTTCGTTACGGTTCAATGCATCGTAAGCAACAAGCTCACCCATTGTGATGAAGTCGTACAGACGGATTGCTTTGTCAAGTTCTACGTTCATGCCTTCTTTAGAACCGGGGATAAACAGATTCGTTTCGAATTCCTTGCGGATTTCTTTCAGTTCGGCAATACCTTTCTTCAAGCCTTCTGCTGTACGTCCCATACCTACATATTCCCACATAACATGACCCAGTTTCTTGTGGATAGAATCAACAGATTCTTTACCCTGGATGCTCATGAACTTGTCGATCTTAGCTTGAACTGCCTTTTCTGCTTCTGCAAACTCAGGAAGATCAGTAGAGAAACGAGGAACAGTGATTTGATCTGCCAGATAATTCTGGATTGTATAAGGCAATACGAAGTAACCGTCAGCCAAACCTTGCATCAATGCAGAAGCACCGAGGCGGTTTGCACCGTGGTCGGAGAAGTTACATTCACCGATAGCGAACAGCCCCTTGATAGTGGTTTGCAGTTCGTAGTCTACCCAGATACCACCCATTGTATAGTGGATAGCCGGATAAATCATCATCGGATTATAATATTTTACGCCATTGATTTCTTTTGCCAGTTCTCCCGGATTAACGTCAGTGATTTCTTCATACATATCGAAGAGGTTACCATAACGTTGGAGAACAATGTCGATACCCAAACGGTTGATAGCTTCAGAGAAATCGAGGAATACGGCTAAGCCGGTGTTGTTTACACCGAAACCTGCGTCGCAACGTTCTTTGGCAGCACGGCTGGCAACGTCACGCGGAACCAGGTTACCGAATGCCGGATAGCGGCGTTCCAAGTAATAGTCGCGGTCTTCTTCAGGAATATCACTTCCTTTGATTTCGCCTTTCTGAAGTTTCACAGCATCTTCTTTCTTCTTCGGAACCCAGATACGACCGTCGTTACGGAGAGATTCAGACATCAAAGTCAGTTTAGACTGCTTGTCACCGTGTACCGGGATACAAGTCGGGTGAATCTGAACGTAAGCGGGGTTAGCGAATACAGCACCCTTGCGGTAGCAAGAGATAGCAGCTGTACAGTTACATCCCATAGCGTTGGTAGACAGGAAGTAAGCATTGCCATAACCACCGGTAGCGATAACTACAGCGTGAGCGGCAAAGCGTTCCAGTTCACCTGTTACAAGGTTTTTAGCGATGATACCGCGGGCACGTCCGTCAACGATCACCACGTCTTGCATTTCATAACGAGTGTACAGTTTTACAGTACCTACGTTTACCTGACGGCTCAATGCAGAGTAAGCACCCAGCAACAACTGCTGACCAGTCTGGCCTTTAGCATAGAAAGTACGGGATACCTGTGCACCACCGAAAGAGCGGTTGTCCAGTGTGCCACCATATTCGCGAGCGAAAGGAACACCTTGTGCCACACATTGGTCGATGATAGCGTTAGATACTTCAGCCAGACGATATACGTTAGCTTCACGGGCACGATAGTCACCACCTTTTACAGTATCGTAGAACAAACGGTAAACGGAGTCACCGTCATTTTGATAATTCTTTGCAGCATTGATACCACCCTGTGCAGCGATAGAGTGCGCACGACGGGGAGAATCCTGAATACAGAAATTGAATACTCTGAAACCCATTTCACCGAGTGAAGCAGCGGCAGAAGCACCTGCCAGACCCGTACCCACAACGATGATGTCCAAACGGCGTTTATTAGCGGGGTTCACCAATTTCTGGTGAGCTTTATAGTTGGTCCATTTCTCAGCCACCGGGCCTTCTGGAATTTTTGAATCTATCTTGATCATAATATTATTTACAATTTAATCATTTACAATTTACTATTTAGCAAGCACCGCCACAAATCAGTGTTTTCACAAAGAATACCACTACTACCAGTGCGAAACCGAGTACAACAATCGTAGAATAGATGTTAGAAATGCATTTCCAACGATTGATCCATACTTTGTTGTTCCATCCCAGTGATTGCATTGAACTCCAGAAACCATGAGTCAGGTGGAACCACAAAGCAAACAGCCAAACGAGGTAAAGAACTACGTAAACCGGGCAAGAGAAAGTCTGCTGGATGTGATAAGCACCGTTAGCAGCATAAGCCAGTGTCAGTGTGTCAGCATGCATGCCCATGTTGTGCATCAGTTCCGGCAACTGCATTTTTGCCCAGAAGTTGAAGAGGTGCAAACCAAGACCTACGATAACGATAAGACCCAGCACCAACATGTTTTGAGATGCCCATTCTACAGTTTTCGGTTTGTCTGTCACTGCATAGCGTTCGCTACCACGCGCTTTGCGATTCTGCATTGTCAGCCAGAATGCGTAGATAATGTGAATTACGAAAAGAGCAGCCAGTCCTGCGGTAGCCACTAATGCATACCAGTTTGCTCCCAGGAACTCACAAATCATGTTGTAACCATCAGCCGAGATGATCGCAACCAAGTTCATCGCCATGTGAAATGTTAGAAACAGGACAAGGGCGATACCGGTAACGCTCATCACCACTTTCCTTCCTACAGATGAATTACTTAACCACATAAATGATTGAATTTAAATTATTTAATTGTTAGAACTAAAATTTCGACGTTTTACACCTCTTACGGACTGCAAAAATAGGGGAAATAGATTGATTGAGCAAGGAATTAAAGAAATAATTCTTTAATAATGAATCAATGTGCTAATGTGTCAATATGCCAGCCAGTATGCACGCATGGCGCAACTGATTGGCATATTGGTATTATGGGACTATTTATTGTATCTTTCCGATTTTCTCACCACTGGCTGCTTTCTTGCGTAAAGCGCGTGGGGTATCGCCAAAAGAGTCTTTGCAGAAGTGGGCGAAGTGAGACAGGGAGTCGAATCCGTATTTGTTGCAGATTTCAGTGATTCGCATTTTGGTGTGTTGCAGGTCTTCCAGTATTCCTTCCCGTTTCTTTTCCAGTATCCATTCATATACGGGCATGCCATACAAGTTTTTGAAAAGGCGGCGGAAGGTAGTGGTCGTGTATCCTCCCAGATGCGCAAATTCTTCCACATTCTTTACATTACTGTAATTCTGCATGACGAAATAGTGGAAACTTTCCGTATAAGTGCTGATGGGATAGAAGAATGAACTTAGCTGGGGCAGAGGATAGAAATTGGTGATCAAGAAAACAAGTTCCTTACATTTTAAGTCGATATACTTGCCGCAAGGAGTTTCTTCGTTGAGGAATTCGGGCATGCTGGTGACAAGGTGGTATAACCTTTCACTCATAATCAGTGGAGTGTAGGTCACCGGGACCTCTGTGTGTTCCATCATTTCCTTGTACCGGTCTTCGCAGAGCAGAGGCAGTTCGTTGAACCAGTAGACAACGTATTCAACATCTGTCAATGCTAGTATTTCGACCTTGGAACCAATAGCTTGCAGGATAAACTGTCTTTCACGCAGTGTATTTCCGGGATACTCCTCACTATTGATAAGTAACTCACCCTTTATCATGAAAAGCATACAATTCTGCGTACACTTATCCTTGGGGATATGTTCCCCTTTGGGTAAGTTTCTGTATATAAGGATATTCTCAACAGCTTTGGGACATCCTGTACAGTTGGTATATTGTATGCAAAATGAATCTCCTGGCATGAAGTTATTCGTGAATTGTTATTTACGGGGAACAAAGATATAATTTTTTTTGCGGAAAATGACATTCTTTCTTTCATTTATGTTTTAGTAGAAAGCTTTGTACGATTGTCTTTATTATAGTGGAATGAATTTATAACTAAAATTATGAACTATATTATGAAGAACAAAAAGGTATTAATAGGAATGGCGGGCATGGCTGTTTTGTCTGCCGAAGCTATCGCACAGAAACCGGCCAATATCATACTTATCAACCTGGACGATGCTGGAAACGGAGATTTCTCTTGTCGTGGAGCAGTTGGTTATCAGACTCCACATATTGACTGGATGGCTGCCAATGGGATGGCAATGAACAATTTTTATGCGGTTCAGCCTATTAGTGGTGCTTCGAGGGCGGGGTTAATGACAGGATGCTATCCGAATCGTATCGGATTTGCTTACGCTCTGAATCCCGGTTCTCCTTATGGGATCAGTGCGGAGGAAGAAACGGTTGCGGAATTATTGCGCGACAAAGGATATGCAACGGCTATTTTCGGGAAGTGGCATCTGGGAGATGAGAAAAAGTTTCTTCCGCTTCAGCATGGTTTCGATGAATATTATGGGCTGCCTTATTCGAATGATATGTGGCCTCATCATCCCCAGTACAAGTTCCCGGATCTGCCTTTAATTAAGGGGAATGATATTATCGGTTATAATACGGATCAAACAAGGCTGACTACCGACTATACCAATTATGCAGTCGACTTTATTCATCGCAATGCAAGGAGTAAGCCGTTCTTTTTGTATCTGGCCCATTCGATGCCTCATGTACCTTTGGCTGTATCTGATAAGTTTAAAGGAAAAAGCAAGCAGGGGTTGTATGGTGATGTGATGATGGAGATAGATTGGAGTGTGGGGGAGATTCTCCGAACCATTCGTGAGGAGGGGATAGAGGACAATACGATAGTGATTCTCACTTCGGATAATGGGCCGTGGGCGAATTATGGCAATCATGCAGGGTCGTCCGGCGGACTTCGGGAAGCAAAGGCGAATACATTTAATGGAGGTACCCGTGTTCCTTGTTTCTTCTATTGGAAAGGGAAGATTCAACCGGCTACAGTGTGCAACAGTTTATATTCCAATATCGATATTCTGCCTACTTTGGTTGAGATAGCGGGAGCTGAAAAACCGAAGCAAAAAATAGATGGAATTAGTATGTTGCCAGCATTGACGGTTGATCCTACGATTGCTGCCCGCAAATATCTTTGTTTTTATTATCATAAGAATTCGCTGGAGGCTATTACTGATGGAAGTTATAAGCTGGTTTTTCCTCACAAATATGTGTCTTATGACAGCCAGGTGCCTGGTAATGACGGACTTCCCGGAGCGTTGGGAAAGGGTGAAGTGAAGGAGTGCGAACTTTATGATTTGAGACGGGATATGGGTGAACGTGTGAATGTGATTACGCAGTACCCGGAAATTGTGAAAGATTTGATGAGAGAGGCCGATGTGTGGCGTGATGAACTGGGAGATGATCTGACCGGGCGTCAGGGAAAAGCACGAAGGGAAGCCGGTAAGTCGGATAAGGCTGCCAAGTAGATAAGATAACCTAATAGATTCAGAATATATATGGTTAAAGTCAATATCTGCCGGAGTGCATTATTTCCACCTATATCATTATTTCTATTCATTTTTGTAGGCTTCTCTTTGTTTACGGTGGATTCTGTGGCATCGGTTTCTTATCGGAACTTGATTCCCGAACCAGTGTCGATAGTAGAAAAAGATGGGAGACCATTCGTCGTGAATGAGCAGACGAAGGTGATTTATTCGGGGAACTATCCTGAATGGAAATCTGTTGCGGATTTACTGGCTGCTTATCTCTCGGAAAGTACCGGATATCCGTTGACTATTGGAAAGTTCTCAAAGCTGCAGCGTAGTAATGAAATTATTTTTGAAAGGAATTTCCAACTGCCGAAAGAAGGGTTTAAGTTAGAAGTTACGGAAGATTATATGATTATCGAGGCGGCAGACTTGGCGGGAGCGTTTTATGCTGTTCAGATGTTGCGGCAGTTATTACTTCTTGGGTGGGAAAGACCGGCGGAACAGGAAAAAAGAATAGGAGAAGTAATCGTATCGGGGAAGGAGTTAAGTTTTCCTCCTGTGGCGTTGGAAGATTATCCTTCCATGTCATATAGAGGGGCCATGCTTGATGTGAGCCGTCATTTCTTTTCCGTTGCGCAGGTGAAACGTTATATCGACTTATTGGCTTTTCATCGTTTGAATCATTTTCACTGGCATCTGACGGACGACCAGGGATGGAGGATAGAAATAGAAAAATACCCGAATCTGACTAAAGTCGGTGCATGGAGAGGGGCGGACAAATATGGTGGTTATTATACCCATGAAGATATAAAAGAAGTAGTGGCTTATGCAGCCGAAAGATTTATAACGATTATTCCGGAAATAGATATGCCCGGTCATACACAGGCTGCTTTGGCGGCATATCCGGAATTAGGTTGTATGGAGAAGAATTATGAAGTGGCTACGGAAGTTGGTGGAGTTCATAAAGATGTGATGTGCCTGGGAAATGATTTTACCCTGCCTTTTGTAAAGGACGTTTTGAAAGAAGTTGCCGGGTTATTTCCGGGGGTGTTTATTCATATCGGAGGGGACGAAGTGCCTAAAGACCGTTGGCAGCAATGTGATGCTTGCCAGAAGGCAATCACGAAACATGGTTTGAAAGATGCTGGTCGGCATACGGCAGAGGAGTTTTTGCAAAGTGCTTTTAATGAAGAAATAGCTGGTTATCTGCATGGATTGGGAAAGCGGATGATTGGCTGGGATGAAGTGCTTTCCGATAGTTTGAGCAGGGAGGTTACTATTATGTCCTGGCGTGGGCTAGGACGTGCCACGGCTGCGCTCCGCAAAGGTCACTCTGTGATTGTATCTGCGGATTCTCATTTGTATTTGAATCATTATCAGACAATAAACTCGGAACAGGAACCTCGTGCAACCGGCGGACTGGTGGAGATGAAGAAAGTATTTGAGACTCCTTTTTTCTCCCTGCAACTTTCAACGACCGAAAAGGAAAGAGTGCTAGGGGCGGAAGCATGTTTGTGGACTTCATTTATCGACAATGACTCATTATTGGATTATATGCTCCTTCCGCGTCTGGCTGCTTTTGCAGAAGCTGCATGGTGTGAAGGGAGGCGTGGCACTTACGATCATTTCTTGCACCGTTTGCCCGGTCTTCTGAATTGTTATAACCGGTTGGGATATGGACATGCGAATCACTTCTTTACTATTTCCGCAGCCTATCAGTCCGTTCCTGAAGAAAGGAACTTGCAGATTTCGTTGGAAAGTTTGCCCAATACGGAAATTTACTACACGTTGGATGGCAGTCAACCAATTAAATCTACTTCTTCCTTATATAAATCTGCCTTCCGGATAGATAAGAGTTGTGTCTTGAGGGCTGTTTCCTATTTATCTGACGGACTTTCCAGTGATGAATTGCGTCAGGAAATCTTTGTGAATAAAGCCACATTCAGACCTGTCCGGTTATTAAATGCCCCTTCCGAACGTTATCAGGGGGAAAATGGGAGAGTACTGGTAGATGGAATCCGAAGCATAAACTTTCATAATACAGGTTTGTGGGTAGGGAACCACTCCTCTGATCTGAGTGTAGTGATAGATTTGGAGTCTTTGCAATCTATTTCTTCGGTGGAAGTCTCTGCCTTGACTGATTTAAGTGCCTGGATTATGGGGCCACAGTCTATTTCCGTATTCGTATCTACGGATGGAGAGAAGTATGCAGCAGTATCCCGCCAAATATACAATGCGCCGACAGACGCTATGGGAGAAAAACAGAGTGATCTGAACCGGCTTTCTTTTGATGCAACGTCTGCGCGTTATGTAAAGATTGTGGCGGAGCCTTTTAAAAGCTTGCCTAAAGGACATTCCGGTGAAAACGAACCCCCTTTTCTATTTATTGATGAAATAAGAATCTATTAGTACTACTACTTCTTCCGGCAAGTCCCGTACTGTAGCCATTGGCTTGCAGAGTAGTTGTCAGTCGGCGGATGTTGCTATTACAGGCATAGTCTGCCGACAGACCGGTAAGTATCGTTTTATTTATAGATATATAAGTGTTGCATTTCCTCAAATGTCAGTTTGTGCCCGTCTTGCCACCAGTGGGAGTCGGATAAGTTGCAGAAATCTTTTTCTTCTTCCATACGGAAGGCTAATTGTTCTTTCAGGTCGTGCGCTGTTTTTTCCTGTCCGGGTAATAGATTATGTTGTTCCGATGGATCTTTCTGCAGGTCGAATAATTGTTCGGTAATTGTTCCGCCTACATTGTAAATAAGGTATTTGTATTTTCCGCTGACGAATCCCCGTTGCAGGTTGGAGTAGGCGAGAAATAAATCGCTGCGGTGTGTGGCGGTAGAGTCTTCCAACACATGACAGAGAGATTGTGCCGTCATACTTTCCGGTAAGGCAATGTTTGCCAGTTCACAAAGTGTCGGGGCAATGTCGTGCAGATAGCACAGGGCGTTACTCTTTCTCCCTTTCTGTACTTTGTAGGCGGGAGCGATAAGGGTGAGCGGTACTTTCACGCTGTGGTCGTAAAGGTTCTGCTTTCCCAGTAATCCGTGACGTCCCATTGCCAGACCGTTGTCGGAGGCAAAGACGACAATCGTGTTGTCCGCCTGTCCCGTTTCTTGCAATGCCTGCATAATACGTCCTATCTGTACATCCACTTCGCTAATCATCCCGTAATAATCGGAGAGTTCTTTTTGTATCTGCCCGCCTGTCCGTGGGACAGGTACCAGTAATTCGTCACGCACGTTCATCTCTCCATTGTCAAATGGGTGGCGGGGGAGAAAATTGGCCGGCAGGTTAAGAGTGTCCGGAGCGTATTTCTGACCGTAAGCAGGGAGTTGGTTGCGCGGGTCGTGAGGTGAAGTAAATGCGACATAAGCAAGGAAAGGCTGCTTTTCATCTTTACGCCTTTGCAAAAAACGGATAGCTGCGTCAGCATACATTTTTGATGAGAATTCTTTTCCTGTAAATTCAGTCTCTTTTCCATATACACCTGTCGAGTCGTAATGGTTCAGATGAGGTGAACAATGCCCGTTCAGTTCATACGGATGCATACCACCGAAATAGATGTTGTCTCCTTCCTGAAATGAGCGGTTGAAGGAGGCCTTGTCCGAATGCCATTTTCCTGTGGCAAAGGTGCGGTAACCATTCCGTTTGAATTGTTGCGGGAAAGTGGTGTGTGTTTCGGGAATTTTCATCCCGTCCGCCTGAATATCATAGATTCCGCGTCCGGTCATCAACATGGCGCGGCTTGGCATGGATAATGCTCCACACAACGCACCATTCGTATAAGTATTTGTAAAGGTGATACCTGCGGCGATGAGGCTGTCGATTGCAGGAGTGCACACGTCATTATTACCTAGAGCATGAATAGAAGAAGCTTGTAAATCATCTGTTAAAATGAATAAGAGGTTGGGATGCTTCGGAGTATTTTCTGTGTTCGGCTGACATCCGGTGACTAATGGCGTAAAAATGAATGGGAGATAGCAGATATTTAATGAATGTTGGATGATTTGTTTCATGTTGACAATGGCTGTATTTAAAGTTACCTTTAAAAGGTTTATTATGTTTTAGACGTGAATTAAGTTTGTAGAACGAACCGGGAAGAAATTCGTAAGGTCACTTAATTCACGTCTAAAGATAATGAATGTAATTTGCGCTATTTATTTTTCAACAAAAGTTAGTTTGTCTTTGTAAAGCATTGGTCGGCTTTCCATTCCTTGACACTTCCGGATACTAACGTTGCATGGTTATTGTTTCCTGAACTGTCATACAGAATTTCGTCTTTACCTTCCTCGACCGGACCTTCATCCATTTTCCAGTAACCGACAAGATTGGAGTTTACAGTGACTGGACCTGCCATGTTGTTTTGGATTTCAGACTGCGTGAGAGCTTTGTTCCAGAGTCGTGCCTGTCCCATCATGTGCTCATTTATCGTATTGGTGTTGAAGAATGCAATGGATGTGATAGGAACAGGTATGCCGCTTGCTTCAACGTCTTGTACTTTTTCTCCGTTGGCATAGAAATAACATTTCACTTGGTCGTAGACAAGAGCGACATGTGTCCAGGTCCGTTTCTGGAAGGAGAACTTGTTGAAGAACCCTTTGTTATTTTCGGCTTGCGTTCCGAAGATATTAATCTGCATCTGGTCTTTGGTAATCTGGTTGTTGGCATTACCCAAACGAATGTAGAAGGCAGAACAGTCGATAACACACTGGTTGTTGTAATTGAAGCCGTCCATCCACAGCCAGAATTCGATAGTGAAGTTTTCTACCGAAATAGTGTTTACATTTTCCGACTTGAAGCCACCTAGAGTACTCATATAAGGTGTATACTGAGTCCACGGCTTGTCGAGTAACAAAAGATATTTGGAACCCAGTTTTTCTTCGGGGACACTGCCGTCGCCTATCACTCTGATGGGCAATGCATATTTTACGCCTTCTGCCGCGTCATAAGGGCTAATGGTCACAACAGTCGGTTGAGCCATTGTCTTGCCGCTTGCGATGGTCACTTCTTTGTTGAATGAATGTTTGTCTGCCGGCAATAATGAATAGTTGGCCAGCGTCTTTTCATTGTATTCGTTCAGTATGGTTTCATCCACCACCAATGTGGCGTTGACGTCTTTAGACATGATGTCGGCGATGCGGACCGTAAAATCTGTTACTGTCTTTTCACCTACATTGACAGGCACGCTCTTTACATTCTTGAAAGCAGCTTCATTGATGTAAATGCGGTTTCCTATCGGGTCATATTCTTCCTTACAACCGGTTAAGGCTAACAAAGTCAATAATCCGGCAAATAATGTATATGCTTTATTCTTTCTCATAATATATTATTTTTTAGCTGGGTTCATTATTTGGATAGCTTGGCGCAAGTATTTGTAATTGTTGGAGAATTCGTATTCCATGTGGAATGTACCCAGTCCCCCTTTGCGTCCTTCAACAGGGTTCCAGTAAGCCATTCCGAGCAAGGAAGGCATTTCTCCTCGTTCCGGGTCACGGAAAGTAACTCCACCGGTTGCGGCCCAACTTTCAAAGTTTTCCGTTACGATGTAACGTTCGGGACCTATATATTCTTTTATCCAGTCGAACCGTTGTTTTAATCTTGTGGCGGAAGTTGCTCCGTATGCTTGCGATACTGCATAATTGGCATATTTCCAACCCTCTTCCGAGATGAGATCTACAAAGCCGTCTACAATAATCAACTTGTCCGGACCTAATCTTTGACGCATTTCCCTTAACAGGGTAGTCATGTTTTCTTCTTTGTACAGCAAGTCTTTGCTGGTACATTCGTGGTCGAAATCAATTCCGTCATAGCCGTATTTGTGTATACTGTCGGCTATCGCTTGTGCAGCTTTCGGAATATTTTCCGCTACGTTCTCGAAGTTACCGGGAAGATTGGCCATGTTGTGTGAGAATAGGGTGAATGTAACACGTGTTCCCAACACTTCCTGAACATATTTCAGGTCGTCTTTCTGGAATTGCGTCAGACTGCCGTATGATCCCCAGATAGAAACGATATCTACACTGTCCGGAATACTTTTCAGACTGTAGTATAACGAGGCTGCCCCTTGCGGTGACCAGCTTCCGAACCATCCGAATGTGAGGGGGTGATCACTTTTTTTATATTCCCTGAGTGCTGCATAATATTCTTCAGACAGCGGTTCAGGTTCGAAATTCTTGGTTTCCATTTCAGTCCAGTCATCGCAGCTATGGAAATTCATAGCTATGAGCATCACAAATAATAGGTTGAATATATTTTTCATATTGTTTATTCTTTGGTAATTTATCCGGTTAATCCTTCTTTGCCCACCATAAATCAGTAGCATCCGTATCCTGTCCGTTCGACAAGAAAGTACAAGCCTCTGTAACGTTGGCTCCATTACTGTTGTATTCATCTTCCGAGAAACGCAGACGGCGTTGCTGGCGTTCTTTAGTGACACCTTGTGTGGAAAGGTTGTCATGTGCGGGGAATACAGCCGGATATCCGGTGCGACGGAAGTCAGCCCAAGTTTCGTTTCCAATCGGGAAGTTGGCAATCATCTTTTGTGTCAGGATGCGTTGCAGGTTATCTTCGTCTGCATTAGCACCTGTCTTATCCCAAGCTACCGTTAATTTGCATGGGTTTGTGTAGTTGTAGGCAGCGTTCAACGGACATATGTAATCAGCCGGTACGTTCGTATTGTTGGCAATGTATGCATCGGCACCTGATATTCCGTGCTCGTTGAATGACAGGCGGATACCTTCTTTGTAGAATTCTTCTGCCGTTCCGCCCATGTTCCACTTTTTCAGTGCGCCTTCAGCCCGTAGGAAAGCTACTTCTGCTGCGTTGAATATCAACATGGGAGTTTTCGTTTCTACTTTGACGGTAGAATAGGTTGAGAACATACTGGTGGTAATACCTTGTATGCCGGAGCGCACGCCGATATAATCATAATCTCCGGATACGGATGATTTAGTAAAGTAGGCTTCGCAACGAGGATCCTGATATCCGTTCATAAAGGAGACGATGCAGGCATTGGCACGAACCTCCCCCCAAGAGTTCACACTGGCAAGACCATTCTTATAGTTCGTTGCAGTGATGTTGTCGTAGGCGTCGCAGTCGTTACTGTCCATCACTCCGTATGGATGCGATACGGCTTCTTCTGCTTTTTCCTGTGCATATTCGGGTACTGCATTACTGATGCGGATAGCGATACGTAGTTTCAGGGAATTGGCGAATTTAATCCATTTCTTATAATCCCCCTGATAGATACGGTCTTCTGTGGTCAACTCGTTAAAGGACGGGTCGGTATTCATCAATGCGGTGAGTACGCCGATGCTGTAATCCAAATCGTCCATCATTGCTTTCCATGCAGTCTCTTCATTATCGTATCCTACGGAGTATTGTCCGCTTTCAACTTTTGTGTAAGGAAGCGGACCTTGCATGGTAGCTATAATCTGCATGATATATACCCGCATGATTTTAGCTAATGCATAATAGTGTCCCGAGGCTTCGCTGAAACGCTCGATGGAGAAATAGTTGGGGTAGAAATTTTTGAAATACCAGTCAACCGACCATTTATTCCAGTTGTCGTCTACATTATAAGTATAGAAATGTTGCGACCGGCTCCAACTGCTGGAAGGAGTCAGCATGCCACCGAACGGACCTGCCCAGAAAGTGATGTTACGTTGGGCGGGGTTCTCTTCGGTAGAAGACATACACGTGATAAGTTGTGCAAACAGCAGACGGGAGTTCAACGTAGGTGGCTGATACTGATTGGTGTTGAATTCCTCAAATTTTCCCGTACAATTACACATGAGTACTGTCAATAGTACCGAACATATTATTTGGGTTACTTTTTTCATAATTCTTTTTGTTTAGAAATTGAGTTTTACGCTAAATCCGAGATTACGTGTAGTGGGCTGCATAAAGTAGTCATAACTTTGATAGTAGTTCGACTGTGTTGATGCGGTTGCTTCTGGGTCGAAAGGTGCCTTGCAATAAATCATCCAGAGATTCTTACCTACTAATCCGACGGTCATTCTTAGTTTGTCACGGAACCATTCTTTAGGCAATGTGTAGCTCAGGCTCAATTCCGCCAGACGCACATTGGTGGCGCTGTATGTATAATATGCAGCGTATCCTTTCACAGTGTCAAAGTATTTTTCCGTATCTACATATCCATGATTGATAGGCACGCCACCAGTATCACGGTAGTTGGCAGTTACTTGTGAAACTCCGTACTGGTCAAGCACACTTTGTGTACCGGACAAGGCAATACCACCGAAACGAGCAGTAAGCGTCATACCCAGATTGACACCTTTGTAAGAGAAGTTGTTGCTCCATCCCATGTTTGTCTTCGGCAGGATCGAACCTAGTTTGAATTCGTCTACCGATTCGATTTCAATCTTTCCTTCCTGTGAAACGAAGACGTTACCATTACCGTCTCTCTTGATACGGTGAGTAGCATATACGTCACCGATAGAACCGCCTTTGTATAATTTTACACGTGCATCGAGATTGCCTAATTGTCCCATATCGTAATTATCTTTGGTAATTGGCTCTCCGGTCATCGGGTTAATGGAACCTTCGGTCAGCTTGATAATTTTATTCTTGTTCCAAGAGAGAGTCAGGTGGCTGTCCCATGCAAAACCGTTCCACTTGTCGCTATATCCTAATGCCATTTCTATACCTTCATTGCGGACATTACCACTTTGGATATACGCTTTGGAGTATCCGGACGAGATAGATAGGTCGGCGGTGAAAGTCTGGTTGATCGTGTTCGACTTATAATAAGTCAAATCGAAAGAAAGACGGTTGTCCAACCATTTTGAGTTCAGACCGAATTCCCATGAACGGGTCTTTTCCGGTTTCAGGTTACGCATCGGGTAAATGGATGTGGAAGACCATTTACCGGAAGCTATATTGAATTCGTATGTCGGACGTGTGATGAAACGCTCGAAAGAAGTACCTACTTCTGTATATGAACCGCGCACTTTCAGGAATGAAATCCATTCGGGTAGTCTGGCCATGCTGGAAATGACACCGGACAAACCTACGGATGGATAGAAGAAAGAAGATGCTTCGGAAAAGGCAAGTTGTGATTCCCAGTCGTTACGTCCGGTAGCGGTTAAGTAAAACATACTCTTGTAGCCGACTTCCGCATTGATGAAAACACCTTGCGACTGCTGGATATATCCCGATTGGATTCTTCTGTATTTGGCAGATGTGTCAATGTTGTGTACGGCAAAGAAGTTATAAATACCTTCCAGGTTACCGCCATGACCTATCTGCTCTTCTCTCTGGTCGTTGATAGAAGCTCCGATATTGGCATTTACGGACCACATGTTTTCGTTGAATGATTTGGCAATGTTCAGCATGATGTCACCGTAGAAACTGCTGTACTCTTTGCGGTTGTCATAGTAACCACCATAATCGCTGGCAAACTGCTCGATAGTAGAAGCGTAGCGCTTATCGGTGGAACGCATATCTGTTTTGTCATATTTCAGACGACCGGTAATGTCAATTCCGTCGATGATGTTCCATTTCAACGATGCATTGGTCATGAAACGTTTCTTTTTATTCTCACGGACAATGCGGTTCATGGTCCAGTAAGGATTTTGCAGTTCCATACTTTGAGTTTCGTACGGCCAGTATTGTTCATAAATGCCCAAACCTTCGTTGTAGCGTTCGTACATACGGATTGCATCGAAGTTTTCTCCGCGTGGGAACAGGTATAAAGCGGTAAGCGGGTTGAAATAACGTCCCTGTGCGGTCATATTTCTGTCATTCTGGAAAATCAGGTTGGCACCGAAGTCCAGAACCAGTTTGTCGTTCAGGAAACTAGCGGTATTGCGTCCTGATACATTATAACGTTCGTATTTGTTGTTGGGCAGAATACCGTTTGAGTTAGTTGCCGAGACGGAAACATACGTCTGGTTTTTTGACGTACCAGTAGAGAGCGATACCGAATTAATGGTATTTACACCTGTGCGGAAAAACTTTTCAGGGTCATAGTTGCTGTTCACAAGGTCACCCCAGCTGGCGAATACTCCATCTTTATTTCCATATTTACTTTGCATTTTGGGTAACATGGTGGGAGTAGAGAAAGTAGTACTGCTCGATACACTGATATTCGTTTTATCTTTTGTTCCTTTCTTGGTGTTGATAAGTACTACACCGGAAGCAGCAGCATTACCATAAAGTGCCGCTGCAGCGGGACCTGTCAGCATGTTGATGGACTCAATATCTTCCGGGTTGATATCCGCAACGGCGTCACTACCAGGCTGGTCGGCTGTGATACCCGTATCGGTCCCTTCGTTCACAACGTTGAACATCGGAATACCGTCGATAACGTAAAGGGCATTATTAGATTTGGTAATTGACTTCACGCCACGCATTACCACACGCGCTGCAGAACCCGCACCGGATGCCGAAGAATTGATTGTCACACCTGCAACCTTACCATTCAGCGAGTTCATAAAATTCGCATCCTTTACAGTAGTGATATCGTCAGAGCTTAACTGTTGCACATTGTAGCTCAACGCTTTCTCCGAACGTTTGATACCCAAAGCGGTTACAACCACCTGCTCCAGTTCAGTTGCTTCTTCCGACAGGACGATGTTCAGTCTCGTCTGACCGTTGAAAACAATGTTCTGTGTCTGATAACCGATATAAGAAACAGTCAGCACATCACCGACGTGTATATTTTCCAAACGGAAATCACCGTCAATAGAAGTAATGGTTCCCTGTCCGTTTTTAGTGGAGATGGAAGCTCCGATAACAGGACCGGAGGAATCATTTATTACACCCGAAACGGCATAGGATTTCTGTTGTTCCGTTCCTGATTTTTTGATAAACAAAACAATCCGTTTGTCTGTAATCCGATAATCTATGGAAGTGTTTTTCAGTAAAGAGGTTACGATTTGATTAATATCATTCGATGTCATCTTTATTGACGTCTTCTGATTAGTGTTGATGTCACTGTTGTAAAAGAAAGAATATCCACTTTGTTTCTCAATACTTTCGATTACTTTGGCAATGGAGGTATTCGTAAAGTCTAGCTTGACATCCCGTTTCACGGTCTGTGCGAGAGCAAAATAGGGAATCATTAAAAGTAATATTGCCAAAAAGAGGTCTTTTTTGAGCTCTTGTGTGGAAGTGTGGCAATATTTTTGATAAGAAATTTGGTACTTTCTTAAGTTTGTCATACTTTTATAAATTAGAAATTAAGGATTGTGACGATGGGCATCGTCATGATTTTTGCAAAGTCTCAGAAGCGGGAAAATATTGGTACTATTTTCTCGCTTTTTCTGTGTTTTTTACAGTACTATGTCATAGGCTATTCGTTTTTTAAGTTTTACAATATGGGTTATTTTAGTATTATATTTTTTCCTTTTCGTTCATACTTGAACGGGGTGCTTATCTGCATTATTTTTAAAATAGACTCAAGCGGCTCATTGGTATAAAACTCTCCCGTAAAGGATTTTCCTATCAGCTCATCATTCATGATGATAAATTTCACATTAAACAGTTGTTCCAGGCGTTGGCAGATGTCGAGCAAAGGAGTATCTGACAATACCCATACATTCTGGGTCCAACGTATCTCACGGATGGCATTGTTTAATTCTGTAAGCAGCATATTTCCGCTGTTAACATCGTACTTCAGTTGCTGACTGGGTTTCATCAACATCTGTTTCTTTTCATTGCTTACTTCAATAGAGCCTTCCAGTAAGGTCGCTGTAATCTGCGGAGACTGCGAACTGGCATTTACAGTGAACTTTGTTCCCAACACTCTGATCTTTAATTCACCGGCACGTACAATGAATGGATGTTTCTTATCATGCTTTACATCAAAGTAGGCTTCCCCTTCCAGAAAGATTTCTCTTGAATCGCCCGAAAAATGCTCCGGATAAATCAGCTTGGAATGATTGTTCAACTGAATCATGGTTCCATCGGGCAATGGCACTTTCTGTACGATCCCACTGTTGTTGGTCTTTATGATGAACGAAGGATCTGTATCCAACATCATGTACAACCACCCGCTCATTGCAATTAACAAAGCCACCGTAGCTGCTGCGAGCCATATTCGGTACTGCTTGTTACGGCGGCGGAAAATGTCAATAGAGTTGCTGTCAGTTTGGATTCGTGTCATCAGCCGGGAGAAAGACTTTTCTGCTGAGTGTTCTTTACTTGGTCCCGGAGATCGCAGTTTGATACCGGCAATCAACTCATCCATTTCATTTGTTTTTTCTTTTTCAATGCGCATTTTTTTCTTGTTTTCTAAAGCTTTATACTATATAGAAAACTCAAGTGGTAAAACTACTAAAAGGAAAAAGAACTTTTTTTTAAAATTTTTCTAGAAACGGTTTTATTGATTCCTTTATTTTAGCTTTGGCGAGTAAAAGCTGGCGTTCTACGGTACAAAGTTTCACGTTTAAAGCCTCTGCTATTTCGCGATGATTCATTTCATCTTCTTTCGCCATTTGAAAGATGACACGGCAACGTTCGGGCAATGAGGAGATTGCCTGTTTTACTGCTTGATGCAATTCTTTGTAGGATAATTCGTCCAGAGGATTCTGGGTAGTGATGTTTATTTGCAGTTCGGTCTCAGGAAGATCATCCCTTTTGGAGATATATCCACTTTTCAGTACATTGAGGCATCCGTTGCGTACTGCTTGATAAATGTAAGGGTGAAAATTAGGGATAGCCGTAAGCATGCTTCTGTCTTTCCACAAAACAAAAAATACGTCTCCTATAACGTCCTCGCACGCAGCTTCCGAATGAAGAAACAGCATCGCGAAATTGAAAAGGCGGTCGTAATAATGCATATATAACGTACGAAAAGCTTTCGAATCCCCTTCAGATACTAATTTCAGTATCTCTTGTTCATTGCTTATACGTTGTTTATTACTCATAGATTTTTCTCTTCTGGTAAAAGATTGTGGTTTGGCGTACAAAGAAACAGACTTTATTTTGTTTTTCCTAACGTTTTTATGAGTGGTGTTTGTTTTTTCTCTGTTATTGAGAAAACTTTATGTTGATTTTTGGAAGTATTATAGTAATTATTGAACATCTATTTCTATTTGTCATGCGTATTTTTGTGATCTAAATTCATTAATTATCAATCATTATGCTAATGCTAAGAAAAATTGTATTCTTCTTTTTTTTGTTTGTAGGGTTATCGTTATTTGCACAACAAAACTATATGGTGAGTTCTTATGTGCGGGGTAATTTCTACAATCGCGGACGTATTTCTACTGAAAGTCTGCGGGCGAGTGACGACCTTATTTTCTTGAATGTTCATCCTGATAAAGATGGATCGCTTTCATTCGAGAACCCACGTGCATTTCAGGGAAAGGGGGTGACAACTTGGGAAGGATTGATTAAATCGGTTCGTGCAAAAGTAAAAGGAACAAAAGCGAAAATACGTTTAGGAGCTTCCAGTGGTGAATGGAAGGCAATGGTGGCTGATGAGACTGCTCGTACGGCATTTGCAAGAAACATAAAGAAAGTGCTGGAAAAGAATAAATTGGATGGCATTGACCTTGACTTTGAATGGGCGGAGAATGAGAAAGAGTATGAAGATTATAGTCTGGCTATCGTGAAGATGAGGGAGGTGTTGGGCGATAAGTATATTTTCAGTGTTTCTCTGCATCCTGTTTGCTATAAAATTAGCAGGAAAGCTATTGATGCAGTTGATTTTATTTCACTTCAATGCTACGGTCCTTCGCCGGTTCGTTTTCCGGTAGAGAAATATGATTCGGATATTCAGATGGTATTGAAGTATGGTATTCCCAAAGAGAAACTGGTAGCGGGAGTTCCTTTCTATGGTGTGACAAAGGATAATTCAAAGAAGACAGAGGCTTATTTCAGTTTTGTACAAGAGGGATTGATTACTGAGCCTGCACAAAATGAAGTAATATATAAGGGAGAGAAATATGTGTTTGACGGACAGGACAATATCCGCACTAAGACCCGTTATGCGATGGAGCAAGGACTAAAAGGCATGATGAGTTGGGATTTGGCCACGGATTTGCCGCTGGATGATTCTAAATCATTGCTCAAAGTGATGGTTGAAGAATTAAGGAAATGACCTCCCCTACAGGTCGCTGAATTTCCTATTGGGAGGTATCAGAAGAGATTCTTCATTATCGTTCTGAATAATAGAACAACATGAAGGCAGATTCTACTTCTGATACATCTCCCTTTCTCAAGATTGTTTAATTTGCTTCAGGTAATCTGAAGGAGAGAGCCCAACTTCTTCCTTAAAGCATTGACGGAAATATCCCGTACTGTTCATTCCTACTTTGTAGGCTATTTCAGAGATATTGAACTTCCCTTCAAGCAGCAAACGTTCTGCATTCTTCATTTTCACTTTTCGGATATATTCGTTGGTCGAGAGTCCTGTAAGTGCTTTCATTTTCCGGTAAAGAGTGGAACCGCTCATGCACATTTTATCAGATAGATAGTTAATATCAATCTTCTCTGAAGAAAGGTTTTCCTCGATTAAAAGGGTAATTTTTTCGATAAACTCATTATCTAATTTGCTCAAAGCTTCGGCAATTACTATACGCTTTTCACTTAAATCTATTTGACTTCCCGGAGTAGATTGCGCCTGGAATTGGGCTACTAACTTTTTCCTTGAATCGAGCAGATTATTGATTCGGCTACGTAACAGAGAAGCACTGAAAGGTTTCGTCAGATAAGAATCGGCTCCTACTTCATATCCTTCTTCTTTATCTTGGAGAGAATCTTTGGCTGTCAGCAGAATAATAGGAATATGGCTGGTGCGCACATCATCTTTTAATTGCTTGCATAAAGTGATGCCATCCATCACAGGCATCATAATGTCGCTGACTACAATATCGGGGATACGGCTAAGAGCTTGTTGCTTACCTTCTTCTCCGTTGTTGGCCGTGATTACCTCAAACGAGTCGGTGAAGGATTCAACTATATATTTCTGTATTTCTTCATTGTCTTCTACAATCAATAGGATTGGTTTACTGGTATCTAATGTCGCTTCTTGTGAATATTCCAGTTCCGTATTCTGGTTCATCTCTTCTTGAACCGGTTCCGTTGAGTCTGCGTGTAAGGCATTGGGGTAGATATTATCCGTCAGTAAACTGATATAGAACGTACTTCCTTCATTTTGGATGCTTTCTGCACGAATTTCCCCTTCATGTAAGGTGACGAGATTCTTCACCAAGGCCAGTCCGATACCTGTACCGGATGCCTGATGCTTGCCGCTTTCCTGATAATAGCGGTCGAAAATATGTGGCAGGGCCTCGGCGGAAATTCCGTACCCTGTATCACTGACTTTTATTTCCGTATAAGCTACCTCATTACGCATGGTCTGATGCAAACTTAGCGTTACGCACCCTTGTTCCGTATATTTGATAGCGTTGGAAATCAGATTGTCCAAAACAATCGTGATGATTTCTTTATCGAAGAAAAGAAACATTTCTTCTTTTTCTATCTGAATCCGGAAATCTATTTTGGTATTTTGATTTAATTCTTTGTATTTAAGCCCTATTTCATAAATCAGAGGGGCAATGTTTCCTTTGCTGACACACAATTTCTTGTTTTGTGTCTCCGTCTTTCGGAATTCCAGTATCTGATTGATCAGATTGAGCAAACGTAGTGCGCTCTGATGGATAACTGATAGTTTCTGGGCTTGTTTTGCAGGAAGTGATGCTTCTTTTTGCATATCTTCGAGAGGACCGAGGATTAAGGTCAACGGTGTACGCAGCTCATGCGTGATATTGGTATAGAAACGCAAGCGTTCCTGATTTAACTCCTGTTCCTGCTCATGGTTTTTCTTTTCCAACGTATAGAGACTCTCCAGATCTAACTTCTTTTTGTAAGCATGCAAGATAAGATAAGTGATGCTGATAGATACCAAGATGTAGATAAGTTTTGCCCACCACGTCAACCAGACAGGAGGATTGATACGGATGGTCAGGGAAGTGGCTTCTTCCGGCCATTTTTGATTATGAATTCGTGCTTTGATAAGGAACTCATATTTTCCCGGAGGAATGTTTCGGAAAGTGACACTATTATTTTCGTTGACGGTATACCAGGAATTTTCGAGTCCTTTCAGCATATACACATATTCTACCTGATTGACAAGTGAGTAGTTTTGTACATAGAATGTCAATCCGAAGCTATTTTGTGCATGACTCAACTCAACGTTTTGTCCTTTGGAGAGATTGATAATCATGTCATTGTTTTCCAGATTACTCAACCGTCCCAGTATTTTCATCTCTGTGACAACTGCTGCCGGGGCCGGTTGTTCATTCATAGTAATGTCTGGATTGAAACAACATACTCCATTGATAGAACCGAAATAAATTTGTCCATTCTTGCTTTGTGTGACACAACTGCTTGAAAAACTTCCTGCCGGAACATCGTCAGAGTGGTCATAGTTATAAAAACAGCCTTTATTCGTGACATAACAACTGATACCTTTATTATTGCTAAACCAGATATTCCCTTTTTTATCTTCTGTTATGGCACAAATATTCGTATTGATCAGCCCATCTTTCCGTTGGTAAGTTTTGTAATTCAGCTCATCAGTCGACAGGAAACAAACTAATCCTTCCCCCGTTCCTATCCACATTCTTTTTTGTTTATCCTGTATGATCTGATTGATGGTGTTAGAACAAAAGCCATCTCTTTGAGTGAACGTCTTGATTTTCTGTAAGTTCGGGGTGTATATGCCAAGTCCGTCTCCGAAAGTTCCAATCCAAAAACGTCCTTTCTCATCTTGAGCTATAGAACGTATAAAATCACTGTGCAGTTCGCTATTATCTGTATTGTAATGTTGGATAATCTTCATGGTTAGAGGGTTTAATACAACAATTCCTCCACTATATCCTACCCAAATGTTATGTTGGGCATCTTCATAGATCGTACGGACGTCTAGATTAGATTGTCCCATGAGGGAGATGGAACGGAATCTTCTATTCCGGCTATCATAATAGCTGATTCCTCCTTGGTAGGAACCGAACCATAAATTCCCTTTTGAATCCTGTAAAGAAGCTAATATAAAATTTGAAGGAATATCTCCACTCTCTTTCTTATAAATGGCAATCCGTTTCTCTCCTTCAAATACATTAATACCTCCTCCGTCTGTTCCGATCCAAATCCGTCCTTGTCTGTCCATACAAAGACTGCTGGCTACTTTGTTGTTCAGGCTGTTTTCATTGTTTGGAATCGGGGAATAGCTTAATGTGGTGAACAAAGGAGGTTTGCTACTAATAAAGTTGATGCCTCCTCCCCATGTTCCTATCCAGATATTGTCGAAAGAATCCTGAAATATACATCGAGCGCTTGCATTAGAGAGGCTTCGACTATCATCACCCTCCTGTATGTATTCAATAGAAAGCTCCTCTGGTGAGAGAAACATACCTTGCTTCAGGTTTAATATGGCAATGCCATTGAGTTCTGAAGCAATCCAAAGTCTATTATCTTTTAATTGCCGGATGGATAATATGCGACTGCATAAAGTAGCATACTTGTCATTCTTGTTATTTCTGAATGTGATAAAGTTATCATTGGCAGCATTATATAGAGCCAATCCATTATTCGTTCCTAACCAGATGTTGCCGTTTGCATCTTTTATGATACAAAACACATCATTACCGGGCAAGCTTGTCGGATTTCCCGTTTCATTCTGGAAATTCTTTACACTTTTGTCTTTGAGAGAAAAAATACTGAATCCGCTTCCGACATGGCCGATATACAAATTGTTGTCTCCTCCGTCCAATACTGTCCATGTCTGATTGGAGGGCAGACTAGGCACCGTACTCCTATTATAATGTGTGAATTGCCCGTTATTAATATTTAGATATTCTATACCTCTATAATAGGTGCTGACCCATAAACCATCGTCGTTTTGGGTGGAAGGAGAGATGTCCGTTACGTCATTTGTAATCAGGCTGTGTGGATTTTCCGGGTTATGTTGGTAGGCAGTAAATGTTTGTTCGTCATAATTGTATGCATTTAGTCCGTCTCGCTGAGTGGCTATCCAAATGATGGGACGTTTGGAATCAGCATACACCCGGTTGAGTTCGTTGCCGGTGATTCCCTGATTGTTATGTGGCAAATCATTTTTATAATAAGTAATGAAGCGGGTACCGTCAAACTTATTAAGTCCTTCTTCTGTAGCAAACCATAAAAAGCCTTGTTTATCCTGTGTAATACTGACTACATAATTGTTGGATAATCCTTGTTCTATCCCCAGTTTTTTTACAGAATGAGACTGGGCTGTCAATTGAAGAATAGACAACAAGGATAAAAATAAAGTAGAAGCAATGTGTTTTTTCATAACTCGTGCTTATTTGTTTCAATTACCAGTTCAAAAATAAGAATAAATATTTTATTTAGAGTGTGTAAATCGTGCAATGAATGATTTGCATAGCTCTTCTGCATGATTTTTGCTTAATTGATTTATATCAATACTCTATATTTGCATCGGAAAAAACAACAAAAAATGTTTAATCTTTAAATTCTAATTTATGAGGTATGTAAGAATCTTATGCATGTGTGTCATACAGTTGCTTCTGTCAGCTGCAGCATTTGCACAAACACAAGTTACAGGACATGTGGCCGATGTGAGAGGAGATGATATCATTGGTGCCAATGTTACTGTCAAAGGAACTTCTAATGGAACCATTACGGATATCGATGGTAATTTCACAATTAATGTAGATAGTAAAAATGCCGCATTGGCAATTTCGTTCATCGGTTATAAGACTAAAGAGGTGAAGGTGGATGGAAAGACACATCTTCAAATCGTTCTTGAAGAAGATACGGAAACCTTGGATGAAGTTGTGGTGGTGGGTTATGGTACACAAACCAAGAAAAGTCTGACCGGAG
This sequence comes from Bacteroides sp. D55t1_190419_B8, assembly GCF_015558905.1. Classification (NCBI taxonomy): domain Bacteria; kingdom Pseudomonadati; phylum Bacteroidota; class Bacteroidia; order Bacteroidales; family Bacteroidaceae; genus Bacteroides; species Bacteroides sp. D55t1_190419_B8. Next base: position 332,242 of record NZ_JADMOU010000002.1, read on the forward strand.
CCATCAGTGATGTTAAGTCTGATGCGTTGACGCGTTCTGTTTCTACGACTACTGCGGGAGCTTTATCCGGTAAGATAGCAGGTGTGTCTACGCGTGCTGTGGATGCCCGTCCGGGTAGAGGCATTAATCTTGAAATTCGTAATATGGGTAGCCCCCTGTTTGTAATCGACGGCATTCCTTACGGAGGAATGAACAGCCGCGACTGGTTGCAGGCATCGGATGTTTCCGGTAGCGATGTGTTTAATGCTCTGAATATCGAGGATATCGAGAGTATCACTGTCTTGAAGGATGCTTCTGCTGCTATTTACGGTCTGCGTGCATCAAATGGTGTAGTTCTGGTAACTACCAAGAAAGGTAAAAAGAATGATAAAGTAAGCATCAATGTCAATGGATACTATGGTTGGCAGAATCTGACCCGTTTCCCCGAATTGGCAAATGCAGGACAATATGTAAGAGGTTTGGCCGAAGCAGCACAGAATAGAGGTGAAGATCCAAGCAAATTATATAGTCCCGAAGAACTTGCTAAATGGGAAGCTGGTACCGAACCGGGATATAAGAGCTATGACTATTATGATATGGTAATGAGAAAAAATGTGCCTCAATACCACATCAATGCGAATGTGACAGGTGGCTCTGAAAAGACCAACTATTATCTTTCTGTAGCTCATACCGGACAAGATGCGATGATGCCTGACTTTAAATATGAGCGTACCAATCTTCAGTTGAATATTGATACTAAGATAACAGACCGTTTTACAATAGGTGCACAGATTAGCGGTAAGTATGAAAAGAGTGAAGACGTAGGTTTGCCGGGTGGTGACGGTTATTATTCGGCTATATTGGCTATGTTCAAAATGCAGCCTATCGAAAGCCCTTATGCCAATGATAATCCGGAATATATCAATAATGTACATGAGAATGGTTACAATCCGGCTGCATTCAGTCGTGACATTGCCGGTTACAAAGATAATTTGACTCGTAATGCCAATATCAATGCTTATGCGCAGTATGATTTCTCTTTCGGTTTGACTGCAAAAGCTACGTTCTCGTACAATTACACCAACAGTCGTTTTGACGGTTATCAATATGCTTATCAAATCTATACATACGATAAGGAGAAAGATACTTATAACGGAACATCTGCCGCAGGACGTTGGAGAAATCAAATAGATCGTAGTGTGCCTGCGCGTTATATGCAATTGCAATTGAATTATGCAAAACAGATTAAAAACCATAATATTTCGGCGGTTTTGGGTTATGAAGCCTCCGATTATGATTGGACTAAGAAAACTTATGGTACAGAACCTTCTACTGACTATCTGCCGTTATTGCAGTTTGATGAGCTCAACAGTTTCGCTGATGAATGGAGTTACGAAGCGCGTGCCGGATGGATTGGCCGTATCAATTACGACTTTGCTCACAAATATCTGATTGAATTATTGGCTCGTTATGACGGTTCTTATCTCTATGCAGCAAATAATCGTTGGGGATTCTTCCCGGGTGTATCTATAGGTTGGAGAATCTCGGAAGAGAAATTCTTTGAAAAGTTGAGACCTGTTGTAGATGATTTGAAGTTTCGTGCTTCTATTGGTCAGACAGGTACAGAAAAGGATGTAAAACTGTTCGATTACTTGAGTGGTTATACGTGGAATAATGGTAATGCTGTATTGGATGGTGAACTGGTGACCGGATTGAACCAGAGAGGATTACCTATTACCAACTTATCCTGGACGAAGAATACAACATCGAATATCGGTTTTGACCTGACTATGTTCAATAATCGTTTGAAGATCACGGCTGATGCTTTCCGCAAAGATATTACCGGGGTACCGACTCCTCGTTATGACGTATTACTGCCTACTGAAGTAGGTTATGATTTACCGAATGAAAATCTGAATAAACAGGCTTATATCGGTGCGGAGGGTATGGTTACATGGACCGACCATATCGGCGATTTGAACTATACTGTAAGTGGTAACTTTACTTTCTCACGCTACAGAAGCATTGCGACTTATAAGCCACGTTTCAATAATTCCTGGGATGAATACCGTAATTCCGCAGAAGATCGTTGGGGGGGTATCTATTGGGGATATCAGGTAATTGGTCAGTTCCAGTCGGAAGAAGAAATTCGTAATTATCCGATAAATCTGGATGGCAATAATAACCGGACACTGCTTCCCGGTGACTTTATCTATAAAGATGTGAATGGTGACGGTATAATCAACAGTATGGATGAGCGTCCTATCGGTTATCCGGAAGGCTGGGCGCCTATCATGTCGTTTGGTGGTAATATTGGTTTGGCGTGGAAGGGAATTGACCTGAATATCGACCTTTCCGGTGGTGCTATGCAAGGATGGAGACAGAACTATGAATTGGCTAATGCATATCATGGTAACGGAAACTCACCTGCTTATTTATTGGAAGATCGTTGGCACCGTGCCGACTTGTACGATCCGGAAAGTGAATGGATACCTGGACGTTATCCGGCTATCCGTAAAGGTGAATTCAGCTATAACAATAAGAATAGTGACTTCTGGTTGCACAATGTGCGCTATCTCCGTATCAAGAATCTGGAAGTGGGTTACAGCCTGCCGGCACAACTGTTGAGACCGATTCGTGCACAGAAGGTGCGTGTTTATGCTAATGTTTCTAACTTGTGTTCGTTCGACAATGTGGGTAAGTTTGGAGTCGATCCTGAAATTACTGCCGCAGCTGCAGTGGTATATCCGCAACAACGTACATTCCTTCTTGGATTTAATATTACATACTAAAAAAGAACGCTATCATGAAAAGCAAATCTATAAAAATAGTTCTGTTGGGAGTCGTCCTTACTTCCATGTTATCGAGTTGTGGCGACAGCTGGTTCGAAAGAGATCCCAAAAATATCCTTACCAATGAATTGGTATGGAATGATCCGAACATGATTAAATCGCAGTTAGCCAATTTATATAATCGTATTCCGCAGTTGCACGGTGACTTCAACACCGGCGGTATGTGCGAAACGGACGATGCCATGTACTGTGGAACATTAGATCAAAATTATCGTAACGAGCTGCGTTATGGAAACGACTATGGACGTTGGTGGGATTATAAGTTGATACGTGACATCAATATGTCTATTGAGAATATTGATACGTATGGAACGGATATTTCAGCAGATGATAAGCTCCAGTTCAAAGCCGAATTTCGTTTTATCCGTGCTTACGTTTATTTTGAACTGGTAAGACGTATGGGTGGTGTGCCGTTGATTACTACTACTCTGGCATATGACTACAATGGAGATCCTTCTTACTTACGTAATCCGCGTGCCAAGGAGCACGAAATATATGACTTTGTATACAGTGAATGTGAAGCAATCAAGTCACAATTGGGCAATAAAGGTAGTCAAAGTCGTGCCAATTACTACACTGCATTGGCATTGGAAAGCCGTGCTATGCTGTATGCCGGTTCTATTGCCAAATATAATGCGCTGAAGACTCCTAATATTGTAACGTCTGGCGGAGAAGTAGGTATTCCGGCTGATATGGCAGACGATTATTATCGTAAATCGTTGACAGCTTCGCAGGAAATCATTAAAAACGGTGGATATGAACTTTATGAGAAGGAGTCAGATAAAGGAGTGAACTTCTATAAGATGTTTGTGGACAAGACGCTGAATAAGGAGGCTATTTGGGTGAAAGACTATAAGAATCCTTTGAAAGTGCATAGCTTCGGTTATGATAATGTAGTTCATCATTTAAGAGAAGATAACGATAATTCTTCTTGCATCGGTCCGTCTTTAGGATTGGTAGAAGCATTTGATTATTTGGATGGAACTTCGGGGACCTTACATTATAAGAATGGTAATGACTATGTAGTATATGATACTCCGAGCGATATCTTTGCCAATAAAGATGCACGTTTGTATGGTACGATCGTCTATCCGGGCTCAAAGTTCAGAAATCAGGATGTGGATATTCAGGCAGGAGTAGCAGTATGGAATGATAAGACCGGTTCCTACGACTTACTGACAGACTCGAAATTAGGAAGTGCTTATGACGATGATAAAACTTTTGTCGGCCAGGACGGTCCTCAGACTAATAGTCCTAACGTGAGCAATACCGGATTTTATATCCGTAAGTTTATCAGTGAGGCATCCGGTTACACTCTCCGTAACTACGCTGAAAACTGGTGGCCTTGGTTCCGTCTGGGTGAAATCTATTTGAATGCTGCCGAAGCTGCTTTTGAATTGAATGACGAGCCGACAGCTTTACCCTACATTAACCGCTTGCGTCAGCGTGCCGGTTTCCCGGCCAACAGTCTGACAAGCCTGACAATAGAAAAGATTCAGAACGAACGTCGTGTGGAACTAGCTTTCGAAGATCACCGTTATTTTGATATGAAACGATGGAGAATAGCTGATATCACCTGGAACGGAAATACAGATAACGATAAAGCGATCGTTTACGGTTTATATCCTTATCGTATTGCTAAACCAAAACCGGGAACATCGGATCAGGACAAGTACATTTTTGTAAAGACAAAATCCGAACGTTTCAAGGTGGCAAGAACCTTCCAGCAGTCTAACTATTATTCATTCATTGCTGATGATGTAATTAATAACAATCCGACGATTGTGAAGAATCCATTCCAATAAAAATAAGAGATTATGAAAAAGATTATACCTTTCTTTATTATGATATGTTGTTTGTTGGCAGTAAGCAGTTGCAGCTACGACAACTTTGAGGAACCTAAGGCTACATTGACCGGAAGAGCAATTTATGACGGTGAAGCAGTAGGAGTTAGAAGCGGAAGTTCAGAGTTTGCTTTATTCCAGGACGGTTATGCTTTGCATGGCTCTATTCCGGTGTATGTTGCGCAGGACGGAAGCTATTCCGTGTCCCTTTTCAATGGTGATTATAAATTGGTGCGTATGGGTAATGCTCCTTGGGAAAGACCTTCTAATGACACAATTTATATTACAGTGAAAGGAAACACTGTGCAGGATATTCCTGTGACACCGTATTTCTCTGTTAGAAACGTATCTTTTGCCAGAAACGGCAACAAGGTTGCCGCACGGTTTACTATTAATAAAGTGGTTGCTGATGCCAATATGGAGAATGTAGGTATCTATCTGGGTACAGGTGTTTTGACGGATGAGAAACAGAAAGAAGCAGAGTTGAAGTTGGGTAATACAGTCTCACTCGGTCAGGAAAACACTGCTGAAATTGAGATCCCGAATGGTTTGATAAACGAATCCTATCTTTATGCCCGTGTAGGAGTCAAATCAGACAAATCATCGGAATATTGTTACAGTCAATCTATTAAAGTAGCATTGAAATAAATAGTATCAAGAATGTAAATACCGGAGGGGGAGTATCACAACCTGATATTTCCCCTTTTTATCCAACTAATGAAAATATGATAGTACCTATTAAACGAACTTTGATTACAATCGGCTTGATGCTGGCAGTGACGCTGCCCGCTTTCTCGTTGTCTGGTAATCCTGTGTTGCCAGGTTTCCATGCTGATCCTGAAATTTTATATTCCAACAAGACTAAGAAATACTATATCTATTCTACCACAGACGGACAGCCCGGATGGGGTGGTTGGTATTTTACCGTTTTTTCGTCTGTTGACTTAAAGGATTGGAGGGATGAAGGGATAATGCTGGATCTGAAATCAGACCAAGTACCTTGGGCGGATGGTAATGCGTGGGCGCCTTGTATTGAGGAGAAGTTGATAGGAGGAAAATATAAATACTTCTTTTACTACAGCGGTCATCCGAAAGCAGGAGGAGGAAAACAGATCGGAGTAGCTACGAGCGATTCTCCCACCGGGCCGTTTGTTGATTTGGGACGTCCCATCGTAACGGATTCACCCACCGGAAACGGTCAGCAAATAGATGTGGATGTGTTTACCGATCCGGTTTCGGGGAAGTCTTATCTGTATTGGGGAAATGGTTATATGGCAGGTGCGGAGCTGAATGAGGATATGGTTTCCATAAAGAAGGAAACAGTCACAGTGATGACTCCCGTAGGAGGTACTTTGCAGGATTATGCTTATCGTGAAGCGGCTTATGTGTTCTATCGTAACGGGCTTTATTATTTTATGTGGTCGGTAGATGATACTGGCTCTCCCAATTATCATGTAGCTTATGGCACTTCAACATCACCTTTGGGACCGATTAAAGTGGCTGATAATCCTGTTGTGCTGATTCAAAACCCGGAAAAGGAAATATATGGTCCTGCTCATAATGCTGTTTTGCAAATTCCCGGCACTGATAAGTGGTATATTGTTTATCATCGCATCAATAAGAATTATCTGAAAAGTGATCCCGGTGTTCATCGTGAAGTATGTATAGATCGTATGGAATTTAATGAAGATGGGAGCATTAAGCAGGTAATACCTACTCCTTGATAATATCTTTCTTGATTTTGGTAGATGGTCAGGTTGTTTCAGGACGGAATTATATTGTATGATTTGAATAATGGAAGATTATAGATGAATAGGATTATAGGTAAAAAGAGAGTAGCGATTTTAGGTTTTCTGTTTGTATGTGTGGCGGGTGGATGTTCTCAATCTGTACCCGATATAAGTTATCAGATAGAAACGGATAAGCCCTGTCAAACGATGGCATATTTCAGTGCTTCAGACGCTTGGAGTATGCAGTTTATCGGACTTTGGCCGGAAGAGAAACAAAACCAGGTAGCCGATTGGCTGTTCAGTACGGAGAATGATGCGAACGGACAGCCGAAAGGTATCGGCCTGTCCCTCTGGCGTTTCAATGTCGGAGCAGGTAGTGCGGAACAAGGGGAGCACAGCCAGATTGCTTCTCCCTGGATGCGAGCCGAGTGTTTCCTCAATGCAGATGGAACGTACGACTGGAACAAGCAACAAGGACAACGCAATTTTCTGAAACTGGCAAAGGAACGGGGAGTCAATAAATTCCTGGCTTTCCTGAACTCGCCTCCCGTACATTATACACAGAACGGATTGGCAACCAATACCGGTCGTGGAGGTACGGCAAATCTGAAGCCGGATTGTTATGAAAAGTACGTCCGTTTTCTGGCAGATGTAATACAGGGAGTGGAAAAACATGATGGCATCAAGTTCAATTACATCTGTCCTTTCAACGAACCGGACGGACACTGGAATTGGGTAGGACCGAAACAGGAAGGTTGTCCGGCAACCAACAAAGAAGTAGCTCATACTGTCCGTTTGTTAAGCAAAGAATTTGTAAGCCGGAATATGGATACGCAGATTTTAGTGAATGAATCTTCCGATTATCGCTGTATGTTCCGCACTCACGAAACAGATTGGCAACGGGGTTATCAGATTCAAGCCTTTTTCAGTCCGGATAGTGTAGATACATATTTAGGAGATACTCCGAATGTTCCCCGCCTGATGCTTGGACATAGCTATTGGACAACGACTCCGTTAAGTGAATTACGTAATATCCGCTGCCAGTTGCGGGATACCTTAGATAAACATCAAGTTGGCTTCTGGCAAACGGAGACTTGCATCATGGGTAATGATGAAGAAATTGGTGGTGGAAATGGTTTCGACCGTACAATGAAGACAGCGCTCTATGTGGCACGTATCATTCATCATGACATTGTGTATGCTAGAGCCGAAAGTTGGCAATGGTGGCGTGCCATTGGTGGTGACTACAAAGACGGACTGATTCGCGAGTACACTACTGACGATAACTTCTTGGATGGTAGAGTAGAAGATTCTAAATTGATGTGGGCTTTAGGAAATTATAGCCGTTTTATCCGTCCGGGAGCAGTCAGGCTATCCGTTTCGGCTTTCGATCAAACAAACGCTTTCATCCCTGATGGCGATACCGATCAGCAAGGATTGATGTGTTCTGCTTACAAAAACGTAGATGGAACGTATGTGATAGTCGTTATAAACTATGCCAATGAGGAAAAAGAGTTTTCTATTCATAAAGAAAAAGTAGGAAATACGCAATGGCAGATTTATCGTACTTCGGATAAAGAAGGGGAAAATTTGCTTCCGGTGAAGACAGTGAAAAGTGGAAAAACAGTTCAGATTCCGGCGCGTTCTATTGTAACGCTTCAGAGCAAATAATTAAAAACGGCTCTATATTTTTATTTCTTTTTGAAAGTTGTACATTTGTGTGTCCGTCCATTGCTACGAAGGTAATGGACGGACACAATGCATAAATAAGGAGGCATTTTATGGACAATAGAGGAAAAATTGTCATTTATCAGACAAAGGATGGGAAAACTTCCATTGATGTAAAGTTGGAGAATGAGACGGTGTGGCTCAATCAAGCTCAAATGGCGGAATTGTTTCAAACGGATAGAACTTCCATAGTGAAGCATGTTAATAACATCTATAAGTCGGAAGAGTTGGAGAAAGACTCAACTTGTGCAAAAATTGCACAAGTTCAGATGGAAGGGAATCGGACTATCAAGCGTCACATTATTTATTATAATCTTGATATGATTATTTCTGTCGGTTATAGGGTCAATTCCATGCGCGGCACCCAATTCCGTATCTGGGCGAACAAAATCCTGAAAGACTACCTGATTAAGGGTTACGCCATTAATCAGCAGGTCAAAGCTGCTCAACTGGAAGACCTGAAGAGCACCGTGCGTCTTCTTTCCAACGTCATCGAGCATAAGCAACTGACGCTGGATGAGGCTAATGGACTCTTGCGTGTGATTACCGATTATACTTACGGTCTGGATACACTGGATAAATACGATTACCAGCAATTGGAAGTAGACTCCACGACTCCTACTGAAGAATTTCGTGCCACCTATGAAGAAGCTATGGAAGCCATTCACCTTTTGCAGGAAAAGTTCGGAAGCAGTGATTTGTTTGGAAATGAAAAGGATCAGTCGTTCAAAAGCTCTATCAACACCATTTATCAGACATTCGGTGGAGAAGAACTTTATCCAAGCATTGAAGAAAAAGCCGCAATGCTTTTCTACCTTGTCGTAAAGAATCACTCGTTTAGTGACGGTAACAAGCGTATTGCCGCTTTCTTGTTTCTTTGGTTTCTGGAGAAGAACGGTATATTATATAAATCCGATGGTTCGAAGTTGATTGGAAACAATACGCTTGTGGCACTTACGTTGATGATTGCCGAAAGCCGGACGGAAGAAAAGGACGTGATGGTGAAGGTAGTAATCAATTTGATTAATAAGAATAATTGAATTTAGGTCTTATTAATGAGTGATATAGATAATGAGAGATACCTCGCTTCAAGGTGTCTCTCATTCTACCATAAAATAGGTTATTTTTTTGGGGGAAATTTATTATCAGGAATACCATTTTGCTGACGTCAGCAAAATGATCGGCAGTGTCTTCTTGGGCACTTTTTTCATACTCTTTACTTTATTGCTGTATAGTATTTGCTTCATCCTCTTTTATCTCCGCCTTGCCATAATATCCCGGCATCGGCACATAAATCGGATTATAATAAGTATTGATATTCTTCAACTTCTTCTCCTCCTCTTTCAGCCGTTTGATTTGCCGTGCGGCAGTGGTAGGGGTAAAGCCGCACAATCTTTGAAAGTCGCGACGGGTTAATACAGGGTTGCTCTTGAAGTAGTTTGTCAGCAATTTGTCTATCTCGTCATTTGAAAGGACAGCCGAATGGGGTTTCAGTTTACTTCGCTCCACATGAACAACACTGACTGACCTTTTCAGTTTGGCATCCGCTTTAAAGCTGATGTTGGCTTTGAGTTTTATCTGATTCGCTTTTAGTTTGGGCGAAGTGATAGGTTCTTGACTATTCAGCTTTATCTGGAAATAACCGATGCCATCCAGATGGACGCTTTGTCCTTCCCGAAGACGATCCCCCATAAAATGACTTAGGGATTCGAGAACTGACTTTACATCCCCTTCAGTTAGAGAAGTTGCTATCTGGATTTCTTTTGCCAGATAGTCTGTGTCAATGTGTTGGAAGTTGACTACACGTGCGTGATACACTTCCTTACCTTCCTCATCCTTGGGACGGGGAGTCTTGTACAATTCAAATTGTATTGCCATTATTTACTTGTTTTTGCCTTATACATTACTACGTATTTTAAATTTATCGTTGTAAGCCTATAAGGACATTGTTTTTTTTGTTGTTGCGAAGCTAATCGATCATCTTCGGACTTAGAGGGAGGGTGTTATATAGCTGTTGTTTGTTTGCTATCAAGCGGCTTTTATAAGTTATCCTGCCTTTATTCTTGGACTAAGGCATAGGGATAGTTATCTTCCGGTGCCTTTATCATTAGTTTCCCACGGCCGTGGAGAGATCTCGTCATGGCTGTGGTAGTATCTTTCCACAGCCGTGGTAGGAATTCGCCACGGCCATGAAGAATGAACTATATCGGTAGCAAAGATAAACTATATCAGGGAGAAAAGCAAAGTATTCCTACTTGTTGTAGGTATTTATATGCCTTGTTCTATTTGATAGATATAGGGCAAGGGAGAATTAAACTATTTTACTGTGACAACTGTGGCATTGTCTGAAAAATATAGTTATATTTGTAGCGTGTCTTCGGGAGAGGATACGCTTGTTTTGTATTGGAGATAGTGTTTTTATTATCTATTGTGAGAAATCTGGTAAATTTAGCACCCGTAGATAATAAGTGATCGGTCTCCACGTCCATGTTGTATATATATTTGTTATATACCTCAACGGGCGTGGAGCTATTGCTTATTATTCGGGTACGGCCCACCAGAGCCTCTCACAGGATAGTACAGTAATAGTTTCCGCGCCTTTTTTATTGGCAAACGGGAACACATAATTTAAAAATGATAGTTATGAGTAACTTTACTTGTTCCCGTTCCTGTCTGATGAAGCACGATTTAGAACGCTCCGTCGACAAGCTTAGTTTTATGAAAGAAAACTGGCCTAGCTTTGCAAATATTGAAAGCGTAGACCAATTGTCAAAGGCTGAATTGCAGTGTTCTCTCTGTTTATTGAATATAGTGATAGACGGGCTGTCTAAAGATGAATTTTCATGTCCGAATAAAGAACTCATTCGTTTGGTCATCATGTATGTGTATATACAGGAAAGGTTCGATTTATGTGAAATCAAAGAACTGCATACTAAATTGGTGATGGCTCCTGTGAAGAAAAGAAAGAAATGGCTCTCTAAGTCATAGCTATTCAAGTTGTCTTTGCAAAAATGTGATGAAAGTAGTGCTTTTTGCGGTGATAGGTGACAGATGTGGTGATAGGTTAAAAAACAACCTATCACCGCCGGAAACCTCGATGAATAAGGTGTTTGATTGCCGTTGGTGATAGGTGATAGAGAAAAGTGATTTTTTATATATGAGAAGAAGCTTATTAATGAAGAGTATTTTTATTCGGAGTATTCCATACTTTCGTCTGATCGCATACAATATCAATCCATTGGTCACCGCATTTGATCTTGAAATCTCCTTTTTCCAGTCTCCACTTACCGTCATATCCGACAAATGCCAAATCGCTTCCTTTTAGTTTCAACGTAACAGTCTTTGTTTCTCCCGGTTTCAAAGAGATCTTTTCAAAGTTCCGCAGACGGATATTGTCCGGTGTACTGCTTGCCACCAAATCTTTAGAGAATAACAACACACTTTCTTTTCCGGCAACTTTGCCCGTATTGGTTACATCAATCGTGAATATCAGCTCATCATCGGCATTGAAAGTCGGTTTGTCTACTTTTAGGTTATTATATTTATAATTGGTATAGCTTAATCCGAAGCCGAACGGCCATTGAATATCCATCACCGAATCATAATTGTAGTTACCTCCCATTTGCCCCATATTTTCACAAGGTTTGTAGTCATAAGTTGCCAAAGCGTTGATTAGGCGGGGATAAGTAAACGGCATTTTTCCACTGAAGTTGGCATCACCGGCCAATAAGTTAGCAAGTGCATCGCCACCATAATTGCTTGGCAGCATGATGTTGACGACAGCTTTTGCCAAAGGCTCTATGTCATTGATAATACGCGGACGTCCTTGGTTCAGAACCAAAACGATAGGTTTACCCGTAGCGGCCAGAGCTTTTACCAGATTGCGCTGATTTTCCGATAAGGTAAGATCCGTCAGGTTACCGGGAGTTTCGCAATAAGAGTTCTCGCCAATGCAGGCGATGATAATATCTGCCTGTGTTGCCGCTGCTACCGGTTTTTCAATTTCCGGTTTGTTTTCTTCCCACCAGTTATCGTTTTTGTAAGGAGCATAGGTGACTCCCGGTTCGTAGATAATATTCTCTTTTCCGTATTTCTCACACAAAGCCTCGTAGATTGTATGATATGCCTGCGTGTAATCATCGGCAACGTGTCCCTGCCAGCTATACGACCATCCGCCATTCAGGCAACGCATGGAGTTTGCGTTCGGCCCGGTCAGCAGAATCTTTTTGCCTTTCGCTATCGGCAGGGTATGTGCGTCATTCTTCAATAACACTTCCGATTCTTCGGCAGCCTGGAGGGCAACGGCAGCAAATTCCTTAGAACCGAACTTGTCATACTTCTTAATGTCCCAATACGGATTGTCGAATAATCCCAGACGATATTTCAAACGCAACACACGGGCTACTGCATCGTCGATGCGCTCCATAGATACCTCTCCTTCTTCAACCAACTCTTTCAGATAATCGCAGAAACTCACTTCATAAGGAACCATTGACATGTCGATTCCGGCATTGATGGCAATCTTGATAGCTTCTTTCTTGGTGGCAGCAATATGATCCCGTGTGCAGAGATTGTTTATGTCCGCCCAGTCTGTTACAATCAGACCGTCCCAGTTCAAGTCTTCTTTCAGCCATTCGGTCAGTAATTCACGGTTGGCATGAAAAGGCAGGCCGTTGTCAACGCCAGAATTCACCATCACGCTCAATGCACCATGACGCACGGCAGCCAGGAAAGGAGCGAAGTGTTTTTCACGCATATCGCTGCGTGAGATGGAAGAAGGAGTACGGTCTTTCCCGGAAACGGGTACACCGTAACCCATATAGTGCTTCATACAGGCAGCTACATGGTATGCTCCGATGCGGTTCGGGTCTTCTCCCTGAAATCCCTTTACGGCCGACACGCCCATTTCTGCATTTACATAACAATCTTCTCCATAGTTCTCCCACATACGTGCCCAACGAGGGTCACGACCTAAATCGACAACCGGGGCAAACGTCCAGGGGATGCATCCTGCTTTGGTTTCATAGGCAGATATTTCGGCACTTTTCCTTGTCAGTTCCCGGTTGAAAGTGGCTCCCATGTTGATGCCTTGCGGAAACATCGTTCCGTCCAGCGTGTAGGTCGTTCCATGAATCTGGTCTACTCCATAGATGCACGGGATACCGATTTCTTTCATTGATTTCTCCTGTATCTGCTTGATGGCTTCCGCCCACTTCTCCTTCTTCTGTGCTACTCCCAGAGGGACATTCAGTAGTGAGCCTACCTTATATTTACCGATAACCGTGTCGAGCATCGCCTCGCTTAGACAGAATCCTTTCTCACGGCTGGTTTCAAGGTCAGACACCACATCAATGGTGATTTCACACATCTGACCGATCTTCTGTTCGAGAGTCATTTTTTGAAGCCATTTCCGGATGTTAGCTTCAATAGCCGGATCGGTTGGGATGGCGGGAGGGGTAGCCTGCGCGTGAGTTGTAAGGCAGGTACCGGCAAAGGCTGATACTAATACCATTTTCTTAATGCTTTTCATGAGTTGATATTTTTAGAGTGAGACTTAAAATCTACCACAAATGTAGAAAGATTTGCAGTCACTCGAAAGGGCGAAATACAATTGAATACATATGATGCCCCAATAAGATACATTCTGTGCGTATGGGGAAAACATTTGGCAGACCGGGTGTAAACGAAATACCATGTCTCCTTGAGGGAAAACATCTACTTTTGTATCGTCGGCCGGCAAAAGATGTTTAACTCTTAAATTATATTATATGCGAAACGCTTTATTCCTTATTTTCATCTCGCTTTGTTCTGTATGCAAATCATCGGCTCAAGGTTACAGTAATCCTGTAATTCCCGGTTTCCATCCCGATCCGAGTGTTTGCAAGGCAGGGGATGATTATTATTTAGTCAACAGCAGCTTTCAATATTTCCCCGGAGTGCCTTTGTTTCATAGCAAAGACCTTGTGCATTGGGAGCAGATAGGAAACTGTCTGACTCGTCTGTCCCAGCTTGATCTGACTAATGCCAATTCGGGAAGCGGTATTTTTGCTCCTACCATTCGTTACAATGATGGAGTGTTTTACATGATTACGACTAATGTTTCCGGTAAAGGGAATTTCCTGGTGCATACTACTGATCCCCGTAGTGAATGGTCGGAACCTGTCTGGCTCGAACAAGGAGGCATTGATCCTTCGCTTTATTTTGAAGACGGCAAATGTTTTATGGTCAGCAATCCGGATGGGTACATCAACCTGTGTGAGATTGATCCCCTGACAGGCAGACAGCTTTCTTCTTCCAAACGAATATGGAACGGTACCGGGGGCAGATATGCCGAAGGTCCGCACATTTATAAGAAAGACGGCTGGTACTATCTGCTGATTTCAGAGGGCGGTACGGAATTGGGACATAAAGTAACCATTGCCCGCAGTCGTTACATAGACGGTCCTTATCAGGGAAATCCGGCAAATCCTATTCTGACCCATGCCAATGAGTCGGGACAATCCAGTCCGATTCAGGGAACAGGGCATGCTGACCTGGTGGAAGGCACCGATGGTTCTTGGTGGATGGTGTGCCTGGCATACAGAATTATGCCGGGAACTCATCATACATTGGGACGTGAAACGTATCTGGCTCCGGTGCGTTGGGATAAGAATGCCTGGCCTGTGGTCAATGCCAACGGAACTATTTCTTTGGAGATGGATGTAACCACTCTGCCTCAACAGGAAATGAAAGGCAGACCGGAACGGATAGGCTTTAAAGAAGGAAAACTTTCTCCCGAATGGATTCATCTGCAAAATCCGGAAGCGAAGAATTATATTTTTACCAAAGATGGCAAACTTCGTTTGATAGCGACTCCTGTTACGCTAAGTGACTGGAAAAGTCCTACCTTTGCCGCCTTGCGACAGGAACACTTTGATATGGAAGCATCCGCTCCGGTAGTCTTGCATAAAGCGGAAGCAAATGATGAAGCGGGACTTTCCGTTTTTATGGAGTTTCATTCTCACTATGATTTATTTGTCCGTCAGGATAAGGATCAGAAACGTTCTGTTGGTTTGCGGTATAAACTGGGAGAGATTACTCATTATGCCAAAGAGGTTTCCTTGCCAACCAGTGGTGAAGTGGAGCTGGTGGTGAAGTCGGATATCAATTACTATTATTTCGGTTATAAAGTGAATGGAATATATCATGATTTGGGTAAGATGAATACTCGTTATCTAAGCACTGAAACAGCAGGTGGATTTACCGGAGTCGTCTTGGGACTTTATGCTGTATCAGCCTCTAAAGAATCAGAGATGTGCGCTGATTTTGGGTGCTTTAAGTATAAAGGAAAATAGGAAGAAAACAAATGAATCCCCTTTATAAAACAAATTCACCCCATCGTTTCCAAAACGCTCCCTATATGAATAACATTACAGAAGCGAAGTTACATACCGAATATATAATTTTGCAGTGTAGAAAACAATATGTTTTAAATTAACTATTAAACAATATACCATGAGTAAACACTTTTTTAGAAAATGCACATTTGTGCATCTCTTTAGCTTTTCGGTAATCATTCTATTATGTTTGCCGATAATGGCTGTGAAGGCTGCTCCTTCACAAACTTCAACTGTCAGTGGTGTAGTTATCTCGGCTACTGATGAGTTGCCTCTGGTGGGGGTCAGTGTCTTGGTGAAGGAGACAGCCAATGGAACGATAACCGATATGGACGGAAATTTCAAGCTGAATGTGGTATCCGGCCAGACTTTAGTCTTCTCTTATATAGGATACGTTACGCAGGAAATCGTTGTGACGGGTCAGAAATCGCTCAATGTAATATTAAAGGAAGACACCGAAATCCTTGATGAAGTAGTGGTGGTGGGTTATGGTGTGCAGAAAAAGAAACTGGTGACCGGTGCAACGGTGCAGGTGAAGGGTGAGAGTCTTGCCAAGATGAACACCAATAGCCCTTTGCAAGGTATGCAAGGACAGACACCTGGGGTGAACATTTCTTCCACTTCCGGTCAGCCGGGCTCGGATATGAAAGTCAGTATTCGTGGTCTGGGTACTGTCGGAAATTCCAGTCCGCTGTATCTTATTGATGGTGTGGGCGGCGATATTTCCACTTTGAATCCTGCTGATATAGAAAGTATCGATATATTAAAGGATGCAGCTTCGGCAGCTATTTATGGTGCACAGGCTGCCAATGGTGTAGTGTTGATTACCACAAAATCGGGCAAGGAAGGAAAGGCGCAAATTTCTTTTGATGCCTATTATGGTGTGCAGACTGTGGCACGTAAGATAAATATGCTGAATGCGAAGGAATACATGACCATTATGGACGAGCAGGCTGTTAATTCCGGAAATGCGCCTTACAACTGGAGTTCGTTCCGGAGTATTTATGATGCCAATGGAAATGTACACGACACTGATTGGGTAGACTCGATGTTTAAAGACAATACCAGGACGCAGAGTTATACATTGGGTATCACCGGAGGTTCGAAGACTTCCACTTATGCCTTATCGTTGGGATATATGAGTCAGGAAGGAGTAGTGGGCGGTAAGGACGTTTCGAACTATGAACGTTACAACTTCCGCGTCAATTCCGAGCATAAGATATTCAAGGATTCGGATTTGCTGAAAGTGGGCGAGCAGGTCAGCTTCGTATACAAAATGAACAATGGTATTTCAGTATCCGACCAATATAACAATACTTTGCGCGGCGCATTTGCCACTTCGCCGCTTGCTCCAATCTATAGCGATAACAATGTTTATGATTCTTCTTATAACGATACATCGAACTCCGATTGGTATAACGGTGACGGCAATCCTTACGGCTTGATGATGACCAACAGCAACAACAAGAACAAGACGGCAACATTCTCCGGCAATGTATATGCCGAACTGCAACCGGTCAGGAACTTGAAGTTGAGAAGCGTATTCGGGGCGGTGTACGGTTCTTCGGAATATCGTAGTTTCAATCCGCTTTATCAATTCTCAATTTATACTTATAATACGACTCGTACATCAGCCACCCAAAATATGAATCATTCTTTAGGAATGACTTGGACCAATACGGCTGCTTATGACTGGACATGCGGCAAACATGCATTCAATGCTTTAGTCGGAATGGAAGTATATCGCTATTCCGGTACTTACCTGCAGGCCAAAACCGGTGCATTGAGAGAAGGCTTTGACGACTGGGATCATGCCTATGTAGGTAATGGTACAGCTTCGAGCGCCGACGACGGAATGTCTGTCGATGGATATCCGCATGATGAAAGTCGCTCCGTTTCTTATTTTGGACGTTTCGGATGGAACTGGAAAGAAACTTATATGCTGAATGCCACCTTGCGTGCTGATGGCTCATCGAAGTTTGCACGTGGCAACCGTTACGGTGTATTTCCATCTATATCTGCAGGATGGACTCTCTCAAATGAAAAGTTCATGGAGAATACTCAGAATTGGCTTGATTATCTGAAGTTGCGTGCAAGTTGGGGGCAGGTCGGCAATCAGAACATCGATAATTACCAGTATACGGCTCCTATCACCTCTTCTAATACCCATTACATCTTCGGAACAACTGATGGTGCTCCGGCACAGTCCGGTTACTGGGGGGCGTATCCTAGCCGTCTGGCCAATGAGAACGTAACTTGGGAAACCTCGGAACAGACCAATATAGGTATTGATGCACGTTTCTTAAAAAGCCGTTTGAGTTTGACCGCCGATTTCTATATCAAGACAACTAAAGATTGGCTGGTGGAAGCTCCTATTCTGGCTACGGCAGGAACGGGTGCACCTTTTATCAACGGCGGCGATGTGAAGAATACAGGTTTTGAACTGGCTTTAACCTGGAATGACCAAGCAGGTAAAGATTTCAATTATAATATTGGTGTGAACGGTGCATATAACAAGAATAAGGTAGGGAATATTCCTACTGAAGATGGTATCATTCACGGCAAAATCAATATGTTGTATGATAATACACCGGAGTTCTACCGTGCACAGAATGGTCATGCTATCGGTTACTTCTGGGGATACGAAACTGCCGGTATCTTTCAGAACAAAGAACAGATTGCCAACTGGAATGCCGACGGAAAGCATGGCATCCTGCAGGCCGACGCACAAGCGGGTGACGTTATCTACGTAGACCAGAATCAGGATGGAATTATCGACGATAACGATAAGGTGGATTTGGGCAATGGCACTCCCGATTTTACCTACGGATTCAATGTCGGATTTAACTACAAGAATTTTGATTTCTCATTGGTAGCCTATGGAGCCGCTGGCAATCAGATTGTGCAATCGTACCGTAATCATGCCAATAGCAAGGCTAACTATACGACTGCCATCCTGAACCGCTGGACCGGAGAAGGAACCTCCAACCGGATGCCTCGTGTGACGGATACTAATATCAACTGGCAGTTCTCTGATCTTTATCTGCAAGATGGTGATTACCTGCGTATTAGTAACATCACCTTAGGCTACGACTTTGCCAAGCTGATTAAACTCAAAGCTATCAGTCAGGCCCGTTTGTATATTCAGGTACAGAATGCGTTTACTTTCACCAAATATGATGGCATGGATCCCGAAATTGGTTACGGAACCTCCGACTGGGTATCGGGTATCGACTTGGGGTATTATCCTCGTCCGCGTACATTCCTCGTTGGTGTCAATCTGAAGTTCTAATTTATAACCTTAAAAAAATCAGAGAATATGAATAATATGAAATTATATATAGTGGGAATGGGACTAGCCGTGATGTCACTTACGGGATGTACGGCAGGCTTTCTGGATGTGGAATCGAAGAAAGAATCTACTACCGGTAACTTCTACCGGACTGAGAGTGATGCGTGGCGAGCATTGATAGGGTGTTATGATGGCTGGCAGTGTACTACGTCCAGTCAGGCATGTGCTTTTTATTTTGCTTCGCAAATCATGGCGGACGAGTGCTTTGCCGGTATGGGAAATACTGACGCCCGCAACTATCAGGTGATAGATCGCTTCGATGCTACGCAATCTCCTTCCGATATGAACTTGCTGGAAACGGAATGGACCAACTATTATGCAGCAGTGTATCGATGTAATGAACTTCTGGCTCATGAAGGTCAGATATCCTGGACAAGTGACCAGACGAGAAATACTTATATGGGTGAATGTCGTGCCTTACGCGCCTTGTGTTATTTCGATATGGTCCGCCTTTGGGAAAATATTCCCTTATTCACTGAACCTGTGAATGAGAACCGTGCACAGGCCAACCCGGAAGAGGTGTACAATCTTATCTTTAGCGATCTTAAGTTTGCTGCGGATAATATTCCGGCAGGTGCATACCCTAAAAGTGCAGCTGCTTCGAATGACGGTCATATAACCAAGTTTGCTGCTGAAGCGCTGTTAGCTCGCGTTTACTTGTTTTATACAGGCTATTACGGTAAAGAACCTCAGGTAGAAGGTGTCACCAAAGCTTCGGTATTGCAGGGATTGGAAGATTTTATCTCTGTTGCGGAGACCGAAGGCTACGGGCTGGTTGAAGAATTCAAAAACTTGTGGCCGGCTGCTTCCACTTCATGGAGCCGAAATGCGGCGACAGGTGATTATACACAGACTACAACCTATGCCGGAAAAGGTAATAAGGAGGTGGTATTGGCACAGAAATTTAATTATACGCAAGACTATGACGGAAATAATGATGGAAACCGCTGGCTGGTTTATATGGGAATACGTAGTTATTTGAATCATGCACCTTACGGAAAAGGATGGGGAGGATGTACGGTCAATCCCAAAATGTGGACTGTCTATGGTGCAGGTGATGCACGTCGTGAAGCTTCTATCATCAATCTGGATAGTGAAGGTATCGCCGATGATTCGGAATATGCAAAATCATATGCCGACCAGCGTGAATACACCGGATATACGGTAAAGAAGTATACTCCGATGTCGAAATGGGTCAAAGATGAAAAGTCCGGTGCATGGTCGATTGTTGATGAAGTTTCCAGTTTAGGCAAAGGCGATTTCCAGATTTCACAATATCAGGATTTCATTGTGATGCGCTATGCTGATGTGTTGTTGATGGCTGCTGAATTAGGAAGTCCGAGCGCACAGGCATATCTCAATCAAGTACGTCAGCGTGCTTATACGGTGAATGATGGTAAGGGAAACTTGTCGGTTTCAGGTGATTATCGGGAAGTTGCGGTCACAAAAGAAAATATAATAAAGGAGCGTATGCTGGAGTTTGCTTTTGAAGGACAGCGTTACTGGGACCTGCTGCGTCAGGGTGTGGATTATGCCGCTTCGCAGATTGCAGGCACTACGTCGGTTGTCAGCGGGGGAAATCCCGAGGATGTAAGCATTACAGTTTCGAATATTACCGGCAAGCGAGGTTTTTCTCAGATTCCGAATAATCAGATTACACTTTCGAATGGCGTTTTGAAACAGAATGTAGGTTGGTATTAAAAAATGGAAGTTATGAATAAGATTGTATCAAAGTTATATATAGCATTGCTGGCAACGCTCGTCACATTGTTGTCGGCATGTACTCCCGAAACTTATGAATTGGGAAGTCAGGATATCGTTTCGGATGATCTGGCTGAAGGAATTGCTTTTTCGATCACGCATGATGCGGTGAATCCGAATATTGTTTATCTGAAAAGTCTGATGCCTTCAAGTTATCAGGTATGTTGGGAACATCCGCAAGGGCGGAGTCAGAGTGCGGAAGTTAAGTTGCAGATGCCGTTTGAGGGGGAGTATAGCGTGAAGTTCGGTGTACAGACACGAGCCGGAATAGTGTATGGTCCCGCTGCAAAGTTTTCCATCGACAGTTTCTGTGCCGAATTTGTGAATGATGCTTTGTGGACTTATTTGTCGGGAGGGGTCAACAATGAGAAGGTTTGGGTTTTCGATAACGGCTCGTATGGCTTTGCTGCGGGTGAAGTGACTTATGCTGATCCGAGCACGACCGTAGAGTGGAACAACTGGAGTGCCAATTGGGATCCGGGCGTCGGTCATTCGGGAGATGATGCCATTTGGGAGAGTACGATGACTTTCGGTCTGACTGGCGGAGCGAACGTGACAGTTTATAATTCTTCTTCACAGAGCACAACCGTAGGTACATTTATGCTCAATGTGGACGATCATACCATCACGTTTACTGACTGTGAACTGTTGCACACGCCTTCATGGTCGGACAGAAGTACGAACTGGAACCGGAATCTGAAG
Source organism: Bacteroides sp. D55t1_190419_B8 (assembly GCF_015558905.1). Taxonomy (NCBI): domain Bacteria; kingdom Pseudomonadati; phylum Bacteroidota; class Bacteroidia; order Bacteroidales; family Bacteroidaceae; genus Bacteroides; species Bacteroides sp. D55t1_190419_B8. Next base: position 353,566 of record NZ_JADMOU010000002.1, read on the forward strand.
TTGCTCGAACTGGATGAAAATCATCTGCGAATCGGGGTGATGCGTGACAATAGTGAAGGACCCTGGTGGTTGATATGGAACTTTGTTTCAAAAGAATATGCCGACAATTATGTGCCTGAAGATAAACCCGATCCGGAACCGGTATTGCCTGACGGATGGGAAGACATGGTATCAGAAGTCGTGACCACAGAAATCAAATGGACGATGTCGCCTGATGTTCCGTTCGACTGGGCAAATCTGGATGGTAGCCTGATGAATAACTTTACGGCCGGTAACTATCCTGATTGGGCAGCTCCGGTCAGCGGATTGGAGAAACTTGCTTTGACTTTGAATTCAAGTACGATGACATATTCCCTTATTTTGCCCGATGGTACTTCTTCGGATGGAACCTACAGTTTGGATAAAAAAGGTGTTTACACCTTCAGCTTACCTTTGCCTGCCTATCACATCGGAGGTGGTGATATTATGTTTGGAGCAGATGCTAACAACCAACTCCGTATCTTAAGTATTGAGAGTGTAGGAGGATCGGTGATGGGTATGTGGCTTGGTGCACGCAGCTCTGAAAAGGATGAATACCAGGCTTATCATTTTGTGCCCAATGCCGGGGGAAGCACAGAACCGGAGGCAACCACTATTACTGTTGACAACAATAAATTGGTGTGGGGACATCTGGAGAACGATAAGAATAATTTCCGTATCGAACTGTACAATCAATATGGTCAGACAGCGTCTGCATCTCCGGTTGATCCGGCAAGCATTGTGTTCGACTATTCAATGGAACTGACTTTCACTATTAGCGGACTGAGTGGCGATGCGGCCACCAAGGAATATAATGCAGGTCTGATGTGTACGGCAAGTGGTTGGTGGCCTAGTTATTCGGGTACGAGTGATGTAAAAGTGAAAGGCAACGGTACTTATACTATCAACATTAAACCAGAAGCGGCATATAACGGTGTAATCGTATTTGTGATTGATATCATTGATATGTTCAGTGACATTGCAGAACCGGATAAAGTGAACGTTACTATAGATACTTTAAGAATCTTGTAATTGAATGAGTATGAATAAGATTTGTAGCCTTTGGACTTATTATATTTTCTGTTTGGCAGGTGTTTTGCTTATTTCCTGTACGGAAGATGAAGTAGCGGAAACTCCTTTCATCACAGTCTCAAAGCAAGAACTGACTTTCGGTAAGAGTGGAAGCGAGACTTTACTCTATATACAATCAAATGTGTCTTATGAAGTAGTGTCGGATTCGCCGGAGTGGTGCAGCATCACCCGGCAGGAATCGGACTCAAAAAAGACTGGCAAGTATTTGGTTAGTGTAACTGCTAATCCTGATACAGAATCCCGTTCGACTACGATTAAGGTGACAGGAAGTGAAATGAATGAGGTGGTACAGGTGAGTCAGCTTGCCAGTGATCTTTTAGTGGGGGAAACACACGAAGTGACAGTTGCCGGTGAAGGAGAAAACTTTTCTATTAAGATGCAGGCATCCGGAGATTATGAGATAACGATCGATGCCGGATGGCTTCATCATAACTCCTCACGTGCTCTGACTGAAAAGGTGGAGACATTTACCGCCGATCCCAACGTTGGTAATGAAGTTCGTACAGCCGTCATCACATTCATGCTGAATGACCTTATAGAATCGGTTACCGTGATTCAACAGGTTTCTTCGATACCGGAAGCAGATATGACAGGCATGGAGAAGAATGCGATGGAATTGATGAAGGAAATCGCGATTGGATGGAATCTGGGTAATTCGCTGGAAGCTACCGGTGGAGAAACTGCTTGGGGAAATCCGGCTACTACCAAAGCCATGATTACCAAAATAAAGGAACTTGGATTTAGTGCGGTACGCATTCCTTGTGCTTGGAATGATTATCTGGCAAGTGATGGAAGCTATGAGATACAGGCGTCGTGGCTCAACCGTGTGAAAGAAGTAGTAGACTATTGTGTGGATAACGAACTGTATGTTATTCTTAATATCCATTGGGATGGTGGGTGGTTGGAGAATGATATACCAAACGGCTATAATAAAGCTGTAGACCAAAAGCAACGGGCTTTGTGGCGTCAGATTGCTACTTTCTTTAGAAATTATGACGAGCATCTGATTTTTGCTGGCTGCAACGAACCGAATGTTGAGGATGCCGATGATATGACAGTACTGCTACAGTATGAACAGACATTTGTAGATGCCGTTCGCGCTACGGGAGGGAAAAATGTGTATCGTAATCTCATAGTACAGGGACCTGCTACGGATATTGACAAAACTATCCAATGGATGGGGCAGTTGCCCGAAGACCCGACGGACGGGCGTATGATTGTTGAAGTGCATTATTACAGTTCGTGGCAATTCTGCGGAATGGAGAAAGACGAGAGTTGGGGAAAGGCTTTCTATTTCTGGGGAGAAGAGAATCGCGGGTATGCTGTTGGCAATTACGAAGGTCGTTGGGACAATATTGGCGGAGAGGAATACATGAAAGCTCAATTTCAGAAGCTGAAGACCCGGTTTGTAGAACAGAATATTCCGGTACTCATCGGTGAGTTTGCGGCTATCCGTCGTCAATTGCAGGATGAAGAAGCCCAAAGAGGACATGACCTGTCGCGTGCGGCGTTCGACAGATGTGTAGTGCGTCAGGCGCGTGCTCATGGACTGGTTCCATTCTATTGGGATCGTGGGGACGGTGTTTTGAATCGCAATACGTTGGACATTTATGACAAATTGGAGTATAACGCTCTGATAGAGGGACTCGCGACAGAATAGTCCGGATAAGAGTTGTTCTGTTGTTTCTATTGAGTATCAATAAACCATAAAGACGGTCTGTACGGGAATCTCCGTTCAGACTGTCTTTTTCTTGGCGGGTTGGTTGATTTCGCCAAATAATCCGCAGACTCTTTTTCTTGGCTGTTTGATAATATTTTATTTCCTTTGTACAAATCTGAAAAACATGATAAGAAAGAGCCTTTTATTGTTAGCTTTACTTTTCACTTCATGGATTGTGTCTGCACAATCCTATCTGTTCAAGCATCTGGAAGTATCGGACGGATTGTCTAATAATTCTGTAAATACTATTTATAAGGATCGTGACGGGTTCATGTGGTTTGGCACGACTGCCGGATTGAACCGCTATGATGGATATACTTTTAAGGTTTACCAGCATGCCGAGGACGAGCCGGGATCTTTGCCGGATAATTATATCACTGATATTGTAGAAATGCCTGATGGACGGTTTTGGATAAATACTGCCCGGGGATATGTCTTGTTTGACAAGGAACGGGATTGCTTCATCACTGATGTTACCGGATTTATGAAGACTCTCGAATCATGGGGAGTTCCGGAACAGGTTTTTGTAGACCGGGAAGGGAATACCTGGCTTAGTGTGGCAGGTGAGGGATGTTACTGTTACAAGGAAGGCGGAAAAAGACTTTTCTTCTCGTATATGGAACATTCGTTACCGGAATATGGAGTAACACAAATGGCAGAATGTAGTGACGGGATCTTGTTGATTTATAATACAGGACTACTTGTTTGCCTGGATCGTTCCACATTAGCAGTAAAATGGCAGTCTGATGAAATCAAAAAATATATTCCGGAAGGGAAGAAGATAGAGCTTTCGCTCTTTGTAGACAGAGACAATTGTATCTGGGCATATAGTCTTATGGGAATCTGGGTGTATGACTGCGGAACAAAAAGTTGGCGGACAGACTTGACTGGTATTTGGTCGTCACGTCCGGACGTAATCATTCATACGGTGGCACAGGATATAGAAGGCAGAATCTGGGTTGGAAAGGATTATGACGGTATAGATGTGCTTGAGAAAGAAACTGGAAAAGTGACTTCTCTTGTTGCCCATGATGACAATGGACGGAGTTTGCCTCATAATACAATTTATGACTTATATGCTGATAGAGATGGTATCATGTGGGTGGGAACTTATAAGAAAGGAGTATCTTATTATAGTGAAAGTATCTTTAAGTTCAATATGTATGAATGGGGAGATATTACCTGCATAGAGCAGGCAGATGAAAATAAATTGTGGCTGGGAACGAATGACCATGGGATTCTTTTGTGGAACCGTTCAACAGGAAAGGCGGAACCTTTCTGGAGAGATGCCGAAGGACAGTTGCCGAATCCGGTCGTGTCTATGCTAAAGTCAAAAGACGGCAAACTATGGGTCGGAACATTTAATGGAGGGCTGTATTGTATGGATGGTTCCCAGGTACGTTCTTATAAGGAGGGTGCCGGAAATGCTCTGGCAAGTAATAATGTTTGGGCATTGGTGGAAGATGATAAGGGGAGGATCTGGATTGCTTCCTTAGGAGGTGGTTTACAATGTTTGGAACCGTTGTCCGGTACTTTTGAAACTTATACGAGTAATAACTCGGCTCTGCTGGAAAATAATGTTACCTCTTTGTGTTGGGGAGATGATAATACATTATTTTTCGGAACTGCTAATCAGGGAGTAGGTATGATGGATATGCGTACTCGTGAAATAAAAAAAGTTCAAGGTCAGAGCGGTAGCATGAAAATGTCGAACGATGCGGTTAATCATGTGTACAAGGATAGCCGGGGACTGATATGGATTGCTACACGTGAGGGATTGAATGTATATGATATAAGACGCCATCTGTTTCTTGATTTATCTCCTGTTGCAGAGGCCAAAGGAAGCTTTATTGCTGCGATTACGGAAGATCAGGAGCGTAATATGTGGGTCTCGACCAGTAGGAAGGTAATCCGGGTGACAGTAGCTTCGGACGGAAAAGGGAGTTACCTTTTTGATTCCAGGGCTTATAATAGTGAGGATGGATTGCAGAATTGTGATTTTAACCAGCGTTCTATCAAAACCTTGCACAATGGAATCATTGCCATTGGAGGTTTATATGGGGTAAATGTTTTTGCTCCGGATCATATACGCTATAATAAAATGCTGCCTACTGTGATGTTTACAGGTCTTTCGCTGTTTGATGAGCCGATAAAGGTGGGACAGTCGTATGGTGGAAGAGTGTTGATAGAAAAGGAATTGAACGATGTAGAAAATGTCGAGTTTGATTATAAGCAGAACATTTTCAGTGTATCTTTTGCTTCGGATAACTATAATTTACCGGAGAAAACTCAATACATGTATAAGTTGGAGGGGTTTAATAATGACTGGCTAACCTTACCGTTAGGAGTACACAATGTGACTTTTACAAATCTTGCACCGGGAAAGTATGTTTTGAGAGTGAAAGCGGTAAATAGTGACGGTTATGTCGGCGTGAAGGAAGCGACGCTGGGTATTGTAGTCAATCCTCCTTTCTGGATGTCATGGTGGGCCTATTTGTTGTATGCCATCGGTTTGGTGGTCGTGCTTTTTCTGGCACGCTACCGGATGCTGAAACGTGAACGTGAGAAGTTTCATCTTCAGCAGATAGAAAGCGAGGTGGCGAAGAACGAAGAAATCAATAATATGAAATTCCGTTTCTTCACGAACGTCAGCCATGAATTGCGTACACCGCTTACATTGATTATTTCTCCTTTGGAGGGTATGCTGAAAGAAACAACCGATGAATTGCAAAGTACACGTTTGCAGTTGATGCATCGCAATGCGCAGCGGTTGTTGCACTTGGTCAATCAACTGCTCGATTTCCGTAAAGGGGAGATGAGCACTCATCAGTTGTCTCTGTCGGAAGGAGATATTATCTCGTATGTGCATAGTGTTTGCAACTCTTTCCTGTTGATGGCGGATAAGAAACATATTCAGTTCTCTTTCTTCTCGGGGATAGATACATTCTCGATGGCTTTTGATGCTGACAAGGTGGGAAAGATTGTCATGAATCTGCTTTCCAATGCCTTTAAGTTTACTCCCGAAGGAGGACGGGTGACGGTGATGATAGAGCATGTGGCAGGAACTCCTGATATGCTGGAGATCAAGATTGCTGATACTGGAATAGGAATTAGTGAGGTGGATAAGAAACATATCTTCGAACGTTTCTATCAGGCGGGTCATAAAGGGGTAGAGGAAACTACCGGAAATGGTATCGGCTTGAGTTTGGTACGTGACTTTGTAACTCTGCATGAAGGAGAAGTGAAGGTCTTTGATAATATAGGAACAGGCTCCGTTTTCGTTATTCAGTTTCCGGTAAAGCATGTAGAGACACAGGTGCAATTGCCGTCAGAGACAGGTATACCGGCCGGGGAGGAAGAAGATAAGGAGATAAAAGAGGAAACCAGAGAGGAAACGGAACGTAAGGATTTCCCATTGTTGCTGATAGTAGATGATAATGAAGACTTCCGTATCTTTATGCGTTATAGTCTGGAATTGCAGTATCGTGTCAAACTGGCTGTGAGTGGTAAGGAAGCATGGGAGATGATGCAGGAAGAATTGCCCGATCTGGTTATCAGTGATGTGATGATGCCTCAAATGGATGGTAATGAGTTGTGCCGTCTGATAAAGCAGGATAAGCGCACAGCGCATATCCCTGTGATTTTGCTGACAGCACGGCAGAATACCGAAGCGAAGCTGGAAGGATTGCAGACAGGAGCGGACGATTATGTAACGAAGCCGTTCAATATGACTATTCTTGTGTTGCGTATCCGTAAACTGATAGAATTAAGCCGCTATCATCGTGTCACCCAGGGAATGATTGACCCTGCCCCCAGTGAGATTGTCATTACTTCATTGGATGAGAAATTGATAGAGAAAGCAATCAAGTATGTGGAAGATAATATGTCGCGTACCGAACTCTCGGTAGAGGAGCTTAGCCGGGAACTGGGTATGAGCCGTGTGCATCTGTATAAGAAATTACTCCAGATCACAGGAAAGACACCGATTGAGTTTATCCGCGTGATCCGCTTGAAACGGGCAGCGCAATTATTGCGTGAAAGCCAGCTTCATGTATCTGAGGTAGCCTTCGAAGTAGGCTTTAATAACCCTAAATATTTCAGTCGTTATTTCAAGGATGAATTTGGTGTTTTGCCCTCTGTTTACCAGGAAAAAGAAGGGAAATAACAAATGATACCTCTGAAAAAAACATATCGTCCGGTCACTGTTTAAAAGTTCCCCTTCTATAAAACATTAGAAGGGGAGCTTTTCATTTATAGTACTTACTTTTGCGATATGAGAAAATATATTGTTGAACCCTAAAGGTAGGTATGATTATGAATATGAAAAACATTTTCTGTTGTCTGTTGCCGGGACTTCTTTTCGGAGCATGTGCCAATAAGGTCTATGAGGAGACAGGCGATAGCGTGATAGTTAAAGTACAACAGGAAGTAACAGGAGGTCCCCGACTGGTTCGTCTGCAAGTGATGGGAGATAAGTTAATCCGTGTTTCTGCTACTGCCGACAGCAAGTTTGCCGATCCGCAAAGTTTGATTGTTGTTCCGCAGGAGAAACAAATCTCATTTGCCGTCATGCAGAATGGCGATACGATTACAGTGTCTACAAAAGAAGTGAAAGCATCCGTACTGGCCAGTACCGGAGAGGTGTGGTTTGTGGATAAAGACGGAAAGTTAATCCTGCAGGAAAACAAGGGAGGAGGAAAGAAGTTTACTCCAATCGAAGTAGAAGGAACAAAGGGATATACGATCTGTCAGGTTTTTGAATCTCCTGAAGATGAAGCGTTCTACGGATTGGGGCAGCATCAGGCGGATGAATTTAATTATAAGGGTAAGAACGAAGAACTGTTCCAATACAATACGAAAGTCTCTGTTCCATTCGTTGTTTCAAATAAGAATTATGGTGTACTGCTGGATAGCTATTCATTGTGCCGTTTCGGTAATCCGAATGACTACTCCCAATTGAACCGGGTCTTTAAGCTTTATGATAAGACAGGTCGGGAAGGTGCGCTTACCGGTACTTATGTGCCGAAAAAAGGAGAGACGTTGGTTCGCCGGGAAGACTCTATTTATTTTGAGAATCTGAAAACGATTCAGAATCTTCCGGAGAAATTGCCGTTAATGGGGGCTAAGGTCACTTATGAAGGCGAAATAGAACCTGCTCAAACAGGAGAATTTAAGTTTATTCTTTATTACGCCGGATATGTCAAGGTCTATTTGAATAATGAACCGGTGGTGCCGGAACGTTGGCGGACTGCATGGAATCCTAATAGCTATAAGTTTGCTGTTCATCTGGAAGCAGGGAAGCGTGTGCCGTTGAAAATTGAATGGCAGCCTGATGGCGGGCAGTCTTATTGTGGGCTGCGGGCATTGACTCCTGTAGATCCGGCAGAACAGGGAAAACAGTCATGGTGGAGTGAGATGGCAAAGCAGCTTGATTATTATTTTGTGGTTGGTGAGGATATGGATGAAGTAATCAGTGGCTATCGGACTCTGACCGGAAAGTCGCCTGTTATGCCGAAATGGGCAATGGGTTTCTGGCAAAGCCGGGAGAAGTATAATACACAAGATGAAATGTTAGGCGCACTGAAAGGTTTCCGTGATCGTAAAATCCCGGTGGATAATATCGTACTGGATTGGAATCACTGGCCGGAAAATGCCTGGGGAAGTCATGAGTTTGATAAGGTACGCTTTCCGGATCCCAAAGCAATGGTCGATTCCATTCATGCTATGCATGGGCGTATGATGATTTCGGTGTGGCCTAAGTTCTATGTTACTACCGAACATTTCAAGGAGTTCGACAAGAATGGGTGGATGTATCAGCAGTCTGTCAGGGATAGCTTGAAAGATTGGGTAGGCCCCGGTTACCATTATGGTTTTTATGACGCTTATGATCCGGATGCACGTAAACTGTTTTGGAAGCAGATGTATGAGCACTATTATCCGTTGGGTATCGATGCCTGGTGGATGGATGCCAGCGAACCGAATGTACGTGACTGTACCGACTTGGAATATCGGAAGGCTTTGTGCGGACCTACGGCGTTGGGTTCCTCTACGGAATTTTTCAATGCTTATGCACTGATGAATGCAGAAGCCATTTATGACGGTCAGCGCGGAGTGGATAATAATAAACGTGTGTTCTTATTGACCCGTTCGGGATTTGCCGGGTTACAGCGTTATTCTACAGCTACATGGAGCGGAGATATCGGTACACGTTGGGAGGATATGAAGGCACAGATTTCTGCCGGACTTAATTTCGCCATGAGTGGAATACCTTACTGGACAATGGATATTGGCGGCTTTTGTGTAGAGAACCGTTATGTGGCGGGACAGAAGCAATGGAATGCGACAAAGACGGAAAATGCCGATTATAAAGAATGGCGTGAATTAAATGCCCGTTGGTATCAATTCGGTGCATTCGTTCCTCTGTATCGTGCACATGGACAATACCCGTTCCGTGAAATATGGGAGATTGCACCGGAAGGACATCCGGCCTACCAATCGGTTGTTTATTATACCAAACTGCGCTACAATATGATGCCGTATATTTATTCGTTGGCAGGCATGACCTGGTTTAATGATTATACAATCATGCGTCCATTAGTCATGGATTTTACAGCGGATACCCAAGTAAATGATATTGGTGACCAGTATATGTTCGGCCCTTCGTTTATGGTATCGCCGGTTTATCGCTATGGTGATCGGAGCCGTGAAATCTATTTCCCCCAAGCAGAAGGTTGGTATGATTTTTATTCCGGCAAGTTTCAGTCCGGTGGAGAAAAGAAAATGATAGATGCGCCTTATGAACGGATTCCGTTGTATGTGCGTGCGGGAGCTATCGTACCGTTAGGTGATGATATTCAGTATACGGATGAAAGACCGGCGGATCATATTCGTTTGTATATTTATCAGGGAGCGGATGGAGCATTTACTTTGTACGAAGATGAGGGCGTGAATTATAACTATGAACAAGGGATGTATGCCATGATACCGATGAAGTATGATGAGGCTACCAAGACCTTAGTGATTGGTGAACGTCAGGGAGAATTTCCGGGTATGCTGAAGGAACGCACCTTCACTGTGGTTACGGTCAATAAGGAGAAAGCCCAACCGTTTGATTTGAATGCGAAAGGGGTGACTGTGAAATATAATGGCAGCAAGCAGACATTGAAACTGTAGGCTGGATGATATAATCCGATGATGATTGGTAAATTGAAATATTTGATATTGGGGAGCTGTCTGATGCTGTTGGGAGCATGTAACAGTTCTTCCCCCATTTCTCCACGCGAGCGGTCTGACTTTAATGCGGATTGGCGTTTCCACTTGGGAGACGGATTACAAGCTGCACAACCCGGTTTTGCCGACAATGACTGGCGGGTATTGAATCTGCCTCATGATTGGGCGATTGAGGGAGACTTTAGCTGTGAAAATCCTTCCGGCACAGGGGGAGGGGCGCTTCCGGGTGGAGTTGGATGGTATCGCAAAACTTTTAGTGTAGACAAAGCAGATATAGGAAAGATCTTCCGCATTGAGTTTGACGGAATATATATGAATTCGGAAGTATTCATTAACGGTGTTTCGTTAGGAGTACGTCCTTATGGATATATCAGTTTCAGTTATGATCTGACCCCTTATCTGAAATGGGATGAACCCAATGTGCTGGCTGTTCGGGTGGACAATGCGGAGCAACCTAATTCACGCTGGTATTCAGGTTGTGGCATTTACCGGAATGTATGGCTAAGCAAGACTGGTCCGATACACGTAGCCGATTGGGGAACGTATGTCACGACATCATCGGTTGACAAGGGAGAGGCTGTACTGAATCTTGTTACTACTATTGTGAATGAAAGTGATACAAATGAAAATATCACGGTCTGCTCATCCTTGCAGGATGCTGAAGGCAGAGAAGTTGCTGGAACGCGGTCGGCCGGAAAAACGGAAACTGGCAGAGAAGCTGTTTTCGCCCAGCAATTGACTGTAAAACAACCGGAGTTGTGGGATATTGATACTCCTTATTTGTATACATTGGTTACCAAAGTGATGCGAAACGAGGAATGTATGGATAGGTATACGACTCCTGTCGGTATCCGTACATTTAGTTTTGATGCCCGGAAAGGATTTACATTGAACGGTAGGCAAACCAAGATTAACGGGGTATGTATGCACCATGATCTGGGCTGTCTGGGGGCAGCTGTCAACACACGTGCCATTGAACGGCAATTGCAGATTCTGAAAGAAATGGGATGCAATGGCATACGTTGTTCCCATAATCCTCCCGCACCCGAACTGCTTGATCTCTGTGATCGTATGGGATTTATCGTGATGGATGAGGCTTTTGATATGTGGCGGAAGAAAAAAACAGCACATGATTATGCCCGTTACTTCAATGAATGGCACGAGCGCGATTTGAATGACTTTATTTTGCGTGACCGCAATCATCCTTCTGTCTTTATGTGGAGTATCGGTAATGAAGTCCTCGAACAATGGAGTGATGCTAAAGCGGATACATTGAGTCTGGAAGAGGCCAATTTGATCCTGAATTTTGGACATTCTTCTGAAATGTTGGCAAAAGAAGGAGAGGAGAGTGTCAACTCTTTGCTGACGAAGAAATTGGTAAGCTTTGTGAAAGGGCTTGATTCTACCCGTCCTGTCACTGCCGGATGCAATGAACCGAATTCCGGCAATCATTTATTCCGTTCCGGTGCACTGGATGTGATTGGCTATAATTATCATAATAAAGATATTCCTCATGTTCCGGCTAATTTTCCGGACAAGCCCTTTATCATTACTGAAAGTAATTCGGCATTAATGACACGTGGATACTACCGTATGCCCAGTGACCGGATGTTTATCTGGCCTGAGCGTTGGGATAAACCCTTTGCTGATTCTACTTTTGCCTGTTCATCTTATGAGAACTGTCATGTGCCTTGGGGAAACACTCATGAAGAAAGTCTGAAGTTAGTCAGAGACAACGACTTTATCAGCGGGCAATATGTATGGACAGGATTCGATTACATCGGAGAACCGACTCCTTACGGATGGCCTGCACGTAGTTCATTCTTTGGTATTGTCGATCTGGCAGGTTTCCCAAAAGATGTCTACTATCTATATCAGTCGGAATGGACAGATAAGCAAGTGTTGCATCTTTTCCCGCATTGGAACTGGACTCCGGGGCAGGAGATCGATATGTGGTGCTACTATAATCAGGCGGATGAAGTGGAATTGTTTATGAATGGAAAGTCGCAGGGAGTGAAATGTAAAGATGCTGATAACCTGCATGTTGTTTGGCGTGTAAAGTTTGAACCGGGAACGGTGAAGGTTGTTGCACGCAGAAAGGATGAAGTGGTAGCGGAAAAGGAAATTCGTACAGCCGGAAAGCCTGCAGAAATTCGCCTGACTCCTGATCGTTCAGTTCTGGCTGCTGATGGAAAAGATTTGTGTTTCGTCACTGTAGAGGTGCTGGATGAAGAAGGGAATCTTTGTCCGAATGCAGATAATTTGGTGAATTTCACTGTGAAAGGTAATGGTTTCATCGCAGGAGTGGATAATGGAAACCCGATATCGTTGGAACGCTTTAAGGATAAAAAGAGGAAAGCATTTTATGGAAAATGCCTTGTTGTCATTCAGAATGACGGGAAACCGGGAAAAACGGAGTTGACAGCTACTTCGGAAGGGCTTCGGCAAGCCGTGGTGAAGATCTCGGCAAAAGATTGTAAACTGTAAATGATTATGGGAATAATGAAGATATTTTTATTGACTATATGTTTCCTGTCTGTTCAGACAGGTATGGTGGTGATTGCTCAAGACAAGAAACAAAAACCGGTGTATCTGGATGATACACAACCGATAGAGGTCAGGGTACAGGATGCGCTGAACCGTATGACTGTGGAGGAGAAAACTCGTCTTAGTTATGCACAAGGGAAGTTTAGCTCCCCTGGTTGTCCCCGTTTGGGTATTCCTGAACTCTGGATGAGTGACGGTCCTCATGGCGTGCGTGCCGAAATTAACTGGAATGATTGGGGATATGCCGGATGGACGAACGATAGTTGCACTGCTTTTCCTGCACTGACCTGTCTGGCAGCTAGCTGGAATCCGCTATTGGCAGAGAAATATGGACAGGCCATCGGTGAAGAAGCCCGTTATCGTGAAAAGGATGTTTTGTTGGGACCGGGGGTGAATATCTATCGTACCCCGCTCAACGGGCGTAACTTTGAATATATGGGGGAAGACCCTTATTTAGCCTCGGAGCTTTGCGTGCATTATATTCAGGGAGTGCAGAAGAATGGAGTAGCCGCCTGCGTAAAACATTACGCACTGAACAATCAGGAATTATGGCGGGGACATATCGATGTGCAACTAAGCGACCGTGCATTGTATGAAATATATCTGCCTGCTTTCAAGGCTGCTGTAGAAAGAGGTAAAACGTGGTCTGTTATGGGAGCTTATAATAAAGTGCGTGGAACTCATGCTGCCCATCACAAATTGCTGAATAATGATATATTGAAGGGGGAATGGAATTTCGACGGATGCGTTATCACGGACTGGGGAGCTGCACATGATACTTATGAAGCTGCCATGTACGGATTGGACATTGAAATGGGATCTTATACCAATGGTTTGACTTCGGAATCGGAATTCGGTTTTGATGATTATTATTTGGGTAAGTCTTATCTGAAAATGGTTCGCGAAGGTAAGATTTCGATGGAGGTAGTGAACGATAAGGCCGCACGTGTGTTACGTCTGATTTTCCGTACAGCGATGAATCGTCGGAAACCGTTCGGTGCACTGACCAGCGAAGAGCACTATCGTACAGCTTATGAGGTTGCAACAGAGGGCATTGTCTTGTTGAAAAATGGGACAGGTAAGAAACAACCTGCATTATTACCCGTCCCCCAGGGAAAATATAAACGTATTTTGGTTGTGGGAGATAATGCTACCCGTAATTTGATGTTAGGCGGCGGCTCTTCGGAGTTGAAAGTTCAGAGGGTGGTTTCACCATTAGATGGTATAAAAGCGAAGTTTGGTGAGGATGTGGTTTATGCACAAGGCTATACAAGCGGTCGCCCGATGTATGGCCGGGCAGATGTTATTCCACAGACAACAGTAGATTCTTTACGTAATGACGCGGTAGAAAAAGCGATGAATGCGGACTTGGTGATCTTTGTCGGAGGACTGAATAAGAATCATTTTCAGGATTGTGAGGGTGGTGACCGTTTGTCGTATGGACTTCCTTTTGGACAGAATGATTTGATAGAAGCTCTGTTGAAAGTAAATAAGAATCTGGTAGCAGTAATTATTAGTGGAAATGCGGTGGAAATGCCTTGGGTGAAGGAGATACCCTCTATTATTCAGTCGTGGTATTTAGGCTCTGTCGGCGGAGAGGCACTGGCTGATGTGTTGAGCGGAGATGTGAATCCCAGCGGTAAGTTACCTTTTTCTTATCCGGTGAAACTGGAAGATTGTCCGGCACACTTCTTCGGTGAGATTAGTTACCCGGGTGATAGTATCCGTCAGGAATATAAAGAAGATATTTTGGTTGGTTATCGTTGGTATGATACGAAGAAGATTCGGTCGCTCTTTCCTTTTGGCTATGGCATGAGTTATACCACTTTCGAATATAGTAAGCCTGTGGTATCGGCTAAAACAATGAATGCTGATGGCAGTATTGATCTTACTGTAAGAATTAGGAATACAGGGAAAATAGCAGGGAAAGAGATCGTTCAGTTATATGTTGGCGACGAAGAGTGTAGTGTTCTTCGCCCGGTGAAGGAGTTGAAAGACTTCCGGAAAGTACGGCTTCTTCCAAATGAAGAAAAAGAAGTGAAGTTTACGATCAAACCGGAAGCATTGCAATTCTTTGATGATAAACAGCATACTTGGGTGGCAGAACCTGGTAAGTTTAAGGCATACATTGCCGCCTCTTCTTCTGATATTCGCGGTACGGTGACATTCGAGTATACCCAACGATAAAGTTAACAGGTTAATACACAGTGTTTAGTGGACATATAGATACAGCGTGGTGGATATATATACTCACCATCGTGTATCTATATGTCCACTACGATAAGTATATATGTCCACCAATTTGAAAGATGATGTCTTGGTAAACTATAAAAGGTAGAAAGCAAAGTATTACTACTAGTTTAAATTGTTCGTGTGGTTTGTTCACATTGATATGTCGTACTACTTTTACTCCTTAGTAAAAGTGAGTGTACGTTTATAATGCTTTAAAGGCGTATTGCTTTTAAGGGAATTAAGTTAGGGTTTTAATAGACCATTATCTCCTCATTCTTGTACTGAAAATGTGCAATTCCTAAATCGTTCAGTGCGTCCAACAGACTTTCTACCGAAACATTCCGGCTAAAACGAAAATGAATCCGTTTCTGTAAGAGGTTGGGTGAGTGGCAGATGACGCTGATATTATACCAAGTCCCTAAACTCTGTAATACTTGCATCATCTTCGTGTTGTCGAAATAAAACTCATTATCCGTCCATCCTTCTTTTTCGGTCTGCGTAGCCTTTGATACAACGATATCACCATTTGTTTCTAATGTGGCGGATTGACCTGGTGATATTTCCTTCCGGTGCGAAGAGTCGGTTTTTGCTACTTGCACCCGTCCTCTATATAATGTGACAGTGGGCGTATTACAAGGATAGGCATTTACATCAAATACTGTCCCCAATACCTGTGTCTGTATATCTCCGGTGGAAACGATGAAAGGACGAAGACTGTCTTTTGCCACTTCAAAGCGTGCTTCTCCGGTGAGGTTTACTATCCGCTTGTTTTGCGGAGTAAACTCTTTGGGGTATTCCAAACGACTGTTTGCACTTAACAGCACGTGGGTTCCGTCTTCTAATGTCAGATTAATGATAGTCGTTGGCGGGGTGGAAACGATTATTCTGCCGTTTTTTTCTTGTGTTGTGACCTGCTCGGGAACATTGAGGGCGGCAAATATTTTGATATCCGATGCTGTACTGTCTGATTTATTCCAGGGTGACCACAATATTAAGAGCAGGGCAATAGCTGCTGCCATGCCACCGGAAAGCCATATGCGGCGATATGCTTGTCGTTTCTTCTGCTCCTGTCGTTGCGAGAAAGCTGTCCATGCTTCCCGTGTCTCTTCCGGTAGGGGCAAATCGCCTAACGCTTCGCCAAAGGCATTTTGCAAACGACGTATCCCGGCATCCTCTGAAAAAGGGCGGCAGTCATCTCCCGTTAGTCCGTAATCGGGGGATTCCTCTTTGGGAGTATACTTTTTCTTTTCTTCCATTATCTGTTCTCCTTCCTTGATCGTTCATGATTTTCATCGTTCATGACTTCGCGTAATGTACGCAGTGCTTTGGATATATGCTTTTTCACTGTATCGGGACTGATGCCAAGTTGTTCGGCAACTTCCCGATAGGTGAGATGCTCGTAGTAACACAGCCGTAAGATAGTGCAGGTAGGATCAGGCAAACTTCGGGCTATCACTTCCGCCTTTTGCAATAACGCTTCGTGCTCCTGATAGTTGCTCTCCACATCAGCTAGTGTCGCTTCGTAGATTGCTCTCGCATTATCATGCTCCACTTGAAGGTGTTTCAGGCGGTTGAGACAGGCGTTGCGGACTGCGGTATAAATCCATCCGCCCCGGTCGTTCTTATCCAACTGCTCAAAATGTGTCCAGGCCTGTTCCATCACTTCGCTCACTATATCCCGTGCTTCTTCTTTATCTCCCGTCAATTGTGAGGCATAACGTACCATTCGCGGATACATTTCCACAAACATCTGCTCGAAAACTTCTTTCTTTGTATGGTCTTTATGAAACAGGAACATGCTCTTTTAGGGGGTTGATACTGCAAAAGTACACACTTCTCTTTAAAAAGAGAGTCTACAGACGTGATTTTTCACTCTCTCCGGCTCCGGTTCCTTTATATTTGCTTTTCGCCGCGTTGAACTGATAACTCAGCCGGATGCCGAAACGCTGCTGGTCTGAATAATCGCGGTTGGAGCTGAATGTCCGGTCGCCATAGATGGTGAAGTATCTGTAGCCGGTGTGAAAGATGTCTTTGGCGGTTACCGATACTTTTAGCGACTGGTCTTTCAGGAACGATTTGGTCAGTTGGGCATCTACTCTTCCTTCGGTTTTCCAAATGGCGTAACTTTGTTTGGCTCCGGGCGACAGTACTCCTTTGATATTGAAGAACCAGCCTTTAGGGAAGTTGAAACTGTTGTCGAGACTGAAATAGAACCGTGGCTCATTCCAGTGCTGGGTGATGCCTATGGAAGTACCGTGGGAGTCAAACCAATTGATGCCGGTGGTCAGTTGAGGTTGCCAGATGCCGAATTTTGGTGAAAGGACGATGCTGCTTCCATAGCGGTTGGAATGCGGAATGCTTGCCATGCCGAACAGCAATACACCGGGATGATTGATGTCGTCATACGGGCGGGTGTAGCTGGTGTACATATTCCAGGAATGGTCGTAGTAAATACTGAAATTAATCCATTTCCATCCGGCGTCGAAGAAAGTTGCACGATGTATCTGGGGGACGAGAAACGGGTCTCCGCTCCGGTAAGAGTACTTGTTTTGATACGTGACGGCACTGGTGAGCATATCGTAGCTGGGACTGTATTTCAGAGTGCGGTGGGAAAGGGCGAAAAACCAGTTGCCGGAAGTGTATTTGATGCTGACTACCGGTATCCAGTCGCGATAGGTGGGGCTTTGGCCGTCCTGGTGAATCCCTTTCTCGTAGTAATCTGTTTGTTGAAATTCATAGCGCAGTCCGGCTAAGATATTGAACTTTCCCAATGGCAGGTTGTAGTCGATGAAGCCGGAAAACATAGTTTGTTTGATGCGGTCGTCGGCATCGGCGGAGAAGCCGCTTTGGAGAAATATGTCGTGGCGGTTGGTGAATGTCTCTTCTGTTCCGAAACTGAGTTTGCCTTTCCGGAGTGGGGTGGTGATCAGGAGTTTGGCGGCATAGAGGTGGTTGCGTACGCGATTGCTCGAAGTGGCGTCTTCGGTTCCGTTGTTTTCGGCGTATTGACGGATGCGGTCCCGGCCATACAGATAGTCGGCGTTGAAGTCGATGTTGCATTTGCCGAACGTGGCGTTGTAGTATCCGTTGGCTGCCTGCCACCAGCCGGTATGCGCATCTGTCTGCTGGCGAGCATACAGGTGGTCTACTTCTTTGCCGTCTTGCAGAATGAGGGTTGTCCCTTCATTGGTAGTATGCGCATTACCTATGTTCGTACCGGGCATATAGCGCATACCGAATGACTGATCCTCGTCGATTTCGTAGTTGAATCCCAGTTCGCCGTTGAAGGTGCGATAGGTTTGTTTGCTTTTGTTCTCCGTTGATTGGTTCCAGTCGGACGAAGCGTAAATGTCCTGACTGTGGATGCTTGTTAGGTGATTGTTGATTTCGGCAAAGTCCCCTTTTACGAAAATATCCAGTCCGCCGGTACGGTAGTTCAAGGATATGCCTTCGTTGCCGATCGGTACATGTCCTTGCGAGTAATCGGTATAGAAACTGCCGCTCATGCCTTGTCCCCGTTTGCGAATGGTGTGGAGACGGATAACGGCACCTACGGAAGAGCCATATTGCACCCCCGGAGTGGTGATGATTTCTGCAGAAAGTATTTCGTTGGCTTGCAGGCGGTTCAGTTCTGTGTTATCCCTGACTTTGCGTCCGTTGATATAGATTTCGGGAGTGCCCCTACCCAATACGGTGTATTCTCCGTCCGTACCTGTGACAAAAGGGAGATGTGAAATCATTTCGCTTGCCGATCCCATGAGTGAAAGGGGAGTTCCGGCTATATTGGCGGTTAATGTTCCGTCTTTCCTTTCTATCAATGGGCGTCCGGCGGTTACCACTATCTCTTTCAGCAGTTTCGTATCGGGTTGTAACCGGAGGATGTTTTGTTGCCGGCAGGGAATAATTTGCGGACAGTAACCTATATAGGTTGCTTTCAACAGGCAATCTTCCCCGGCTATGGCAGGCAGACGGAAAGAACCGTCCTCTTCTGTCACGCTCCCGGCCAGGAAACTGGAATCGGCAGCAAGCGCAAGTATATTGACGAATGCTAGGGGAGTTCCTTTCTCGTCATAGACTTTGCCTTGTACGGTTATAGCTTTGTTTGATTTCTTTCGTTGTACGACGAAATACTCTTCCCGTTCGACGGAAACGAAAGGTTTGCCTTTCAACACGATGTCTATGGCTTCGCATTCTGTCTTTTCGTGAATACTGGCTGTCACGCGATAACTTTCGGTGCCGTTGTAAGTGAAGAGAATACTTTTTCCCCCTTTCTTTTCTATCTGTTTCAGTGCTTCGGGCAAGCTTTCATTCTTCAGTTCCAATGAGAACTTCTTGATGACTGCCTGTGCTTGTGCGTGGGAGGGAATAAAAGATAAACCGTATCCAATCAGTAACCAGCCGATTGTTGTCCAAGTAAAATTAAACTGTCGCATACTACTTCTGTTTTTGTAATTTTACTTATACTACAACAAAGGGGAGTGATCAGGTACGGTTTATCCGAATTATTTTTGCAGTTTATTTCAGTTTCTTCTGATACTCGTCCGAATTCAGTATTTCCAAAGCCTTTTGTATACTTTCATTCGTTGTATTCATTACCCGGAAATATTCGTTCATATCCCAAAGGTCGCGGGCGATCAGTGCTTTGAGTTGCGTTTTGATAAGTGGGAGCGATTTCTGATATTGTTCTTCATTGAACTTCACACCCTCTTTCTCACCCATTTCCCGTAAAGTAGCCAGCATATCGTCATCAATGACAAACTTCTCGTTGAATGATTCGAACTTCTTATACTTGTTAGCTAATTCTTTCCGGTGTCCCTCGATAAATTTCATGGTAAATTTGATAACCACTCCTTTAGCTACCAGGTTCCGGTGATAATCCGTATACAATGTAGTGTCGATGGGCACGAAATAATCAGGCATAATGCCACCTCCGCCATACACAGTACGTCCTAGTTTCTTTGTCTGCGCTTTCAGTGAATCTGGGAAATGGATGCTGTCGGCATTCATAAGCTCACCGTGGTTGAAGCGCTCTATCAGGTCTTTATTGTAATCGACAGTGCTGTCGTATGGTTTTTGGATCGAGCGTCCCGATGGAGTATAGTAACGGGCGATGGTTAAACGAATCATGGAACCGTCCGGTAAGTCGATAGGACGTTGCACCAAGCCTTTACCGAAAGAACGGCGGCCTACAATAATTCCTCTGTCCCAATCCTGTACCGCACCGCTGACAATTTCGCTGGCGGAAGCTGTATACTCGTCTACCAATATGATGAGGCGACCATTACGGAAGTCCCCGTTACCTTTTGCATAGAAATCACTACGCTTGGCAGTCCGGCCTTCGGTATATACAATCAGTTCCTTTTGTCCCAGGAATTCGTTAGCAAGGTCAATGGCTGCATTGAGATAACCGCCTCCGTTTCCTTGCAGGTCAAGAATCATATCCTTCATACCTTGCTTCTGGAGGTCCTTCATTGCTTTCTTGAACTCTTCAGCAGTTGTCGCTCCGAAGCGGTTGATGCGGATATAACCCGTTTTAGGTTGAATCATATAAGAGGCGTCGAGGCTAAGGATAGGTATCTTATCTCTTTTCACTGTAAACAATAAAGGGTCTTGCACGCCACGACGAACGATTGTCAGATTGACTTTCGAACCTTTCGGGCCACGAAGACGCTTCATAATATCTTCCGTACTCATTTTCACTCCGGCAATAGCGCTGTCATTCACGGCAATGATACGGTCACCGGCAAGGATACCGACTTTCTCGGAAGGGCCGTTGCTGACAGGCTGCACCACCAACAGGGTGTCTTCTATCATCTGGAATTGCACTCCGATACCCTCGAAGTTACCTTGAAGTGGTTCGTTCATCTTCTTCACTTCCTCTGCATCCGAATAAGTAGAGTGCGGATCAAGTTGTGCCAGCATCTTGATGATGGCTTCTTCTACCAACTTGTCTTCATCTACTTTGTCCACATAGAAATTGGAGATTGCAAACTCTGCCATTTGTAGCTTTCGCATGGCTTCGGAACCGAAGTTCTGGGCTTGTGCGGCAACTGCCCACAAGCAAACGGATAGTATAATCGTTAGTTTCTTCATCATCTTTTCTGACTCACCTCCTATTCCCTAACGAGTGTCATTCACTCATTTTCATTCCTTTGGGAATAAACTGGCTGATATCTTTATTATAGGTTAATAACTCGCGTACAATCGTAGAGCTGACGCAAGTCAGTTCCGGTTCTGTGAAGAGCAGGATGGTTTCAATCCCCGCCAGTTTACGGTTAATGTCCGCAATGGTCTCTTCATATTCGAAATCCTTTACCGTACGGATACCGCGGACAATGAACCTGGCCCCTACTTCCTGCGCAAAATCAATTGTCAGACAGTCGTAGGACATCACTGTGATGCGAGGTTCGTCTTTATAAAGTTCCCGAATCATTTCCTCCCTTTTCTCAATGGGGAAGTAGGTATTCTTGTTCTCATTGATACCGATTCCTATCACGATTTCGTCCATAAAGGTAAGTGCACGCTCCACTACCGAATAATGTCCGATGGTGAAAGGGTCGAAAGTACCCGGGAATATTGCTTTTCTCATGATGCCAAGTCTTCTTCTATAACCAGATTATCTATAATAAAGTTCTGCCGTTCCATAGTATTTTTACCCATGTAGAATTCGAGTAGTTCTTTTACTGCATCCGTTTTGCGCAGTGTCACCTGTTCCAGACGCATATCCTTGCCGATGAAATGTTTGAACTCGTCCGGTGAGATTTCTCCCAAACCTTTAAATCGGGTGATCTCCGGATTCGGTCCTAATTCGTTGATGGCATTGATACGTTCTTCTTCGCTATAGCAGTAACTTGTCTTTTTCTTGTTACGTACACGGAATAAAGGGGTTTGCAGGATATATACATGTCCTTTCTTGATGAGGTCGGGGAAGAATTGCAGGAAGAACGTAATCAGCAGCAAGCGGATGTGCATACCGTCCACATCGGCATCGGTTGCTACGATCACTTTGTTGTAGCGTAGTCCTTCAATACCATCTTCTATATTCAGGGCTGCTTGAAGCAGGTTGAATTCCTCGTTCTCGTAAACCACCTTTTTCGTCAGTCCGAAAGAATTCAACGGTTTACCACGCAGGCTGAATACTGCTTGAGTATTTACGTCACGACTCTTGGTGATGGAACCGCTTGCAGAGTCTCCCTCGGTGATAAAGATGCAGGAGTCTTCTTCCAGTCCTTTTCCTTTCGGGTCGTTGAGGTGGATGCGGCAGTCGCGTAATTTACGGTTATGCAGGTTCGCCTTCTTTGCGCGCTCACGAGCAAGTTTCGTTACACCTGCAATGGCTTTACGTTCTTTTTCGGATTCCTGTATCTTCTGTTGGATGGCTTCCGCTATATCCGCATTCTTGTGCAGGAAATTATCTACTTCAAGTTTGATAAAGTCGCCTACATATTTGTTGACCGTCACGCCACCGGGAACCATATTGGTAGACCCTAGTTTAGTCTTGGTCTGGCTTTCAAAAATCGGTTCTTCCACATTGACGGCAATGGCGGCAACCAGTCCGTTACGGATATCGGTATAATCCATGTTCTTGTTGAAGAACTCTTTGATGGTGCGGGCAATGTGTTCTTTGAAGGCACTTTGATGCGTACCACCCTGGGTAGTATGCTGACCGTTGACAAAAGAATAATATTCTTCTCCGTACTGCCCTGTATGTGTGAAAGCGATTTCGATGTCTTCCCCTTTCAGATGGATGATCGGGTAAAGTCCGGTTGCCGTCATGTTGTCGTTCAAAAGGTCTACCAGACCATTGCGTGACAAGATGCGGTGTCCGTTATAAATAATGGCAAGCCCTGTATTAAGGTACGTGTAATTACGTAGCATTGTTTCAATAAATTCGGGCTTGAAGCTGTAATTCAGGAATAGTGTATTATCCGGTTCGAAGAAGATATAAGTTCCGTTTTCTTCTTCGGTGTTCTGCGTCTCATCGGTCAGCAGGTTACCTTTTGAGAAAGTGGCGATACGTACTTTGCCATCGCGGTAACTGCGTACCTCGAAATGGGAGCTTAGAGCATTGACGGCTTTCACACCGACACCATTCAGTCCGACACTTTTCTTAAATGCTTTACTGTCGTATTTACCACCGGTATTCAGCATGCTGACTGCTTCGATGAGTTTTCCTTGCGGGATGCCCCGTCCGTAGTCGCGTACGCTGACACGAAGGTTTTCTTCAACGGTAATCTCGATTTTCTTACCGGCTTGCATTTTGAACTCGTCAATACTGTTGTCAATTACTTCTTTCAGGAGGACATAGATTCCGTCTTCGGCATGTGCACCGTCGCCCAGCCTTCCGATATACATACCGGGGCGTGTGCGCACATGTTCCATGTCGCTCAGGTGGCGGATGTTGTCGTCAGTGTACTCTACTGCATTGTTGTTGTCTACAGGTATCAATTCGTTCTCTTCCATAGCTGTTTTTATTTTATCTCTTTGATGAACGCACGGCGGCGCTTATGTTGTTGAGTCTCAAAGTAATCCCATTGTGCCTGAACTTTTCCGTTCAGCTCCAGTTCGGGGTTGCTTTCCGCAAAGATAAAACCTAATTTTTGATAAACTGGAATTAAATCGGAAAATAACAAAGC
Source organism: Bacteroides sp. D55t1_190419_B8 (assembly GCF_015558905.1). NCBI lineage: Bacteria > Pseudomonadati > Bacteroidota > Bacteroidia > Bacteroidales > Bacteroidaceae > Bacteroides > Bacteroides sp. D55t1_190419_B8. The sequence continues at coordinate 377,041 of NZ_JADMOU010000002.1, forward strand.
ATTAACACCTTTATTTTGGTATTCCGGTTTCACTGCAACAAGTAGCAGATCAAGCATTTTGGCACGGCGTTTCATAAATAGTGCTTTTAGCAGATAGAACCATCCGAGCGGTAACAGACGCCCGTGTGATTTTTGTAGTGCCTCGGCAAGGGATGGCATGGAGATACCTACACAAACCAGCTCGTCATTGGCATCGGTGATCAGGGTAACCATCCGTAAATCAAGGATTGGGAGGTACATTTTTACGTACTGGTCGATTTGTCGCTGTGTCAATGGAGAATAGCCGTAAAGTGGGCTGTATGCTTCGTTCATCAGTTCGAAAATCTTCTGTCCGTAGTCTTTGGCTATTTTTCTTCCGGAGGTGTATTTCTTTATTTTGAGGTTGTATTTTCGTTGGATCAGTTCGGAGATACGTTTGTGCTTGTCGGGAATGGCGTCCGGTATGTAGATTTTGTATTCCACCCAGTCGGCGTCTTTCTCGAAACCTAGCTTTTCCATGTGTACAGGATAGTAGGGGTAGTTGTAGATAGTGGCCATGGTGCTAAGCTGGTCGAATCCTTCAATCAGCATTCCTTCAGCATCGAAATCGGTAAATCCGAGAGGACCGGCAATGTGAGTCATGCCTCGTTCTTTTCCCCAGTCTTCTACTGCTTTGATAAGTGCGGATGACACTTCGGGGTCGTCGATAAAGTCTATCCATCCGAAACGAACGTTCTTACATTCCCACTTTGCGTTCGCCTGATTGTTGATGATTGCAGCTACACGTCCTACTATTTTATCGTCCCGATATGCGAGGAAATAATCTGCTTCACAGAATTCGAATGCTGCGTTCTTCTTCTTGTTGAAGGTGTTGAGCATATCGTCATAAAGATCAGGCACAGAGTAAGGATTATCCTTGTACATTCTGTAATTGAAACGGATAAATTTCTTAAGCTCTCTCTTTGTGGAGACTTTCTTGATTGTAATAGCCATATCTCGTATTTATGATTTGAGGAGGCAAAGATACGTGATAATCTTTAAATTACAACGCGTAGGGTGGCAAAAACTGCGCGAGGGTAAAACAATGCACATTGCCGGAATAATCGCAAACAATCATACAATTTCCGGATACGGCAACTGTTGAGAATATGGGTGCTCCAAGATTTAGTTTTTCTTTTATGATACCGGTTGACTGGTCGATGGCGTAAAGGTAGCCATCGGAAGCTCCGATAAACACGGTTCCTTGCGAAGCGACGGGACTGGTTTCTACTCCGGCTTGCGGTGTGGTGGAGTAAGGTGCAGTGTACACCAGAGACGGTAATGTTTCAGCTTTCCATTTGTTGAAAAGGGTTGATTTGTCCAGTGCCATCACTCCGCGTTCTACGGTTCCGAAAATGATCTCATTTTCAGTGACCAGAGGGGTAGAGGTGGCATCCAGATTGATTGATAAATCTTTTTGTTGAAGTACTGCTCCGGTTTTAGGATCGATGGTAAACAGGCTTTTGGAGGAGATAATCCATAATTTGCCATCTTTGTAAACCGGAGACGCGCCACGATTGCCGAGTCCGTTGTCCGAGAGTTTCCAAAGTTGTTTTCCTGTGTGGATGTCGTTGCCGTATAGTCCTCCCCATTGAGTTCCACTGATAAGTACGCCATCGGCAATGGTTAATGTGGTGGTGGAGCCTTCACGTTGCCGCCAGTCTTTGTTGGTCCATAGAGTACGTCCGGTTTTCAGGTCATAGGCAGATAGACCTACACCGATTCCGGCATAGACTACTCCGTTATCTGTTGTCAGTCCCTCGGTGAGATATGGATAGCTGTCCAAGTTGATTCGTTGTTTCCATAGCAGCTGACCTGTTTTTGCATCAATGGCATATAGATGGCAGGCGGCATCCTGTGCTACAATAATTCCATCTTCGTAAGCAATGGTATTTTTTATTGAGTTTTCTGTCCGGTATTTCCATACGGGATTCCCGGAGTTGAGGTCGAATGCGCATATATAGGTGTTTAGTGAAACATTATCGTCTGTGGTAGCTGTAAATACTTGGCCGTCCGCAATGAGGGGGGAAGTCATAAAAATGTTGCTTCCGGCATTGGCGGTCCAAGCCAGTTGCAGAGGGAGATGGAGGTTGGAATGATTGATTCCTCCGGTATGGGCGGCATTTTGGAGTAAGGTATTCCAGTTCTCACCGGGAATGATGGACGGTTTGAAACCATTCTCATAAATGAAAGAACAGGAGTCTGTCGCTTTCTTTCCGTCATTGAAAGAGGAGGTGATTGTCAGTTTCAGTTCTTTCCCGTTTTTATCGGAGGGGATTGAAATATTAGCAGTCCAATTCCAGTCGGTGAGCGGTGTGAGAGTGCCTCGTACTACTTCTTCGTTACTTTCCGGAGTGGTCAATATATATGAGATTTGTTGGGTCTTTGCTTGCGAATTGTATGCATTTACAGAAATGGAAAGTTGTCCGTCAGTGTTGGTTCCCACTTTTTGTTGTTTCATTGGAAAAACAATGGTGGTTTGCGGGGCGACGAAAGCATATCGTAGCTGTGTGGTGATGTTGTCGTTTGCGTCTACTTTAATGTCGCGGAAAGAGGAGGGGGAGTGGTCAATACCACCTTTGTCCAGTGTGCTGGTACAAATGGTATAGATTCCGTTTTGATTGCGCACATAGTTGTAGTGCATGTGCCCGTATATTTGGGCTTTGGCATTGAATGGACGGAAGTCGAGCACGTGCTGATTGTCTGCTTTGAATACGAAAGTATCATTGGGAGTAAATAGGTCGTGATTGAAAATAATCAGGGCTTGGCCTTTCTTCATGGAGGAGAGGTCATTTTTCAGCCAGTTATATACATCTTTCAGAGTGTAATCGGTCGGGTTGTCGCCGTGGTCGATGGGGGTGACCACGTAATGGATATTGCCGATATCAAATGAATACCAGGTCGGGCCGTAGATTGATTCATAAAGTTCCTCGCCGTAGTTGCCTTTTACAAGGTCATGATTCCCTATGCAGTAGTAAACAGGGCAGTTCATGGTTTGTGAATTTACTATCCGGTTGTGCATTTGCAAGCCCGGTTCGTAACAAATATCTCCGGTGTGAATCAGAAAGGCGGGCTTTTCGCTGTTGATGTAATTTTTCAAATCTGTCACCCATCTTCCCAGTCCTCCGGTAGCTTCAGTATCAGTGATTTGGATGAAAGAGTGCTCTTTGGATTGAGTCCGTTCACTTTCTGTCAGCAGGAAGTCATAGGTTTTTCTGTTTTCCTGGGTAGGCAAATAGAATTGTTGCGTTTTGAATCCGGCAGGGGTGGTAATAGTGATAAATCTTGTTTTTGCGAATCCGGGTAAAGAGAACCGACCTTTTTTATCTGTTTTTACCACATTCAATCCATCTGTTACCATGACTCCCATCAGCGGCTTATCGCTTTTATCCAATATGCCCGATTGGTTGCTGTCGATATAGACTGTCCCTTTAAATTGAGCGCATAGTGGGAGGCATAGTATCAATGACAATAGTATGACGGATAGTTTTTTCATGATCGGTTCTCTGTCTTTTAGTGTGTTAAGCTAATAATCTTTTTTCCTTATTTTAGTTGTTTCATTTCTTCATTATACCTTACTTCTTCTTTACACAAGGGTTTATACCAGGTTTTTCTTAGTATCAGTGTCGTAACCAGAAGTAACGCGATAGAACTCCATAACCCCAGTTGTTCGCGGACAACGAGATACATCGGAATGATCGTGAGGCTGCATTGCCAGATAATACCGATAACCACGTTGAATGCATCTCTTTTGAAGTTCTTGTTGGGCTGTATATGGGGGGATCGGGCTAATGCTTTTTCTTCAATCGGTTTCCACCATCCCCATGGACGTACACGGGTGTAGAAACTGATTAATGTTTCTTCGTCTGTCGGAGGTGCACTGTACGTTCCGGCAATACATCCTATCAGAGAGACACCGAACAGTACCGGGAAGAAGTAGAGCACCCATGCGTCGGGAACTGTAAACTTCATGACAATGGCTGCTATGACTCCGGCAGTCATTCCCCAGAAGTAACCTTCGCCATTGAAGCGCCACCAATGCCATTTCAATACATTGGCTGCGATGTATCCTCCGAAGAGTGCGCCTACAATCCATTGGAATATTTCATTGATGTCTTTCAGGAAGAATCCGATGATAGTGCTGACAACTACCACTGCAACAGAAATGATATAGCTGCTGCGTATCTGTGTTTTCACACTTGCTTTCGGATTGATATATTTCAAATAAATATCATTCACGATATAGGCCGGTGCGGCATTGACTGTGGATGCAAAGGTTGACATGAAAGCCGCCAGTAGTCCGGCTAATAGCAAACCTGCCAGTCCTGCCGGTACGTAACGTGTGATTAGGTGGGGGAGAATGGTCTCAAAATCGGTCCGTGTCACTTCCATTTGTGTCAGGCCGCCATCTTCCTTAAAGAAGTAGATAGCCAACAAGGCAAATCCCATAATCATCAGGTAGCGGGGAATTAACAGTACGACCGATACGGAGCCGCTCATCATAGCCGCTTCTTTAGGGGATTTGCAGGATAGAATTTTCTGCATATCATAGTTGGGTGCAGGTCCTGCCATACTCATAAATATTCCTTTGAGTAAAGCCATCATGACGAAGATACTAATCAGGCTATATGGTTCATTTGCCATGCGTTCCGTCAGGAGGTTCATTCGGCTGCTCCAGTCAATGTCCAGTGTCCATCCGAAGAAAGGGGAATCCCATCCGGCGGGAACGAAGGAGTGAATCATATCCGGTGCTACCATTTGCATTCCGATAATAACGATCACGATACCTGCTACTGTCATAATCAGGAATTGCACCACATCTGTCCATACAATACTCAACATACCTCCGAGCATTACGTAGAATGTGGCAATAGCGGTAAAGAAGATACCATATACGTGGGGGACGTATTCTGCCGGAACATTGAAAGGAATGTAAGGAGATACTACTTCCCAGGGGATGAATATCTCCATAAACTTGCCAATACCTATGAAACCGTAACTTAGAAAACCTAAGACACTCAATAGTGCGAAGATGATAACAATCGTATGTGAAAGAGTAGACCCTTTACCTTTTCCGAAACGTGTCTTGATCCATTCCGCTCCGGTAAGTACATTGGAACGGCGGAGCCACACCGATAGATATATCATTAGAAATATCTGATTGAATACCGGCCATAACCAGGGAATCCAAAGGCTCTTGAATCCGTAAGCGAATGCCCAATATACCATTAGCATCGTGCCTGTGATGTCGAACATTCCGGAAGCATTGGACAGTCCGAGCATATAGAAAGGCAGTGATTTCCCTCCTAGAAAATAGGAGTTCATATTTTGGGCAGCCCGTTTTTTTAGAATAAGTCCGATGGCAATCATAGCGATCAGATAAACGCAAATGATGAGAAGGTCGGTAGTGTGTAATTTCATACTATAGGTTTGAATCGATTTATATGTTATGATCTTTGTGACAAAGGTAGGTGGAAAGCGATAACGAAACAAATATTATTTTAACTCATTCTGATACTATGTTGATATCACCTGAGTTTTCTTTTTGTATTGACATATTCAGTGATAGATGCGGAGATGCGGGTGGAAGTAGTTCTATATAAAGAGGAGAATGCAAAACTGCCGGTTTTTCACCGAAAAACCGGCAGTTTTGCGCTTTGTGCCTGAATACCTTAAAAATGAAACTGTTCTGCCAAGATCAGTTTGTTGGCTTCTACGGACTTACAAATGTTCTTCACAGAAGCAGCGGAACGGAAACCGTCCGCAGGTGTGTGGAAGCAATAGTCTATCAGTCTGTCGATTGTAGAAGTTGCCACATGCATACGAGTATCGGAAGAGGCATAATAGATATACACTGTTCCATTTTCATCAGCAATCCATCCATTAGAGAAAAGTACATTGGATACATCTCCTATCCTTTCTTCTCCCATGGGTGCCAGTAAGAAACCACCCGGTTCGGCAATGATCTTTGTCGGATCTTCCAAAGAAGTCATGTACAGATAGAGCACATAGCGCAGACCGGCGGCGCATGCACGGACTCCGTGAGCCAGGTGCAACCATCCTTGGGAAGTTTTGATGGGATGAGGCCCTTCACCGTTTTTCACCTCTTTGATGGTGTGATAATGACGGTGGTTTATAATGGTTTCTTCTTTTATTTCTGCATGGGTGATGTCGTCTATCAGTGCCCAGCCGATACCTCCGCCGTTACCGGCGTTGATAAAGTTATCCTGCGGACGGGTATATAAAGCATATTTGCCATTTACAAATTCCGGATGCAGTACGACATTGCGCTGCTGACTTTGGGAAATCAAATTAGGGAGACGTTCCCAGTTCTTTAAATCTTTGGTACGTATGATACCCGCTTTGGCTACGGCAGAAGACAGATCACCCGGCGCAGCGTTGGGATCAAGACTTTCGCTGCAGAAAATTCCATAAATCCAGCCGTCCTCATGGGCTGTCAAGCGCATATCATATACATTCGTTTCTTCGGGATATAAATCCGGGAGTTGAACCGGATACTCCCAGAAGTGGAAACGATCAATACCGTTAGGGCTTTCGGCAATGGCAAAGAATGATTTGCGATCATACCCCTCTACCCGTCCCATTACAAGATATTTCTCATTGAACTTGATTGCTCCTGCATTAAATACGGCATTAATGCCGAAGCGTTCCATAAAATATGGATTTGTCTCGGGGTTGAAGTCGTATCTCCATTCCAGTGGAGTATGGGCAGCCGTTAATATGGGATATTTATAGCGTTCGAATATTCCATTGCCTGGCAGTATCTTTTCATTTTCACGTGAGATGAGCGTTTCGTATTCTTCCATAAGAACACGTAATCTGTTATCATATCTATTCATATCTATTCAAAATTAATAAAAAGAGACTGACCACAATACAGACAGATACAAGGGATATACTGTGTTGCAAGAACAGTCTCTTTTTATGTTTGTCACTTCAAAAGTATGGGGGTACTTTTAAAATACATGCGTCAAGTTTACAAATTATTGTTTAGTTATAAAATACGAACGAGCTGTACAGTTCGGTTCCGTAAAACTAACCCAATACCAGTCGTTTTCAACTTTATCGATACGGCAATTTTCTGCCGGATATTTCACACTTTTATCTATTGCATTTCTTGTCACCTTATACAGTACAGCGTTGCTCTTATCGCCCACTGTCAAGTCTCCTGTAAATTGGATGGCAAAACCGCTGGCATACGTTCCTGTTCCTTTTATAACCAGTTCGGACATGTTGAACTCTGCTGCGTGAGTTACTGTGCCTACTGCTGAGGTAGATAGGCTTTGGTAAGAAGCAGAACCGGCTATAAAGTAGCGATAAGACGGGTTTGTCAGATAAGGGTCGTCGATATATACCACATTGATGCTGATTGATTCCCCTTCCTGGTCACTGATAGTTATCGTCTTGTTGAAACGGTATCTTTTAAGACCTTCGACTACGACATCCGTTCCATTCTCCGCCATTGTACATTTCAGATAAGTGGCAGAGCCATTATTGACACAGGTATATTCTCCGTTACCGTCCAGAATCTTGAGAATCAGAGGTTCACCAATAGTCAGATAAGCAATTTCTTCACTGTTGTCGAGCACTAGTTGTTTGACTACTTTCACAGAAAGTTCAGCAGTCTTATTCAGTCTGTCGGTAACTGTTACGGTCGCAATGCCCGGTGCCAGGGATTCCACTTGGATATGTCCCTCTTCATCCACCGTAGCTTTGGCTATGGATTCTTTATCGACTGTCACTTTGTATCCTCTATTTCCTGTATGTATGTTAATCACTTTATTTTCACCCAGATACATTTTAGTGGATGAAACAGCCAGAACTAGCTCACTTAACTGATCTACTATAACTTTTACATTGGTACTCATTTGTGCCCAGTCGGTGATTGTCAGATTAGTGATGCCCGCTTTCAAGGCTGTCACTTTAATCATATTTCCTTCGGCAACGGCAGTGGCCACTTCTTCATTAGAACTGACTATCTTGTAGTTGCCATTTCCCTGAAGCATCTGAATCATTCCTTGTGGTGCTTCATCAAAATTAATTATCAGCTCCTGTGTATCTGTCACGAGATTGTGATAGGAGGGATCTTCATCGTTACAGCCAGAGAAAATAGTAGCGGCTGCAAGCAGGAATCCTGCTAAATATAATAGATTTCTTTTCATGATATTCATTGTTTATTTAGGATGATTATTCAGCTCCAATGTCTTTCATTTTACCGGTGATGGTTACAACGCTAAATTTGGGAACAGTGATGGCGCGCAATCCGCTAAGAGACGGGTTTACTTTCTTACGCTGCCATTTTACACCCTCGTCTGACGTATATGAAATCATTGTCTGGAATTCTTTTCCCTCAATCTCCAGTTTAGTTTCGAAAGCTTTGCTTGTAGAGTTATTCACTAATACGATCGTATAAGTGTCGTCTTTAACATAAGCTGTCATTAACAGTTCTTTAGGGAAAACTTCTTCACCATTTTCAGGAGCAATCGTTTTTACGTCTACGCGACGGCTTCCCTCCGGAATGAACTTGGTGAACTGTCCATAACTATAATAGCGGGCGGCTCTTTCATAATTTGTTCCGGGTAGTGCCTCTTCCAGTCTGATAAGTGCTTCATTATTGGTACAAGGACGTGCGCCTGCCCACCATACAAATGCATTCAGATTGGAAACAGCCAGATAATTGTGGAAAGTAGTGGCCCATTGCATTGCATTTTTCCAGGATGGATCGTATGTGTCTGTAGAGCTGGTCTCTGTATTCCATATATGAATGTTATTTTCTGCACAGAGAGGTGATTGTACGAATTCAGTGTTACCGATTAAAGTATATCCATGAGCAGCTGCAATGATATTAGAATTTGCTAATTCGGGGCGAGCCTTCAAACCGTTTTCAAGGAAGGTGACTCCCGCTTTCCACCATGAGTGTTCTCCAAAGATAATTTTCATATCCTGATAACCTGCCTTGTCTAAAGCCGGGCGAAGATTATCTTGGCAGAAATTTGCAAGATTGGTGTAACTCCAGCTACATCCATTCCAACCCGTTCCGCTACTGTTCGGCTCATTGGATGGTGAAATGGCATAAATCTTGATTCCGAATTTCTCTGTATATGCTTTGATGAAGTCTATCAGATAATCAGCGAATGCATCTTCCGAACCGGATTTCAAACTACCGCCGGAAGGCTTACCATTAGATTTCATCGTTCCGGGAGGACTCCATGTGGAAAACATGAACTTTACATTTTTGTATTTCCTCTGGAGAATGTCCACTAACCACATTTGCCCCAACTGTACCTGTTCGCCGCATCCTGAACCATTAAAGTCTCTCCAGTAATCATTAATCATAGACGGATCATTGGCTGCCAGATTGAATGTGCGGTTAATGCCGAAGTCGATAACGTTGGTGACAGGATTCTGATAGTGTGGAAATACTTCTCCCCGGAATATGTTCAGTTTTAAACCATTTTCGCCAAACAGATCGTCCACTACGTCTTCACGCATCATATTATTCCAGATGCGGTGTGACCATTCGGCAAAAGCACATCCGAAACCATCAATAATCTGATGCTCATGTCCATCCCCGAACTGCATTTTGATGACAGCCTCGGTGGTTGGTTCGGCAGAGAATCCGTCATCTTCATCGGTTTCTTCTACCGGATCAGGAATGTAGACATCACTGTGACTCAGACTTCCGTCGTCACAAGAGTATCCTAGAAATAGGAAGAGGGATACGAATAATAATGAATATATCTTTTTCATATTGTTTCTTTATTAAGTTAATCTTGTCTGGACATTATTTCCATAGACTGGTTTGCACCATGGCAGTATTATTGTTCAATTCACTTGTCGGTATAGGATAGTAAAGGTGCTTTTCCTGAAAATTTTCTGCACCCTGCTTCCCGTTGGCCTTGAAAATCAATTGAATTTCGCTGACAGAATACCAACGCTTGAGATCATAAAAACGGTGACCTTCTCCGAAGAATTCCAATAAACATTGATGTTCGATTTCAGTCATAAGTTCCTCTTGTGCGAAAGTCTTTTCCTGAAGTCCTGCTCTGTTGCGGATTAGTTTTAAAGCATAGTTGGCACCGTCCGGATCATTGGTTTTGGCACATGCCTCGGCATAAAGCAGCAAGACTTCCGCAAAACGCATCACACGTAAGTTGCTGGACCTTCCTTCCTTATTACCCATATTATCCGGTGCTTTATCATCCACATAGTATGCGGTATTTTTCTTGATTAAGAATTTACCTGCCGTTCCGTTGACATTGAAGCTGGGAGCTCCTCCTGCCATTTTACCCTCATTACCTTCCCAAAGCTCGTCCATCGAGTAATTGTTTCCATACCATTTTTCGTTGGGTACTTTGTCGCCGTAGTTGGCTGCATCAAAGAAAAGACTGGCATACATACGTTTGTCAAACTTGGTATCTGCATCGCTCGGGCGAGTTTCTTTGGTGAATTCTCCTACGATGAAAGAGCTCGGCATCAGTTTGGCCCATCCGCCGGATTTTACCGGACCGATAAACTGTGGTATATAGCAACCCAGACAGATTCCACTTTCGTTGCTCCATGAGTATTCTCCGTCGGGACTGTATGCTATTTCATACACGGATTCTTTATTGAACTCATCTTCATTTGTGAAGTTCTTACCGAAGTTGTCAACTAACTCATAAGAATAAGGAGCTTTTAATAATGTTCCTAATAATTGCTTGGCTTCCGGATATTTATGTTGGGTGGCATATACTTTACCCAACATTGCGATAGCAGCGCCTTTGGTAACCCGCTCTTTGGCAGTGGTGCGTTCTACGGGCAGATTGCATTTGATAGCGTTACCCAGATCTTCTTCCACTTGTGTCCATAATGCTGCTTCAGTGGCAGGCCCTTTGTTGGTTTCATCTTCGTTAGACGGTATCAGTCGCAAAGGGACTTCTTTGTAGTTGTTGACTAACAGAAAATATTGATAGCCGCGCAGAAAGAGCGCTTCGCCCTTAATCATCGAACGATCTTCTTCCGTAATGCCCGAAGCCGGTACCTGGTCGATATAGCGTAATACGATATTGGCACGTTGGATACCCGAATAAAGCGCTCCATAAGGATCGTTGCCGGTGGACGGTGAATTCAGGAAGTTTGCAATATTCCACATGGGAACTTCTTCTCCTTTGATGGTGAAGATATCGTCGCCGCGACCGTTGAGGTTCAGCCAACCGTCGAATGCGCCGAAGTATCCGTACATGGCTCCTTTTATAGGGGAATAGGCGGCTGCCAAAGCACTTTCCGCATCTGCTTTATCTTTCCAGAAGTTGCTTTCAGTGAAATGGTTAGGGTCCGACAGATTCAAAAAGCTGGATTCGTTGCACGATGTCAGTGCTCCGGAAAGAAGAGCTGCCATGCACATATATGATAACCAATTTCTTTTCATGTTTATAGACTTTTAATGTTTAATATTAATTTAAGGCATTACAGGTTAACTTGTATTCCGAATGAGATGGTGCGGGGCAATGGATAACGTCCCTGGTCGATACCTCTTGAGAATACGTTGTAGTCAACACCGGCAACAGTACTTTCACCCAAATCCGGAGTATAACCCGAATATTTGGTCAGTGTGAATAGATTTTCCATTGAAGTGTATATTCTTACATTCTCAAGTTTGACTTTTTTGGTCAGGTTTTTGGGCAATGTATAGCCGATATCCAATGTTTTCAGACGCATATATGAACCATTCTCAAGCCATCTGTCGGAGTATGCCCATTTGTTGTCTGCACCATCTGTTTTAGAGAAGCGTGGAATATCGGTGTTCTGATTGTCCGGTCTCCACGAGTTTGCCAATACAGTGCTTATATTTCCGTTGAAGTTTCCTGATTCCAGGCGATAACGCGGATAATTATAGATTTTGTTACCTACCATACCGTCAAAGAAAAGGTTGAAGTCGAAGTTGTTCCACTCACCACCCAGTCTGACGCCGAAAGTGAAATCGGGGAAAGGGCTTCCTACATCATGCTGGTCGTCTGTATTAATCTTGCCATCACCGTTCCAGTCCTTGTAGCGGATATCGCCGACCTGGGCTCCGGGTTGAATGAGTTCGCCGTCTTTGTTCTTGTAATTGGCAATCTCTTCTGCCGAACGGAACAAACCGTCTGTTTCAATCAGGTTGAAATAGGACATGGAATGTCCTTCGGCAAACATATTGATACCACGACCACCGGCACCGTGTGCGCTATAACCGGAAATCATCAGATTCTGGCCGCCCAATGTGATTTTCGTTACTTCATTCTTGTCGGCAGCGATATTGGCACCTATATAATAAGTGAACTTATCTTTGATAGAACCCCGATAATTCACGGCAAATTCAAATCCCTTATTTCGTACCTGTCCTGCATTTTGGATCGAGTTTCCGCTGATACCGGTAGATGCGGTCGAGGGAATAGGCAGCAGTACGTCATTGGTGTTTTTCACATAAGCATCGGCAGTGAAAGTTAATTTTCCGTTCAGCAGGCTGACATCCAGACCGATGTTATATGTTTCTGTATTTTCCCATGTCAGATTGGCTGGTGAAATAGCCTGTACATAAGGCATGGAGCCAAACCATGGTGAATTGTTCGATACATAGTTCATTCCATCCGATACTACACTTTGCGTAGGATAGTAGCTGGTCATTTCCTGATTACCGAGTTTACCGTAGCTGAAACGTAACTTCAATTGGTCGAATACATTTTCCAACGGTTTGAAGAACTTTTCGCGGTTAATGTTCCATCCGATGGAAGCGGATGGGAATGCACCATATTGATGCCCTTTCTTGAAACGTGACGAACCGTCGCGACGGATGGAGGCAGAAAACAGATAGCGGTCGTCGAATGAATACATGACACGTCCGAATAGAGATACTAATGCCAGTTCATTCAGGCTGCTGGATGCTTTCAGGTTGGACGGATCCACATTGCCCGGCATTGTTTCTATGAATTGGGCCATATCGCTATTCTTTCCATATAAGCTGTGGCTTTTGTCTTTCTGCGCAGAGTAACCGGCGAGAAGTGACAGGTTGTGTTTGCCGAATGTACGGTCGTAGTTCAAAGTATTCTCTAAAACCCACGATTCCCAGGTGGATGATTTTTCTTCCAGGTCGGGTTTGTCATTCTTTCCAAATGTACCTAAATCGTATGCATCTGTATATTTGCGCCATTTAGTATGTTCTTTTCTGATACCTACGTTGAGCTTGTATTTTAATCCTTTGATGATTTCCGCTTGCAAATAGGCATTGAGGAAAATTCTGGTTGTTTCAGTTCGCTCATCATTGACTGTCATTTCTGCCAATGGGTTGGGTAAGTTGATATCGTTGGAAGTACCCCAGCCCCCTGAATTCGTCGGGTCATATACGGGTACAACGGAGGGAAACTGGAAGATGTCGAACATTGTATCCTGATGAATGTAGCCGCTTCCTTTTGTCATGTTTACAATCATCGATTCACCTATGGTTAATCGATTGTTCAGGAAAGAATAATCGCTCTTCAGGCGGATATTATAAGACTCATGATCTGTATTGCGCAATATACCCTCTTTGTTGAGATAACTTACGGATGAACTGTAAGAACCATTTTTCGAACCGCCGCTGATTGTAGCATTGGCTTTGTAGGTCATGGCGGTGCGTAACATTATATCCTGCCAGTCTGTACCCTCACCGATAAAAGGGGTTGCCCCGTTTTCTGATCCGTAACCGTCGCCCGCCAGACGATAATAACGTGCGAAACGACTGTATTCTTCTCCATTAAATACTTTTAGGGTTTTAGGGGTGTGGCTGATGCCTGTGAAGAAGTTGATATCCAATTTGGTTGGCATATCTTTACGGCCGCTTTTTGTAGTGATCAATACCACGCCACCTGCTGCACGTGAACCGTAGATGGCTGCTGCAGCAGCGTCTTTTAATACCTCGATAGAAGAGATATCATTCGGATCGACCATGCTGATGTCGCCGAATGCGCCATCAATTACATACAGTGGATTGTTGTTGGATAATGAACTGATACCGCGTACGTTGATTGTCATCGTTCCATTTGGATCACCGCTGGAACTTGCCACTGATACTCCGGGTATCTTTCCTTGTAATGCTGTCGCAGCATTGGAAGCAACCTGTCCGTTAAGCTCTTTGGCACTAACCGAACTTACAGCTCCCGAAAGATGGCTTTTTTTCACTGTACCGTAACCGATAACTACTACTTGTTCAAGAGCAATATTATCTTCTTCCATTGAGACGTTGATCGGAGCACCGGATGTAACTGCTCTCTCTATTTGTTTCATACCTATTGCTGAGAATCGTAAAATATCTCCTTGGTTTGTTTTGATGGAATATTTTCCATCCATGTCTGTTACTGTGCCGGTGTCCTTTCCTTTAATACTGACTGTAACTCCAGGTAGAGGTTCATTTGTTGCAGCTTCTGTAACTATACCTTTTATTTCAATATTCTGAGCAGCTAGTGGAATGCTAGTTATGCAAAGAAAAAGGAATAGTAGAAAATGAATTTTTCTTCTCATAATTTATTGTATTAGATTATAAACTCTGTTCAATTATTGATTGATCCATGGAAACCTCAAACAATAATTGGATGATGCAAAAGTATGGGATAATATAGTGATAGACAAGTATTATTTTATCCTATTCTAATACTTTTCTGTAATGTGGTATTAAAATATGCTTTTGTCCTTTTTTTAATGGAGGAATATAAATAGGTTATTATTAGAATGGGAAAGCGTATATCGATTAATGGATCTTATGTCGTGGCTTTTGATTGCTTTTTTATTATGTTATTAAGAGGCGAAGGTTAAAGGATATGGATTCTGATACAAATATTATTTTGTAATTAACAACAGTGAGAATCTTATTTTATTATTCTTGTAAAAAAGAACTAGGTTTTGACTTATGAAAAAGCCGCATAATATGATTTATTAACGAATGTAGTAAACAGATATAATAATATCAGAGATATACGACTATTGCTGGATTTTGTATAAAGTAAAAAGAGAAGCTAAATAGTGTCTAGCTTCTCTTTTATAATCTCAAAAAATTATTTGAAAACCGCCTTCATCGGTCTGCCAATCCAAACTTGTGGTTGTTCAAGATTGAAAATAGATGCTATTGTAGAAGCTACATCGTATTGCATCATACTTATGTCATCGAATCTAAGTCCTTTTTTGATATTCTTTCCGGAAATGATAAACGGAGTTTCCATTTCCTGCATTGTTTTTCCTCCGTGTCCTTTGTCAATACCTCCATGGTCAGCAGTTAAGATAAAAATGGTGTCATCCAGGATTCCTGCGTCTTTTACTGCCTGAACGATTTGGCCGACATAAGTATCCAGTTCTTTGAGCTTTTCATAATATGCAGGAGTGTCATGCCCTTCAGTGTGACCGGTATGGTCGGGACCATCGTAACAGATAGCAACCAGTGCCGGCTGTTTTTCTTTAATATAAGCAGATGCCATATTTCCTAATTCTTTAGGAGTTTTGTTGCAATCAGCAACGTGATAATGATAGCTCATGGAAAGAGTATCTACCAAATATTTAATCCCCTCCCATTCGTACAAGCAGCCGATTTCTGCTTCAGGACGAGCATCACGCAGCAATTGGAAAACTGTTGGGAAAATGCCATGCTGGTTTAATACTCGTGAGGGAAGTTCCGGAGTTTTAGAGCCCCACTCGGTATATCCGTGCAGTTCCGGTCCGGCTCCCATGAACATGGAAGCCCAGTTGATGGCACTGGACGAAGGAAGTGCGGAGCGTTTCTTTAATGTATAGGCTCCGTCCTCCATTAATTTTTTAACATTAGGCATATCCGCTTTGGGGAGACTGTATGCACCCCAGCCGTCCAAACCGATGAAGACAACGTGTTTGGCTTTGTCTTTTCCTTTGGCATTACAAGAATATGTGAAACAGAAGAGTAATGCGAATGTAGCAAATAAAGTGAAAAGGTTTTGTCTATTCATGATACTTTTATTTAAAGGGTTAATGTTTTATTCGTTGTTTAATGAGATGTTGTAACTGACGATAAGCAAAGGTAGGACTATTTTGAAAGGGAGACAAATATAATATTAGCAGATACTAATACTTTTTTTCTATTTCCTTTGAAACTACATGATTTGTTTTTTGATTTTCTTATTTGCTAGCTGATTTTCTGGAGAAAAAGGATGTACTATTAATATATGTAAAGAAAATACCATGAGGAATTTGTCTGTAATATTGACTATATAGTGATCTCTCTTCTTTGAATATGAATAAGCCTGTTGTTTTTATAGAGATAATATATTTACAGTTCTATAATAAATCAGAGTATCGTTTTTAATAAATAGTTGAAGAGTTTATTAAGAACGGTATTTGAGTTTATTAGAAACTATTTTTGATGAATATCAGAAATGTTTGTGAATTATATAAACAAAATGGGAGAAAATCAGTGCTGATCTTCTCCCATTCCTATTCTTATATATATGGAAATATATGCTTGATAATATGCTGCTATGTCTTGATATTTGTATATTTCATTTTGCTTTTCTTCTTTTTGTTTTCTCAAAGATACGAAATAAAACAGGGAAAGTCAAGAGTTTGGCTGCTATTAAACTATTCTCTTCTTTACTTGTTTCATTCACAACACAAAAAAGTGATATTTATTGATTTTCTTACTTATAAGAGATAAAACAAGGAGCTGTGTTACATGACAGTTTCCATTCGTAATGGATAATAGTTTCCAGTGCGACTGGAAACTATTATATAATGCTGATTATCAATTATTCCTCATGATAAGAATGATCTCTTGGAAAATCTTCTCCATCCCATGCCTTTTTCGAAGTCCAGGGCTGTGAAGCATCTGTCCAAAAGGGATCGTCGGCAGGAAGGCCTAACGGTAGAAAAGCAAGGGAAGCCATATATAAACTGCCATTGTTGGTGTAATAGTCTGAAATGCCGGGTTGGGAACCATTGAAACCTAGCGTGAGAAAATCTTTCTCATTGAAATTGCGGTTATTTCCAAACATGCGGTTGATGACGGCCGTCATGCCGGCACGTACTTGTCCGTTTGTCAATTCTTCAGGAAGCCATTTGCGCCAGGCGAGTAATGCCAGTGTTTGCAGTGAACCGGTGCGGTAAGTAATGGAACGTCCGACAACGGGCAGTGTTCCTTCCGGAGAGATGAGTCGTTCGAGGATCACTCCGAATCGCTGTGCACGCGTGATCGCTTTGTGGTAATCGCAGCCGGGCATGTTCCATATCTTTTTATGTTTGCCGGCTTCGGTGATAATTTCCAATGCTTCGATATACATGGGGTGTATCACGAAACTATTATAATAATCGAATGCGAAGTTGGGGCCATCCGAATACCAGCCGTCACCTACGTACCATTCTTCTATCTTTCGTAAAGAAGAACTGATACGATAGGTGTCGCTGGGTGCGCCTGCTTTTCGAAGAAACGATTCGACAGTTGCGCTGAACAGTAACCAGTTGCTGTATGAAGGGTCCACTCGTCGGAGCTGGGTAAACTCATTGATATATCGTTGTTTGGTAACACTGTCTAAAGGCATCCATAAAGCATCGTACCCTCTTAAAAAACTCTCTGCAATATACGCTGCATCAACTAAAGTCTGTCCTTCCTGACGCCACAGCAGATAATCCGGTGCTGCAGGGTCAACAGCCTGCTTATAGCTATTCAAAGCCCATTCCCGTAGCTGCTTGCGCTGTATGCCTTCTGCCGTATCATCATCCGGTAATGATAGCCAGGGGGCCACCCCTGCCATTAGTCGCCCGAAACATTCCATGTAAGTGACCTCTTTATTGCGACCATCCCATGTCGGACTTAGTTCTACAAGCATATTCTGTTTCAACAGACCATCACTCATATTCTTTAATACAGGGGTCGCCATCCGGTACATAATTTCACACCAGATTTCTCTATCGCTTTTTTCTGTTTTCTTTTTAGCAATTATATTTTCTGCCGGAAGCAGCAGAATGAAAAGTAAGAGTAGCCAATTTTGTTTTTTCATGTATTACCTTAATTTTTGAGATGCAGGCAAAGGTAGGGCAATTCCTGTCGTGGGACAAATACAATCTTAGCATTATCCAATACTTTTGCATTATTTATCCCAAACTGATACTTTACTGTGCGAAATGAGTGATAACGGATGGTCGTGTTTCGATTTGTTATATATTTGCCGGCAAACAACATATTACTATGAAGAAGAACTGGATGTATGGCAGTGTAATAGCTGCTTTATTTGCCTTGTTGGCAAGTGGATGCGGTGATTCCCGGCAGACTGTTGAGTTTCGCGGAATCTGTGTCGATGATTTACACGGTGAGAATGGGCTCTATAATCCCGGAAGAGGATTCCGGCTGGAGACAGCGGTAGATGTGCTGCATGAAAAGGATAGCCCTACAAAAGAGCTGGTAGAATTGTCGGAAAAATATGTGGCGGATAGTGTTTCGCTGGCTCAAAGCTATTTCTATCTTACCTATTTAATCGGTGAAAAACTATCGGAGGAAAACTTCCTGACCATGCAGGCGTATTTTGATGAATTGCAGAAGCAGGGAAAGAAAGCCGTATTGCGTTTTGCTTATGAAAGAGATTTCATGGGAAGAGCTGCCGTTGGCCCCACCGGCAAACAGATTCTGGAACATCTGGACCAGCTGAAACCTTTCTTGGAGAAGAATAAAGATTTGATTCTGGTGGTGCAAGCCGGAATGATTGGAGCATGGGGCGAATGGCATAGCTCTATTCAGGGGCTTGAGAACTCGGAAGAGACAAAGGCTGCGGTATTGGAAAAATTACTGTCAGTAGTGCCTGAAGGCAGAAATGTGCAGGTGAGACTTCCGGAATTTAAAAACTTGTTGAAAGATAAACCGGAACTGTATAAAAGGCTTTCATTCCACGATGATTTTATCGTCATACGACCTGATAGATGGGATGCCGACATGCACGAAGGGACTGCCAAATTCGATCAAATCGTAGCAGAATCTCCTTATCTGGTAGTAGACGGAGAACTCCCCTGGGGATTCTGGAGCGTAGGAGCCGATCCCGACAGCCCGTCTGCCGGATGGATTATTGACGGACTGCAAGCAGCGAGACGTCTGTTCCTCCAGCATTATACTTCCTTGAGCGTTATCCATAATTATAAGGAACAGCATCCTAATAACAGATTTGATGAGAATAATCCTCCCGAATATTCCATGATTGTCTGGAAGAAGACAATGATAACGGAAGATTCTCTTCGCCAGCATCTCATGCCTGTGTCCGACAGCTATTTCCGGAAACAGGACGGAACGAAAGTGAAACGCAATATGTTCGATTATATACGCGACCATCTAGGCTATCGTATAGAATTGCAATCCCTTCAATTACCGGATCATCTGCAAGCAGGAAAAGAGAACCAACTGACTCTGAACCTGGTGAACAGAGGTTTCGCCACCGTCTTCGGAGAACATCCGGTTTATTTTGTATTGATTGATGATAAAGGAAAAGTGACAGAGCTCCTGACTGAAGCCAGTCCGTTGGATTGGCAACCTTTCCAACCGGGTGATATATTATGTAGACCATTGACACATTCTGTAGAACAAGCTGTTCAGTTACCCGGTTCAATGGCTGCCGGAGAGTATAAACTAGGTCTGTGGATACCTGATGGTTCAGATCGGTTGAAGTATAATCCCCGTTATGCTATCCGTTGTGCAAATGGGAATACTACTTGGTGGACATCTGCCGATGGAAAATATGGTGTAAATATACTGACGACTGTCGAGGTGAAATAAATATCAGAGTTTAATTGGCTAGTGGGAATAAAAGGCTTCCGGTGTTACTGCCGGAAGCCTTTTATTATTTTCAGGTATTATAAATCAATACCACCGTATATGCCACATAACAAAGTATCATAATTCCTCCTTCAATTCTCGTAATGGTCCTTTTTGCAAAGAACAGCCCGAATAACCAAAGCAGAATACCGGAACCTACTAACGTAAACAGGTCGAAATTGGTGATTCCGCTAAGACGGAGAGGCGTGATGCTCGCGCTACACCCTAGTACAAAGAAAATATTGAAGAGGTTACTACCGATTACATTTCCGATGGCAATCTCCGGATTTTTCTTTAATGCGGCAACGATAGACGTAGCCAGTTCCGGAAGAGAAGTACCTCCCGCCACCAAAGTCAGTCCGATAATCGATTCGCTGACACCCAGGTTGCGGGCGATGCCCGTGGCACCGTCGACAAACAACTGACCTCCAAAAATAAGTGCAGCCAGACCTCCGATGATATAAAGAATGGATTTCCACCAAGGGAGTGATTTGATTTCTGTCTCCTCTTCTATGGCCGGATGTCCGGCATCTCCCGTTGTGGCAGGCTTGGAAGCGATGGCAAAGGTGTAGCCCATGAAAATGATAAAGAAGCAAAGCAACAGCAAACCGTCTACCCTGTTCAGGATATTTTCTGAGGCTTTATCCAGAAAGACGTCATTGGCACAGATCAGCAGGACAATAGAAGAAAGTACGCAGAGTGGTATCTCTTTTCTAAGTGTATTGCGGGTGATGACAATCGGGGCAAATAATGCCGTGCAGCCCACAATCATCAATGTATTGAAAATGTTGCTTCCCACTACGTTGCCTATGGCAATATCCGCACTGCCTTTGAGAGCAGAAGATACACTGACCGTCAGTTCAGGGGCGGAAGTGCCGAATGCGACAATGGTAAGACCGATCACGATGGGAGGAATGCGGAAACGTTTGGCTACCGAGGCGGCACCGTCTGTTAATCCGTTAGCTCCTAGAAGAATGAGGATTAATCCCCCGATGAGTAGCAATATATTCATGGTTTTTCTCTTTTAGTGGCAAAGATAATCAATTTGGAAATGGTAATGTCAAAAACAATCCGTATGTTTGCTCTGTTTTTAATGAAAAGTTTGATTAACCTTAATTATAATCAAGGAATATAAGGTATGGAAAAAAATAAAATAAAGCGGTCGTTACTGGTGTTGTTCCTTTCTTTCCTGGCAATCGGGGCGCAAGCACAGCTGGAACAGGCTGTCAAGAAGATATTTGCCGGAGATACAATAACGAACGGACATGTTCCTTTGAGACGGGATTCGGATTCTATCCATCTGGCGAATATGCGGAAATCATTGGAAGAAGCCCGGCTCAACGAGGCGAATATGCGGATGGAAATGGAACAGATGAAGCTACAGATGGCTTCCGCCGACTCCGTAAAATATGCCCAGCAGAGACAGCGTATCGACTCTTTACGCCAGTTCACTAAAGGAGTGCCGGTAGTGGCGGACGGCGATACCTTATTTTACCTTTTTACCAAACGCGGAGGATATACTCCCCAACAACGTGCTCAAATGACCGGTGCGGCGATTGAAGAAATAGGAAGACGCTTTAATCTACGCCCCGATTCTGTTTCTATCGATCATTCGGACATTGTTTCCGATTTGATGTACGGCAGCAAAGTGCTGCTTTCTCTTACCGATCAGGATGCTTTGTGGGAAGGCATCTCACGTGATTCGCTGGCTAAAGAAAGACAGCAGAATGTCATTACCAAACTGCATGAGATGAAAGCGGAGCACGGACTTTGGCGAATGGCAAAGCGTGTGCTCTATTTTGTGTTGGTGATTGTGGGACAGTATTTCCTGTTCCGCCTGACCAACTGGTTATTCCGTAAACTGAAAGCGCGTATCCTACGTCTGAAAGATACGAAGATAAAACCGGTATCTATTCAGGGATATGAATTGCTGGATGCGCAGAAACAGGCGAATCTGTTAGTATTCCTGTCCAGTATCGGGCGGTATATACTGATGGGATTGCAGCTACTGTTTAGCGTACCGTTAATTTTCATCATCTTCCCGCAGACAGAAGGACTGGCATATCAACTGTTAGGGTATATATGGAATCCGATTCGCGGTATTTTTGTGGGGATTATCGACTATGTTCCCAAGTTGTTCACCATTATCGTTATCTGGTATGCCGTGAAGTATCTGGTGCGTCTCGTTCTGTATCTGGCGCGTGAAGTGGAAGCAGGACGGCTCAAAATCAACGGATTCTACCCGGACTGGGCGATGCCGACTTTCCATATCGCCCGTTTCCTGCTCTATGCATTTATGATTGCGATGATTTATCCTTATCTGCCGGGCTCCGATTCCGGTGTGTTCCAAGGCATTTCGGTATTCGTCGGATTGATCGTTTCATTGGGATCAAGTACGGTGATCGGTAATATTATCGCCGGACTGGTGATTACTTATATGCGTCCGTTCAAGATGGGCGACCGGATCAAGTTGAATGATACCACGGGAGATATTATTGAAAAGACTCCTCTTGTTACCCGTATCCGGACACCCAAGAATGAGGTGGTGACCGTACCTAACTCATTTATCATGTCGTCTCATACGGTAAATTATAGTACCTCGGCACGTGAATATGGACTGATTATTCACTCGGAAGTATCTATCGGTTATGATATTCCTTGGCGACAGGTTAATCAGATTCTGATTGATGCTGCATTGAACACTCCCGGAGTGGTAGATGATCCGCGTCCGTTTGTGTTGGAAACCTCTTTAAGCGACTGGTATCCGGTCTATCAGATCAATGCATATATCAGGGAGGCAGATAAAATGGCACAGATTTATTCGGATTTGCATCAGAATATTCAGGATAAATTTAATGAAGCCGGCATTGAAATTATGTCGCCGCACTATATGGCTGTACGGGATGGAAATGAAACAACCACTCCCAAAGAGTATCAGAAAAGTAACAATCCTTCCAATAAAGCGGGGGAAGAAAATAAACCTGAATAGTTATTACTGTCGCCGCCGTTATTGCTGTTGTGTTGTATAATGAATATCAAAACGTCCGTTAGTCAGACGTTTGCCGTTGCCGAAGGTTGCACTGATAATATTCAATTCTGGGTCGAAATGGCTTATAAAAGCTGTTCCGTCTTCCAGTTCTTCTCCTCTGAACCGTATATCGGTGAGAGTTGCTTCTTTGCCTTCTTTGGGGGATAAAATGGTGAAGTGTATGTTGATGTCAGGCTTGACGGAAACATTGACGGATAGTTTGTCCTCCTCCGGATAGTAGTGGAATGAATCATACGTCCATACATACGAGTGTCCCCAATTCAGGTATCGTCCTCCCACATAAATCCATCCGTCCATCAGACAGCCAAAGGTGTTGGCACCTGTAGTGGTGGCAGGAGGTAAAACTGTGATGTCGATCGATTCGTCTTCCGTACAGCTCCAAAAGCTGATGATGGAGAAAAGAATAAGTATATATTTCTTCATAGTGCTTTTTTTAGTGAATGTTAGAAATAATAGGATAATCCCGAAGTGATATTTATTCGTGTGAGGTTAGCATCAGCATTGCCATCGAGTTTTACAATGACCTTTTCTCCATGATAGTGGGTTCTCATTCTGAGTAGTTCGCTATACATATATTGTACTCCTAAACTGACTCCCAGATTGGGATTCAGCTTATAGGTAAGATTGGCATTGGTCAGGAGACCAATAGTAAAGGCTCTCACTTTTCGTGCTTTGCCGAATACCTCACTGTTGTTTCGTAGAATGACTCCACCGGGACCGGTTGTTACCCGGATTTGCCAATGCTTGGTGTTGGCATTACACATTCCGATTTGAGTGCCGATGAAATGAACCCATAAATGATCCTTCCCTTCCGGATGACTTCCTTTGGAAGAAAATCCGGAGTAGATTCCTCCAAAGACAAAACGTTTGAGAGGGCGGAAATTATATTGTCCATCCCAGCTTACGCCTTGTGCGAGTGTACGTTGGTAACTGTGGGTACTCAACGTGAGTGTGGGAGGGTGATGGAACATAACGCCATAGCCCGCGTGAAAAGAGAACTCGTGTCGCTCAAAATCTCTCTGTGAGAAAAGTGGAGTGTGGCAGGACAGGGTGAGTGCGATTAGTAATAGAATCGCTTTTACGGGTGTTTGATTCATCTGGATTAGTTTAGATTGTGTTTGTTATGTAGGTCGGCGGCATTGCTGCCGCTTTCCCCATTAAGAACTGTACGTGCGACTTTCACCGCATACAGCTCC